>JAZRFE010000058.1:0-53977 GCA_045661205.1 Bacteroidaceae bacterium | reverse complement strand
AACGAGGTGAAAGCTTTTGCCGTGATAAAGCATATTGAATATCATAAACTGGATGACACCTTCGATGAATCGATCTTTACAGAGAATACTATCAGAGGCAAACTCGGTGACAATACCATTGAATCAGTGAAATCACTATATGATTTGGTGGTAGTTGATAGCGTGGGAACTGAGAAACCATTCGCAGAACAATTGGAGAAACAGGAAGATGTGGTTGTCTATACCAAACTTCCACGTGGTTTCTATATCAATACTCCCATGGGACATTATAATCCAGACTGGGCGATAGCATTCCGAGAAGGAGCAGTCAAACACGTCTATTTTGTAGCAGAAACCAAAGGTGCCACAAAGTATGAAATGAAATCAGCTGACTTACGAGGTGTAGAAGAGTCCAAGATTGATTGTGCAAGAAAACATTTTGAATCTATTTCAGGTGGCAATCTCAAATTTGACATTGTCTCTTCATATGCGGAATTAAGTGAACTACTGACAAAGTAACTAGGGGAACATATCTCCCACACATAAAAATAACGGGAACTTTATGGTATCAATCCATAGAGTTCCCGCTATTGTATACCTGATTATCAGAGAAATATGTTTTATATTTCGGTTCAACGTGGAACCACCCACAAACGACAAAGGGGGCTGTGCGATGCACAGCCCCCTTGAACATTATATACAAGAACTATTTCTCGATAAAACCTTTAACAACCTTCTCGTAGCCATCGGCACTCGGGTGCAGGCCATCAACAAACAGTTTGGCATCAATCTTGCCATCCTCGAGCAGCATAGCCTTGCCCGGATCGCGGAAGGCAACACCCATACTCTTAGCAACATTAGCAATACCCACATTCAGACGCGCCACATAAGCCTCGCAATTGGCACGGGGGAAGATACCAATAAGAGTAATCTTAGCCTCTGGACGACGCACACGCACTGCGTTAACAATATTCTCAATACCGGCAAGAATCTCCTCCTCGCTCGAAATACCGATGTTGTTTGTACCAATCATCATGTAGATATTGTCGGCAGTGAAGCCATCAAGCTCGTCGTGATATACACGCCAAAGAATATTCTCGAGTCGGTCCCAGCCGCAACCCATATTGAAAGTACCTTTCATATATTTGTTCCAAACCTTCTCGCCACGCTGTATCTGGAAATCGGGCAGACCACCCCACTGATGCATGATGGAGTTACCGATAACCACACGCTTAAAGTGCTTAGCCTCGCGACCATCCTTGATAATACGGTTGTGACGCTCAAGCCAATTATAAAAGTCGCGCGACTGCTCAACAGGAACAGTTGTTTTGAACTTTCCTACCGGCTCATTCAATATCGTGCGCAACTCCTTCTCATAAGCATCGGCATAAAGCACCATTCCGTAGTCAGAGGGATGCACACCCTCGACAGTAGCATCAAGCGACATTCCCAGCTCGTCATATGTCAAATGATAGAGAGAAGAGACACCCTCGGCAATAAGCTGCTCGTAAGCAGCCTTCATAGCATCGTTTGCATGCTTCTCCTCGCCCCTCCAATATTTATAGGTCACACTGTGAGGATAACCATAATGGTCGGTAAGCAGAATGGAGGCATCGGGACGAAGGCTACGCAACTGTTTCACAGCCTTCATAATAGTATCCTTGAGAACCTCAAGAGGCCTTATCATGTGCGAGTTGGGCAGCGCATCGAGAATATAAACCTTCGCGTCAATCTCGCCCAACATATCTATCACACCCTTCTCAAAGAAAGCATTTCCCGAAAATCCGAGATTAACGACAGGACGTCCCAAACGACGATGCAAAATGTTTGTCCACGCCATTCCCGGACGCGACGCACAAGCACCATGAGCAATGGAAGTACCGTAAACAACGATAGGACGCTCGGCACGCAACTGCTCGAATTGGAATTTATCACCATCGCTCACACCAATCTCCATCCACTTAACCTCATTATAGAGAGGAAGGTAAAGAGTATATGTATGAGGGTGATTATGGTTGGAGTCGTAATCAAGTATTCTCTCACCCTTGCCAAACTGATACTTAACGGTGTCGCCAAAAGAATAGTGCATTGCAGCCGACCACAGTTCCTGACCATCGCGGCTCTTTGTGTAGAGGTCGACACCCGTAACACCTGTAGCAGGCATATGGTTCATATACTTTCCTCCACCAACAGTGTAACGAACATAAATTTCCTTGGCATTGGTGGTAAAAACAATGCACTCACCTGCCGAGTGATGCGACAGCGACCACACAGCACCACGCACATTATCCTTAGCACGCAACGGGAAACGATTGTAAGGATTCTCGCGCTCCTCGCCTGTCCAACCCTGATTCTGAATAACAGGGAAGCCCGCCTCCATAGGGTTGTACCATTTAATTTCGGCAATGGCATTCAGTGACAGGAATGCCACCATAAACAGTAATAGATTTCTTTTCATATTATATAGATTATAGATTATTCGCTACTCCGCTTTTTGCCGGCACCCTTGTCGAGCAAAATATCTTTAATAGCCCCGCGCAGCGTCTCCTTGGGCATGAAACCCGTTCCCGCGCTGGGATTACCCTTTAGAGGCACAAAAACAATCGTCGGCAAGGAAGTAATTCCAAAAGCAGCGGCAATCTCTTTCTCATCATCAACGTTCACCTTGTAAAAAACCACCTTTCCTGCATACTCGGCAGCAAGCTCGTCGAGCAGAGGAGCAAGACGACGACATGGGCCACACCAGTCTGCATAAAAATCAATCACAGCAGGCTTGTCGCCAAGATAGTTCCACACGTTGGGTGTCTTTTCAAAATTCACAACCTTCTTAAGAAAATCAGCCTTTTTCAACTTGATAGTCTTACTCTCGCGAGATTTACGCGAAGATTGCGCAGCAAGACTGCCACCACCCACAAAGAACGCTACCAATAAGAATAATAAAAACATCATTCGTCTCATAAGAATATAATATTTGTATAAAAACATTGACAGCAACATCAATGTTCAACAGTCATACTCCCTGCAAAAATAACATTTGTTTCGCAACCAACCAAAGAGGAAAAATAAAAACTGCTACCGAAACAACTCACAAAATCATTTTGCAGTTTAAAAAAAATGGTGTACTTTTGTCCCAGATTTCAAATAAGGGGTGCCTTAAAACATGGGCTGAGATCATACCCAAGAACCTGATCCGGGTAATGCCGGCGTAGGAAAGAGCTTATATACACATTCCAATTTTATATAGGCGATGCAGGAAAATCCCCATTTTCTGTTTAACAACGGAGCATGGAGGATTTATTTTTTTGTGCCATGCTCCATAAAAATTGGAAATTGCAATGAAAAAAAGAACATTGCTCGGTTGCCTGCTGATGGCAACCCTACCCTCACTGCTCAAAGCACAGGAGGGAGTGAGTGACAGCCTGCACACCAGTTTGCAGGAAGTGGAAATAATGTCGATACGCGCGACAAAGACCACCCCGGTTGCCTTTACCAACATAGGCAGGGAAGAGCTTAAAAAGCAGAATACCGGTGTGGACTTTCCTTATCTTGTAAAGATGACGCCCGGCGCAGTGGTTACAAGCGACGCAGGAGCTGGAATAGGCTACACAAGTCTGCGCATTCGCGGAACAGACGCCACACGCATAAATGTAACAGCCAACGGTATCCCCGTAAACGATGCCGAGAGCCACACAGTCTTTTGGGTAAACATCCCCGACCTTGCTTCGTCGGTAAAAGATGTACAGATTCAGCGTGGAGCAGGAACCTCAACCAACGGCGCGGGAGCATTCGGCGCAAGCATCAACATGCAGACAAGCGAGTTCAACACACAACCCTACGCAGGGTTCAGCGGCTCAGCAGGCTCATTCGGCACACACAAAGAGACGTTGCGTGCCGGCACCGGACTTCTCTCGGAACATTGGACATTCGACATAAGACTTTCTAACATAGGCAGTAACGGTTATATAGACCGCGCATCGACCGACCTCAATTCCTACTACCTTCAGGGAGCATATTACAGCAACAACACCACCGTGCGCCTCATCAATTTCGCAGGCGAAGAGCAGACCTACCACGCGTGGAACTACGCAAGCAAAGAGGAGATGGAAATGTATGGCCGCCGTTACAACAGCTGCGGATACATGTACACCGACAGCGACGGCAAGGCACACTACTACGACGGACAGACCGACAACTACATACAGAAGAACTGGCAACTGCTGCTCGACCACCACTTCGGCGACGAGTGGAGCATGAGCGCAGGCCTTCACTATACCAAAGGCGACGGCTACTATCAGGAGTACAAAAGCAACCGCAAGTTCATGGAGTATGCCCTTCAACCCTTTATCTACGACGGCAACGAAGTGAAAAAGAGCGACCTCATACGCCGCAAAGCCATGGACAACCATTTTGGTGGAGCCATCTTCTCGCTCAACTACAAAAACGAGCGTCTCAACGCCTCGCTGGGAGGAGGAGCCAACAGATACTACGGCCGACACTTCGGACAGGTGATGTGGGTAAAAAACTACATTGGCGACCTTGTTCCCGACCACGAATATTACAGCAACAACGGAGCCAAGAACGACGCGAATGTCTATCTGAAAGGCGATTATCGTCTCACTGACAACCTTAACATATATGCCGATATGCAATACCGTCACATAGGTTACAAGATTGACGGATGCAACGACAAATGGAACGACGCAACAGGCAGCCTGCAACGCCTCGCCATCGACGAGAAATTCGACTTTTTCAACCCCAAAGCAGGAGTGTCGTGGCAGATTGACAGTAAGAACCGCCTGTTCGCATCGGTAAGTGTAGCCCACAAAGAGCCCACGCGCAACAACTACACCGATGGCAAGCTCGACGAACACCCCACAGCCGAGAAGCTAACCGACTACGAGTTTGGATACACATTCGGGAACAAATACCTGCACGCAGGTGCAAACATCTACTACATGGACTACAAAGACCAGCTTGTACTCACAGGCGAGCTCAACGAGATAGGCGAACCACTAAGTGCCAACATCCCCGACAGCTACCGTGCCGGCATAGAGTTGATGGCAGGCGTGGAACTTCCCTCGGGATTCAGTTGGAACGCAAACGCCACCTTCAGCCGAAACCGCATAAAGAACTTCACCGAGGTGCTTTACGACGACAACACATACGAGCGTTGGGAGATAAGCCACAGCAGTTCACGCCTATCATTCTCGCCCGACGTAATAGTAAACAACACATTCTCGTACAATAAAAAAGGCTTTGACATATCACTGCAATCGAGCTATGTTAGCAAGCAGTATATGAGCAACAGCTCGCTCGAAGAGCACAGTCTCGACGCATATTTCGTGAGCAACCTGTGCCTCGCCTACACCTTTAAACTGCCAAAGACAAAAAGCATCACTGTGGGCGCGACAATATACAACATCTTCAACGAAGAGTACGAGAGCAACGGCTACGCAGGCAGCGGCTATTACACCGACAACGACGGCACCCGCCACCGTTACAACTACGCGGGTTATGCTGCACAGGCAGGAACAAATATCCTGGGACACTTGAGCATCGACTTTTAAAAACCAAATAAAACCATGACACTTGAACTTTTGGGAACTGCGGTAGGCATCATCTACCTGTGGCTCGAATATCGCGCAAGCATCTATCTGTGGATAGCAGGCATCATCATGCCGGCGATATACATATTCGTCTACTACGAAGCAGGACTGTATGCCGACTTTGGCATAAACATCTACTATCTGCTCATAGCCCTATACGGATGGATAGCGTGGAAAACAGGCTTCACCCTCACTAAGAAAAAGAGCAAAAGCGGAGAACTACCCATCAGCCACACACCCAAGCACATGTGGCCGCGCATTGTCGCAGCATACATTGCCGCCCAACTGTTCATCACATGGATACTTGTAGAATACACCGACAGCACCGTGCCCATCGCCGACTCGTTCACCACTGCGTTGAGCATTGTAGGAATGTGGATGCTCGCACGCAAATATGTCGAGCAGTGGTGGGTGTGGTGTATTGTCGATGTTGCAAGCACAGCACTATACATATACAAAGAGTTATATTTTACCGCCGCACTTTATGCCGTTTATGCAATAATCGCTATCTTTGGCTACCGCAAATGGAAAAAAATGATGCAACATGAATAACATACACGAATACAAATACGATGCAGTGGTGCTCGCCGCAGGCGACTACCCCACAGCCACCAAACCGCTTGAGGTATTGCATGGTGCAAAATATGTAGCATGTTGCGATGGCGCTGCCGACCGTTACATTTCGCTCGGTAACACCCCCGACGCCATTGTGGGCGACGGCGACTCCATAAGCCCCGACAACCGCGAGAAATATGCCGACAGGCTGCACATAGTAAACGAGCAGGAGAGCAACGACCAAACCAAAGCCATACGTTTCCTTATGTCGCAAGGCAAACGCCACATAGCCATCGTTGGCGCCACCGGCCGACGCGAAGACCACACAATAGGAAACATCAGCCTGCTCATAGAATATGCACGCGCAGGAGTGGAAGTGTGCTCGTTCACCGACTATGGAGTGTTTGTTCCATGCAACGGCACCACCACCCACAAGTGCCACAAAGGACAACAGGTATCAATCTTTTGCATCACAGCAAAGTCGCTGAGTGCTGATGGATTGCTCTACCCCATATACGACTTCACAAACTGGTGGCAGGGCACACTGAACGAATGCACCGGAGAGAGCATCACCATATACGCCGAGGGCGAGTATCTGCTATTCTTTAACTATTGAAAAATTTCGCTGAAGCAGCAAGTTCCACAACATCACCCGTAACAGGATGAGTGAACTTTAACGATTCGGCATGCAACATCAGACGTTTGTCGGGAACGCCATATAGTTCATCACCCACAATGGGAGTATCAAGCCCGTCAGCATGAGCCGCATGCATGCGCAATTGATGCGTTCTGCCTGTGAGAGGATAGAATGCAACAGCCGTACACATGCGACCATTATACTCAACTCTATCGATAACCTCGTAACGAGTGACAGCCTCTTTTCCACGTGAGTAATCGACCATCTGACGCGGACGATTATCATAATCGCAAGATAGTGGCAAAGATATTTCGCCCCCACTTGCCGAAATAACACCGTCGAGCAGAGCAATGTAACGTTTTTGCACACGACGCATGGAAAATTCGCGTTGCAAAGCCGAAAAAACATCCACACTCTTTGCAACAAGCAGCAGCCCCGAAGTTGCCATGTCCAGACGGTGCACAACGCGAATATCATTCTCCGGAAATGCATGTTGCAGATGCTCCTCGACTGAGACACCACCCACAATGCCGGGTACAGACAGCATACCCGAAGGCTTATTCACCACCATCAGAAAATCATCCTCATATATAGTTTTTATATCTTCGGCACACAAAGACGCAGACTCTTGTACCGACGGCTCAACATCCATACGACCAAGCATAAAAGAGAGAATAGGCTTGCACTTACTTGTGCACGAGCCATAAAAACAGCCGTCGCGACGCACCTCGCCCACAGGCGACGCACCCATCCAGAACTCGGCCATAGCAAGCGGTTGCAAACCATGGGCAAAAGCATACTGCAACAGTTTGGGCGCGGCGCACTCACCGGCACCGGCGGGCGGAACACCCTGCGGAGTATCAGAGAAAATTTGCGACAGCGAGCGATGTTCGCCGGCAGAATCGAGAAGTACAAAATTGTCGAACAACCACTGCTGCAAAGCAGCCGAGCGATGTTTACGCTCGTTTTTCAAAGCAGTCATCTTATCCTCGTAAACGGTAACGATAGCCTTGAAAGCAGCCACCTTTTCTTCCCAACGCTTAGCGTTTCTTTTGTACTCGGCCTTCGCAAAACGGCTCTCATTCAAAAGCAGCTGCTCTTCGTCGGGAGAGAGAACACCCTCGGCGCGACGCGCCTCACGTGCTGCCTTGCCCTTGTGCATCGCTTCGCGCTCGGCGGCAAGAGCCTCGTCGCGCTCGCGCTGCACACTGCCGAGAGCCGACACTGCCGAGAGATAAGCGTCGCAACTCTTCAACCTCAAAATTTCGCGATTGATAGAAGATATTTCACCCTCCTCTCGTTTGAAATAGCCGTCGGGCGAGAGAAAATCAAAAACAGGAGGAACAAAAAAATCATGTTCGTTGCAACCTGCAAACAATCCAGAGAATGCAGCCAAAAAACCATATCTGCCACACTCATCCTGCACCACAAGCACACCGAACATTTTACCGCGTGCAGCCTCGGCATTCCACAAAGGATTTTTGCCAACTACACGACGCACCTCATCAGCCGCCATCACACACAACGGATGGGGCACATAAGAGAAGGGGTTATTGAAACGCGCGGGAAGAGTAAATTCCCCCACCCCACCATCGAAAAGATGAAATTTGTCCGCCATAAAATATCAGACAACCGAAAAATTATCTTGCGGTTATATGGAAACATGCCTGCTTCACCTCGTGCTTCACATAGCAACGGTTCTGCTTTTTAAGGTCACGTAACACCTCGCCAAGCACCAGTTTCAGCTTAATCTGCGGCACCTCGGGCCCATCGGAAAGAGCATGGAAACGCTTATATGTAATATCGAATGTGGTAGCAAAGCAGTGAGCCGAATTTTTAGAGGCATTAAGGTTGCGACGCCCCAATTTCTTAACATCCTTACCTGTACGAAGCACTGAAGTAACAATAATTTTGTATGGAGGAAGATGATGGGCCACCAACGAGTCCTGAAAACTGCGACCAATCTCGGAGAGCAGTTCCGAAGCTGTTGGCACAAGATAGGGAACCGAATGTGTCAATTCGTCCACAATATAGGCCTCTTCGTCATTCAAAAGCACCAATTTATCAATAATCTCATCCTCAAGGATATTCTCTACATTATGTGCTGGAACACCTATCTTTTTTGCAGCAGCAAGTTGCACATCGTTAAGGTCGTTGAACTCGCGTTTGAAGTTAATGTTTGCAATGCGACGAGGCTCCTCGGGACGGTCGATACGACTCTCGTAACCACCTTCGCTGCAACTGCATCCGCTCAAAAACAATATAGAAGAAAAAGCAAGTATCGATAAAATTCTTAATTTCATAGTATAGTTTTTAATTACGTCTGCGAAGATAGTAAAATCTGCCATTAATCACAAATAGGAGATTGTTTAAATTTCTTTCAAAAAAGAAGTGTGCAAAAAGAGTCGCAGATATAGGAAAATTCACTATCTTCGCAAAGAAATTACACTAAACTGTTTCGAGTACAGGAATGATAGAACAACATATAATTCTTGAGGGTATAGATGCCGTAAGTTTTTACGGAGCAAACAACACGCATCTGACGATGCTAAAAAAGCTATTCCCCAAACTGCGTATAGTGGCAAGAGACAACATAATGAAAGCCGTCGGCGACGAAGACGAGCTTGACAAGTTCCGCGCAGTCGTGGACAGACTCATTGACCACTGCATACGCTACAACAGCATAGACGAAGAGGCCATTATTGACGCCGTAAACGGCAAGAAGAGCGACAAAGGCAGCGACAGCAATGTCATTGTCTACAACATAAACGGAAAGCCCATATACCCTCGCAGCGAAAATCAGTGCAAGCTTGTGGAGGAGTTTGGCAAGAACGACATGATATTTGCCGTAGGCCCCGCAGGAACAGGAAAGACCTACACCGCCATTGCCCTTGCTGTAAAAGCATTGAAAAACCGCGAAATACGCAAGATAATACTCAGCCGTCCGGCAGTGGAAGCAGGCGAAAAGTTAGGATTTCTGCCCGGAGACATGCGCGACAAGATAGACCCCTATCTGCAACCGCTTTACGACGCTCTCGAGGACATGATACCCAATGCAAAATTGAAAGAGTACATGGACACCAACGTCATACAGATAGCACCACTCGCCTTCATGCGCGGTCGCACGCTGAACGACGCCATTGTCATTCTCGACGAGGCACAGAACACCACTCCGCAGCAGATAAAAATGTTCCTCACACGCATGGGCAACAACACCAAGATGGTGATAACCGGCGACCTCACACAGGTAGACCTACCCCACAATCAAGGCTCGGGTCTGATGCAGGCAATGCAGATACTGAAAGATGTCAAAGGAATATCATTCATCACACTGAACAAAAAAGATATTGTGCGCCACAAACTTGTAACACGTATTGTAGACGCATACGAAAATTACGAAAAACAGGAAAAAGAAACATCTAAAAAATAAAGTTATGGCAAAAGCATTAACAACCACAGAATTTCATTTCAAGAAACAGAAGAGTCTCTATCATGGCAAGGTGCGCGACGTGTACAACATCGGCGACGACCTGCTTGTAATGGTAGCAACCGACAGAATCTCGGCATTCGACGTGATACTTCCCAAAGGCATCCCCTTCAAAGGCCAAGTGCTCAACCAGATAGCATCTACATTCCTCGATGCAACCGCTGACATTGTTCCCAACTGGAAACTCGCCACTCCCGACCCCATGGTAACAGTAGGTTTGAAGTGCGAAGGCTTCAGAGTGGAGATGATTATCCGTGGCTACCTCACAGGCAGCGCATGGCGCGAATATCAGAACGGTTGCCGTTCACTCTGTGGCGTAACACTCCCCGAGGGCATGCGCGAGAATGAGAAGTTCCCCACTCCCATCATCACCCCCACAACCAAGGCCGACGAAGGACACGACGAGAATATCTCAAAAGAGGAGATTATCGCACAGGGTCTTGTAAGCCGCGAGGACTACGAGCAGCTGGAGAAATACACATACGCACTCTTTGAGCGTGGCAGCCAGATGGCAGCCGAGAAAGGGCTCATACTCGTAGACACAAAATATGAGTTCGGAAAACGCGACGGTAAAATCTACCTCATCGACGAGATTCACACACCCGACTCATCACGCTACTTCTACGCCGACGGCTATCAAGAGAAGTTCGAGAAAGGCGAGCCCCAGAAACAGCTCTCTAAGGAGTTTGTACGCCAGTGGCTCATAGAGAACGGCTTCATGGGTCAGGAGGGTCAGCAGGTACCCGAAATGAGCGACGAGTATGTAAACAGCGTATCGGAGCGTTACATTGAGCTTTACGAGCACATCGTAGGCAAGCCCTTCGTAAAAAGCGCAACCGAGCACATCGACGAGCGCATCAAAGCAAACATCAAAGATTATCTTGGATGCTAATATAGGCATCATCTGAAAAGAGATAAAAAGCAAACGGACAGATAATGGCTAAGCTCGCATGGCAAAGTTGTTATCTGTCTGTTCTTTAAAGAAAAGAGACAGCATGAAAAATGAGTACGGAATTATAGGCTACCCTCTTGCACAATCGGCATCGCCAGCATTCTTCAACAAGAAATTCGCCGACGAGAACATCGATGCAGAATATATCCCCTTTGAGATTGAAAGCATCGACAAACTGACACAGGTGCTGAAAGAGCACCCCACCCTGCGCGGCTTCAACGTAACAATCCCCTACAAACTGCAAGTGATGGACTTTTTGGCGGGCATGAGCGACGAAGCAAAGGGAATAAATGCAGTAAACGTAGTGAAGGTGAAACACGACATCGACGGCACTCCCCGACTATATGGCTACAACAGCGACGTAATAGGCTTCTCGCGTTCCATAGCTCCGCTACTGTGTAACGACGACAAAAGAGCGATGGTGCTGGGCACCGGTGGCGCATCCAAAGCCATCATTTATGCCTTGAAGGAATTGGGACTCGAAGTACTCTCAGTCTCGCGCAAAGCAAGCGAAGATGCAATAAGCTACGCAGATATCACCCCCGAAATTATGGAGTCGCACACAGTAGTCGTAAACTGCACCCCGCTGGGAATGGTGGGTCATGGAGTGGACCAATGTCCCGAAATTCCCTACGAACAACTCACAAGCAGACACACATTGTACGATATTGTCTACAACCCCGAGGATACACTCTTCCTGCAAAAAGGTCGCGCAGCAGGCGCGCGCACCAAAAGCGGATACGAAATGTGGTATCTTCAAGCACTCGCTTCGTGGGAAATTTGGAGCAAAGAATAAAAAAAGTTCAATATCAGCGAACAAAACAGCACACAAAATTGTTTATTACAAAAGAAAAATAGTACAAACAATTTTATTAACTTTGAAAACCAAAAACATCTAAATAAAAAATACCATGAAAAAATATCGTTGCACAGTGTGCGGTTACAGCCACGAAGGAGAGATGAACGAGGAGTTCACCTGTCCTGTATGTAAAAAGCCCTCATCATATTTCGAGGAGACAGCCGAGGAGATTTCAAAAGTAAACAAATACGCAGGCACTAAGACCGAGAAGAACCTGTTGGAAGGATTCGCGGGTGAGAGCCAGGCACGCAATAAATACACCTATTTTGCCGAGATTGCATCACGCGAAGGATACGACCAGCTTGCAGCAATCTTCTTGCAGACAGCACGTAACGAGCAGGAGCATGCACGTCTGTGGTACGACGAGCTTGGAGGCATAGGAAACACAGCAGCCAATCTGTTGCATGCAGCCGAGGGCGAGAACTATGAGTGGACCGACATGTACGAGCGTTTCGCCAAAGACGCAGAAGAGGAAGGATTTACCGAACTTGCAGCACGTTTCCGTCGTGTAGCAGCTATCGAGAAATCGCACGAAGAGCGCTACCGCAAACTGCTCCACAATGTAGAGATGCAGCAGGTATTCGAAAAGGGCGAGCAGGTGATGTGGGAGTGCCGTATATGCGGACACCTTGTAGTAAGCAAGAAAGCCCCCAAAGTGTGCCCCGTCTGCAAATACTCACAGAGCTACTTTGAAGTGAGAAAAGAGAACTACTAAAAAGCAGAAGGGAGAACCCCGACACAATCCGAAGAGTTTTCACGAGAGAAACTCTTCGGATTTTTCTTTTAATGCAAGATATAAGAATAAATAGTGAGAATTTTTACATATATTCGCAGGAGAGGAGATTATGATAAAAGAGATACAATATTCCACATTGTCATTACTGCTCGGCAGCAATTTTTAAATACGCACTATTACAACAAAGAGAATGGATTGCAAAGAGATTATTTTTAAGAGAGTGACCGATGCAGGGAGCGAAGACTATATCTTCACTGAAAGATTACTTGTAGAATCGTTCCCATGCGACGAATATCGCAGCCTCGAAGAGCAGAGGAGATTTGTACAAGAGCGCGAGAATTTCCACATGAACATCATTTACGACTCCACCACTCCTGTGGGCATCATCAGCTATTGGAAATTCGACACATTCACCTACGTGGAGCATTTCGCGATAGTGCCTACGCTAAGGAACAGCGGATACGGAGCATCTGCAATAAAAAGGGTTATAGAAAACAAGCGGAGTATTGTTCTCGAAGTGGAGAAACCCACCGACGAAACAAGCCTCCGACGTATAGCCTTTTACCAACGCTGTGGATTGACGCTCTGCGAGAAAGAGTACATACAGCCTGCCTATCGCGCCGACAGCAACGAAATTCCCATGTACCTGATGACGTGCGAAGTGGATGCAGACAAAAACTTCGAGCAAATTAAAAGCATCATCTACCGCGAAGTTTACGGAAAATAAAAAAAATCGGACTGAAAATTTTCGGTCCGATTTTTTTGCTTAAAATAGTACGTTGTTACGCCATCCATTTTACAAACGCGAAGTCCTGACGGTGAGGAAGCTCCTCGTGTTTGGGATAGATACGGTAGCAAACTTTAAATGCACCTGCGTTGTTCAACGAATATTTGATATTGAATGTAAAGAGGTTACCCTCCTGTTTAACCATTTCCATAGGCTCAATAGAGTAGATAACATCGTTACCGTTGTTGTCTGTTGTGAGAGTAACAAGCTCAACACCTACTGCGTTGTTAAGACCCTTCTCGTCGATAACCATAGAGATAGAATAGCTCTTACCAACCTCCATGTTGCCGTTAACAACATCCTCGTCTTTCTCGATAGAAACAACCTCAATCTCGTTCCATCTTGCAGCAACCTGCTCCTTCCATGAAGCGAGTGTGCGAGCTGCCTTAGCATCATCCTCCATCAAGTGGTGGAAACGTTTAGCCTGCTTGTTGTAGAACTTGCTGTAATAGTCGTCGAGCTGACGTTTCATTGTGAAGTGAGGTGCTACCTGAGCGATAGAGTTCTTGATGAACTTAACCCACTCGTCAGAGTACTCCTTACCACCTCTGTTGTCGTGGAAGAGGGGGAGAATCTCGTTCTCGAGGAGAGCGTAGATTGTAGCAGCATCGAGCTGATCCTGGTGCTCCTGGTTCTGATAAGTACGCTGCTCTTTCAACGCCCAACCTGCACCGGGTTTGTAACCCTCGCACCACCATCCGTCGAGGACAGAGAGGTTGAGAACACCGTTCATAAGAGCCTTCTCGCCTGATGTACCTGATGCCTCCAAAGGACGTGTAGGAGTATTCATCCAGATATCAACACCAGAAACGAGCATCTTAGCCAAATCCATATCGTAGTTCTCGAGGAAGATAATCTTGCCGAGGAACTGAGGCATCTTAGAGATTTCCATAATCTTCTTAATCAAGCCCTGACCTGCACCATCGTGGGGGTGAGCCTTACCTGTGAAGAGGAACTGGATGGGACGCTCCTCGTTGTTAACGATCTGAGCAAGACGCTCAAGGTCGGTGAAGAGGAGGTGAGCACGTTTGTATGTTGCGAAACGACGACCGAAACCGATAAGCAACGCATTGGGGTTGATCTTGTCAAGCAAATTAACAATGCGCATGGGATCGCCCTGATTCTTCAACCAGTTCTCTTTGAATGACTGGCGGATGTGGTCGATGAGCTTGCTCTTCAACTGCTTTCTGATAGCCCAGATTTCATCGTTGGGAACATTGTAGATAGCCTCCCAGATGCTTGCGTTAGACTGGTCGCCGTGGAAAGTAGCGTCGAAGTATTTTGTGTAGAGAGCATCCCACTCGGGAGCAACCCATGTGGGGAAGTGAACACCGTTAGTTACGTAACCTACGTGGTTCTCCTCTGCGAAATAACCCTTCCAGATACCTGCAAACATATATTTAGATACCTTACCGTGCAGACGGCTCACACCGTTAATCTCCTGGCAAGTGTTGCAAGCGAATGTAGACATACAGAAACGCTCTGACTTGTCTTTAGCATTGATGCGGCCCATACCCATAAGCTCGTCCCAAGTGATATTGAGCTTTGCGGGATAGTTTCTCATATATTTGCTGAAGAGAGCCTCGTCGAAGTAGTCGTGACCTGCGGGAACGGGAGTGTGTACAGTGTAAAGAGAGCTTGAACGTACAATCTCAAGAGCCTCCTCGAATGTGTAACCATCCTTGATGTACTGTGTGAGACGGTGGAGGTTGCACAATGCAGCGTGACCCTCATTACAGTGGTAGATATCTTTCTTGATACCGAGTTTCTCGAGCATGATCATACCACCGATACCGAGAAGAATCTCCTGCTTCAAACGGTTCTCCCAGTCGCCACCATAGAGCTTGTGAGTGATAGGACGGTCGTACTCGCTGTTCTGCTCGAAGTCTGTATCGAGGAGGTACAAGGGTACACGACCTACATTTACACGCCATACGTTAGCCTGTACGTTGAAGTCGTTGAAGGGTACCTCAATAACCATAGGTACACCGTTGCTCTCCATAACGCGCTCGATGGGGAGTGTGTTGAAGTTCTGAGCCTCGTAGTTAGCAATCTGTGAGCCATCCATTGAGAGAGCCTGTGTAAAGTAACCATATCTGTAAAGGAAACCTACTGCACACATGTCAACATTAGAGTCAGAAGCCTCTTTAAGGTAGTCACCGGCAAGAACACCAAGACCACCTGAATATATTTTAAGAACGCTTGAAAGACCGTACTCCATACAGAAGTAAGCAACAGAAGGTCTATTTGCATCGGGCTTAACGCTCATATATTTCTCAAAACGTGAATATACGCTATCCAAAGCTGCGAGAACATTCTTGTCCTTTGAGAGCTCTTCGAGTCTTTCAAAGCCCAATTTCTCGAGCAACAAAACGGGGTTTTTGCCACACTCTGCGTAGAGTTTCTCGTCGAGCATAGCAAACAAATCTTTAGCATCCTGATTCCATGACCACCACATGTTGTGAGCAATGGTATCGAGTTTCTTCAAAGATTCGGGTATCTGAGATTTTACATTAATTGTCTTCCAACTAGGAATGTTAGCATTACTGATTTCAATCATATCTTTTTTCTTTTGTTATTTATTTTTTCTTGTTTCAGCTTGTTTCAGCGCAAAGTCATATGCGTCGAAATAGTTAAGTATAAAGCATTTCCATAGAGCTTTATCTGCAATTTTCGCAGCTTTTTTCCTTATTGCATCAACATCGCTTTCATTTTGAGCCGCAAATGTACAAATATTTTTTGTAATTACATCAGACATTTCAAAATAATTGCTGTCTGTTCGTTGAATAACTTCCACACCATCACTAAGTTCGCCCTGTTTTCCGAGCAGAGAGTTCACCCAAAGGCCAAAGCCTGCAAGGTTGGTTGTAATAGTAGGTATGCGGAATGCAACGCTCTCGAGCGGGGTGTAACCCCAAGGCTCGTAGTACGAGGGATAGACGCTGAGGTCGTTACCGATGAGTACATCGTAATATGACATATTGAAGATGCCGTCGCTGCCGTTAAGATAACAAGGAACATACACCACCTTCACGCGGTCGTCGGCACTCACCTTGTCGAGGCCGAGGTTGCGGATGGCACAAACTATTGCATCCTCGTTCATGTTATGCAGTTTGTGAGTAATGAAAGGATTCTCAAGAGGAGTGCTCCACTCGCCATTCTTCTCGGCCAAACGCTCACACAAATCCTCGCGTGCAGTGTCCATCCATGCGGGAACATCGATAAAAGCGATAATATCACGCTCAACGTTAGAGTCTCTCAAACCGCGCACAGCCTGCAAGAATAGGTCAATACCCTTGTTGCGCATCTCCATGCGGCCACCAAGACCGATAAGAAGTGCATCGTCAGAGATTTTTGTACCTGTAAGAGCCTCGGCGGCACGTATTCTGAGTTTGCGAGCCTTTTTGCGCTTGCTTGTGAAGCTTGCACCCGCAGGAACGAAATCCTTCTCGAAACCATTCTCGAGCACAACATCAATCTTGCGCTCGATAAGCAGCTCGCACTCGCGTGCTGTAAGATCGCTGACAGTTGTAAAGCAGTCTACATTGTGAGCAGTCTGCTTCTCTACTGAATGTTTCGACTGAACGTTAAGCTCGGCAGCCATCTGGTCGCCGTTGTAACCCTCGAAATAGTCGTAGAGGGGCTTTCCGTTCGATGCAATAGAGCGACCAATGCTTGTAGCGTGAGTTGTAAAGATTGTTCCTGCCTGAGGAAGGTTCTTCTTCACATAAAGGGCAGCATAACCTGTCTGCCACTCGTGAGCCTGAACAACAACCTTTTTATCCTCATTGAGATAGAACTTGTAGAAACTCTCAATCATGCGACCGGCAGCATAACCGAACATCATAGAGTCGTCGTAGTCGCCATAGCCATGCAATGAATCAACCTGGAAATCGTTCCAAAGCTCGGCATAAAGCTGCTCTTTATTCTCGAAATAGGGTTTGAAATCGACGAGTACCACCTTGGGACGGCCGGGAATTTCCCAATAACCGCAACGCACGTTAATACCCTCTTCGGCAGCCTTCTTCACCCAGCCTTTCCACATTATCTTGTCTTCTTTGAAAAGGGGATTCTCTTTCTCTGCCCACAAGTCCGGACCTATATATATAGCCTCGATGCCTTCTTGATTGGCCAAAGTGCGGGCTTTTGTAGAAACTACTGTATATATGCCGCCCACTTTGTTACATACCTCCCAACTAATCTCGAACAAGAAATCGGGAGACAACAAATTATTTTTCATTCTAAATATATAAATTAAAAAATCGCGGACAATTCACTCCGGAATTGCCCTGTACAATAATAACAAAATAGGGAGAAGGGCCTCCTTCTCTCTATTTTCGCGTGCAAAGGTAGTATAATTTTTCAAATAATAAAATTTAGAGACTATGTAATTGAAAATTCAACACTTTACACCGTTTAATATAATAATATATCAGGTGTTATAATGACAGCCAAACAAACCTCCATAGTAAATTCTTACACCATTTCATTACTTACATTAGCAAATAGCAAACAAAAAGCGCCGTTTCGTGGAAACGGCGTTTTTTTTTATAGAAAAGTTTATAATTTAACTAATTACACCAAGAATGTTGCTACCAACGCAAGAATAGCGTAGAACTCGGGGAAAGCAGCATAAATCATAGTGTTTGTCTGCACGTCGTGACCCTGAGAAAGACCAACGATACCGTTTGCACAAACCTGACCCTGACGGATAGCAGAGAAAAGACAAACGAGACCAACGCCAATACCAACACCGAACCACAATGTACCTGTCTCAGCTGTTACTTTACCAAAGTGAAGCAAGAAAGCCAAGAAACCATAGAGACCCTGTGTAGCGGGAAGAGCAGAAAGAATCATGTAACCTGCCGACTTTGAAGGATCTTTTTTCAATGCACCCTCAGCTGCATTACCAGCGATTGATGTACCATAGCAGCTTCCAATACCAGCGAGTCCCAACATGAGACCCATTCCCAAATAACCTAATAATTCGTTCATAATGTTTAGTTTTTATTATTTATTATTATTCTTTATTTTTAAAAGGTTTGTATTCTACGCCCTTACCTTCGTAACCGGCGTTTTTGAAATATTCGACGAATGTAAGACGCAAGGGGTGCACAAATGCACTGAGGCACGACATTGCGATATTCAACGTGTGACCGATAATGATTATCACTCCGAATCCTACCCAGCCGAGCACAGCTCCAAATCCCTCTTTTCCATCTACAACCATCATGGCAAGACTGTTGAAAGTCTGTCCCAACATACCACCGGCAAGACCCAAGGCAAACAGACGGATATATGAAAGAACGTCACCCAAAAGTCCCGCTGCCATATTGTAAGTATCCCACAATCCGGCACCGATATTGGCAAAGACATTGCGTTTGAGATTGTTGAGCACATAGATACCTATCGCGCCCAATCCTCCAACGGCAATGAATGCCCATTTTGAAACCTCGGCGGGAATAAGGCTCATAAATGAGAGTGTACCTATCACAACACCACCTACAACCACAAGCCACCAGCCCCATGTGCTCAGCGACTCTTTGAAGCCATAGAAGAAAGTGCTGTTAATAGCCTTCACTGTCATAGCGATAGATATATGCACAACACCGATGGCAAGTGCAAGAATCATCTGCTTGTCGTATGTAGAGCCGAAAAGTTCCACATTACCCGAAATGATAAAGCTCTTAAATTTCTCGGGAATATCAGAACCGATGAGGCTGATACCAAAGAATGTTCCAAGAAGAGCACCTATCACTGTGGTGAAAATACCGAGTGTGATTACAAGATTCATCATTCCCGCCATATCCTTGCCCAACTTTTTCTTGAGCAGGAATCCAAGCAGAATGAGGATGAGTCCGTAACCTGCATCTCCCATACAGAATGCAAAGAAGAGCGAGAAGAAGGGAGCCACAATAGGCGTGGGGTCGAAGTCGGTAGAACCGGGCATACCATACATCTTTGTAAGTACTTCGTACATACGTGTATAGGCATTATTCTTCAACTTCACGGGAGCATTGTCGCCACGCTTAGCTGCGCGCATCTCGTAAAAAGCACTGCTACCATCGAGGAAAGCCTTTGCTGTGGCAACACTATCCTCGGGCACCCAACCTTCGAGCAACACAAGTTTGTCGTCGGAGATTTTCTCGCCATCGAGCATCACCTTTGAAAATTCGATATTCTTCTGAATCTGCTTGCCATAAGCACGCAACAAAGGCATATACTCCTCGGCGCAGCTACGCAACATATCGGTTGCTGTAATAATATTCGCCGAATTTTCTTCAAGGTCGGCTTTAAGTTTGCCAAGTGAAGACGAAGAGAGACGTGCAGTCTCGGCCTCAATCTCAAAATCGACGTTCTTATCCGTTACTGTTACAAAATAGCACTTGGAAGAGAGCTTGTTAATAACAACTGCATTGTACAGCTCGTACCATTCGGGGTTGAAAGACTGCTCCTGCACCTGATAGAAACGTATCGCATAACCTGCATCGGCCAACTTATCGAAAACAGAGTTGTCGAAGTCGCCCCAAACGCTCATTGTTGCAATGTCCTTTTCAAGAGCAAGTTTTTCTTGCTGGAGTTTCTCAAGACGTTTGAAAAGATTCTCGCACTTCTCCTCTACAAGCTGAGCATTATCACAACCACCTGCATGAACAGAGTTATTGGGAGCTACCATTTCGAGTCTCTTGATAAGTTTCTCGCAACGCGCATGCTCGGCCAACAATGCCTGCAATTCGGGAGTTACCGCCGAACCGCTGTTTTTCTCGGCCACATGCACCACACCCGCTTCACGCAAGCCATTGAGGAAACCCTCATACTCCTTGTGATAGACCAACATGGTCAATTTATTCATCTTACTAATCATACGGCCTCCTCCTCTCTTTGTTCGAGAAGCGATTTCAGAATCTTCTGTGAAGACTTCGAGAGATTCTCCTCGTCCTCCATAAATCGCTTGATTTTACGTATGGCATCCTGATAGCCCGGAATCTGTACCTTCTCAAAAAGATTAACCTTCTGAGTAGTCTTTTTACGAGCTCTTTCAAGAAGTCTCAATTTTTTATCGAGCAATTCGCGCTGAATTGCTGTCATCGCCATCTGCTTCAACAGTTCAATGCCGTCGGCGTACCATTTGGGCGAGTTGAACATACTGAAAGGAGCAACGATAAACTCGATATTCTCGAGCACAGGCACCTTGACACCGGCAACCTTCTGCTTGCCGATAACAAAGTCGCCCGCCTTCACCAGAGAAGCATCGAAGTCGTTCCACAACGCAAACAGAGCCTTATAGCTCTCCATGAGTCGTGCATACTCCTCATCGTGTGCCACCATCTCTCCCTTACACTTCTTCACCTCGACACGCAGAGCACTCTCCTTGTTCTTGATGATGGGGAGAGTACGCTGGCGCACCTTCAGCTGTTTTTCGAGCAGTTGCAGCGATGTCTTGTTATATTGAAATGAAATCATTATATCTTAAGCATTAACTTTCCAATAAGTATCAACAAGCTCCTGACGGATATTCACCTCCTCGGGCTTGAAATATTTTGCAAACAATCCCCATGTAACATCGAGCATCTCGGTGGTGTTGAGGTTAACGTCTATTGCAAGCAATTTATCAGAATAGTCTTTAGCAAAGGAGAGAGTACGTCTGTCGTAGTCGGTGAGGTCGAAACCGTTCTCTTGCTTTGTCTTTGCATTTGCAGCATCGGCATACAGACGAACCGCCGCGTTCATCACCTGCGGATGGTCTTTTCTTGTCTTTTTACCTGCAACAAGCTGTTTCAGACGAGAGAGTGAACGGAAGGGATCAACAATAACCTTACCGATGTCACTGTCACGACGCAAGAAGAGCTGACCCTCGGTGATGTAACCGGTGTTATCGGGCACAGCATGTGTGATGTCACCACCCGACAATGTTGTCACAGCAATGATGGTGATAGAACCACCTGCGGGGAACTGCACTGCCTTCTCGTAAATCTTCGCGAGGTCTGAATAAAGCGAACCGGGCATAGAGTCCTTAGAAGGAATCTGGTCCATACGGTTAGACACGATAGAGAGAGCATCGGCATACATTGTCATGTCTGTAAGCAACACAAGCACACTCTGGTTCTTCTCCACAGCGAAATACTCGGCAGCTGTAAGTGCCATATCGGGGATAAGCAGACGCTCAACGGCAGGGTCCTCTGTTGTATTCATGAAACAGATGATGCGGTCGAGAGCACCGGCATTGGAGAAAAGATTCTTAAAGTAAAGGTAGTCGTCGTTGGTCATACCCATACCACCAAGGATAATCTTGTCGGTCTGTGCACGGAGTGCCACGTTTGCCATCACCTGGTTGTAAGGCTGGTCGGGGTCGGCGAAGAAGGGAATCTTCTGACCTGTCACCAGAGTATTGTTAAGGTCAATACCTGCAATACCTGTGGCAATGAGTTCAGAGGGCTGTTTACGACGTACGGGGTTCACCGAAGGACCACCGATCTCTACCTCCTGACCCTCAATGACGGGACCGCCATCAATGGGGTTACCGTACGCGTTGAAGAAACGTCCTGTAAGCTGGTCGCTCACTTTCAACGAAGGAGACTTGCCCATGAACACCACCTCGGCGTTGGTGGGAATACCACCTGTACCTTCAAACACCTGAAGTGTCACCTCGTCACCCATGATTTTTACCACCTGTGCGAGCTTGCCGTTTACGGTAGCAAGTTCGTCATAACCAACGCCTGTTGCCTTCAGCGAACATGTAGCCTTGGTGATGGCAGTGATTTTTGTATATATTTTTTGAAATGCTTCAGTAGCCATAATATTCAATGTTTTAACGTGTTAAGCAGTTTTCTTTGTTGCGATAAGCTCTTCGAGCTGAGCAATATAGCCATTGAACTTTTCAGACTTGTACTCCGAGTAGTTCATCTGCTTGCACAGGTTGATAATCTTTTTGAAGAATTCGGTTACTTCGAGGAAGTTCTCGAACTTGAACTTTGTGTGGCAAATATCCATCACAAGGTTGAGAATCTGCTCCTGACGCTCCAGGGGTGTCACCGCATCAATTTCGTCAAAGGCATCCTGCTGCAACACAACAAAGTCGATAAGCTCTGACTTCCAGAATGTAACGTGGTACTCTACGGGTACACCGTCGTCACCCAAAATATTTATCTGCTCGGCAATCTCCTTACCACGCAACAGTCTTGTCTTGGCCTCGTTCACCTTCTCGAGCCAGCTGTCGTTGATAAGTTTCGAGATATACTCGTCAAACTCGGGATACTCGATATATTTAGAGTATGAGTCGATGGGGTTCACAGCGGGGTAACGTTTTTTGTCGGCACGATCCTGCTCGAGAGCATAGAAACAACGTGCAACCTTCTTGGTGTTCTCGGTAACAGGCTCTTTGAGGTTACCTCCGGCGGGAGACACAGTACCGATGAATGTGATAGAACCAACCTTATCGTTGTTGAGGATAACGTAACCTGCACGGCTGTAGAAGTTGGCGATAATAGCCGAGATATCCATAGGGAATGCATCGGGACCGGGAAGCTCCTCCATACGGTTAGACATCTCACGCAGAGCCTGTGCCCAACGTGATGTCGAGTCGGCCATGAGCAATACTCTCAATCCCATAGCACGATAGTACTCGGCGATGGTCATCGCTGTGTACACCGAAGCCTCACGTGCCGCAACGGGCATGTTAGAGGTGTTAGCGATGATGATGGTACGCTCCATAAGTTTGCGACCTGTGTGGGGGTCGATCAGTTCGGGGAATTCGGTAAAAATTTCCACAACCTCGTTGGCACGCTCACCGCAGGCAGCGATGATTACGATGTCAGCCTCGGCCTGTTTTGAAATTGCGTGCTGCAACACAGTCTTACCTGTACCGAAGGGGCCGGGGATGAATCCTGTACCACCCTCTACAATGGGGTTAAGTGTATCGATGGTGCGCACACCTGTCTCGAGAAGTTTGAAGGGACGGGGTTTCTCCTTGTAGTTACCCATAGCTACACGCACAGGCCATTTCTGTATCATGTTGATACTCTTCTCCTCGCCCTCGGCGTTCACAAGCACAGCAATAGTGTCTGTAATCTTATATTCTCCGGCTGCAACTATCGATTTTACAGTCCACTCACCTTCGAGTGAGAAGGGAGCCATAATCTTAAGAGGCTGATTGTTCTCCTCTACTTCACCCAACCATGCAGCAGCATCAACCTTGTCGCCTGCTTTCACAATGGGATTGAATGCCCACATCTTATCCTCATCGAGAGGATTGGTGTAATCGCCACGTTTCAAGAACACACCCTCCATCTTGTCGAGGTCGTTCTGCAAACCGTCGTAGTTCTTAGAGAGCATACCGGGTGCAAGAGAAACCTCGAGCATGTGACCGGTAAATTCCGCCTCTTCGCCAATTTTCAATCTACGTGTACTTTCAAAAACCTGAACATACACCTTGGCACCGTTGATTTTGATAACCTCAGCCATCAAACGGTCGCCACCGGTAGATATATAACAAATCTCATTCTGTGCAACCGGGCCATCAACTGCCAGCAGCACCATGTTTGCAATAACACCGGTTACTTTTCCTTTTGTTGCCATATTTTATTTATTTTTCTTTCTTATTGATAATCTTCATCATTGATGACAAGTCCACTCTTCAATCCCTCGATAAGCTCCTTGTAACGTGCCATACCCGACTCGGCGTCGAGTTTTGCCCAACGCATTATAATGTCGAGTTTCTGGAGGAACACAAACAGACGCTCTACCGTAAAATATAGAAAGACCGAATTGTCGTCGAGCCAATTCCATCTCAACTCGTCAATCTGACGCTCACGCTCTTGCAGTTTGTCCATTTCGCAAAGACGCTGCACTGTCTCGAGATAGTCCAACGTACTCGCCAGGTCGAAGTCGCGTGCATTTGACGTGCGTATAGTCTCGGTAATCTCATCGTCACCGACAACACAGTCATCAATGTTCATTTTGAACTTGCGAGCGATGAAAGCCACTTGCAGGTTGTTCAGGTTCCTGTTGAATGCGAACCACTCCGAAAGGGACTTGTTTCCGCATCCCACAGCGTAATTATAATAATGTGCAGCAAGAACATCCTCGCACATTACACCTTCGCGTGCCTCATTCTCGAAGTAATATTCGAGAAAATCGTACATATATGCAGGATAGTCCGAAGTGCGCGCATCGCCTCTCTTGGCTGCCGAGATAAGTTCGGCAAGCTCCTCGTGGGAATAGCGACCCAAGCGCGACAAGTTTGCATCTGCACCATGACGCAGAATCTCAATGATATTCTCATTGTCCCACGCATAGTAGAAGAGGTCGATTTTTGCTGCGTCCTCTTTTGTCAGGCAAGAATAAATTTCGTCTTTGAATCTCTCAAAAGAGAAATTTACCTTGCTGCCATCAAAAACAATGTCGGGCAAGCCTGCAACCAAACAATAGTATTCACTCATATTCTCCTAATTGCTTAGAATAAAAGATCAACTATCTGAGGACGAAGGAAAGATTTCAAGAATGTCTCGAACTCACCTTCGCCGAAGTTCACTTTGTAAGAACCATCGGCAGGTGAAACTGTGAAGCCCTTAACACCATTAACCTGTTTAACCTCTACACCCTTGTCGAGTAACTCTTTTGCCTTTGCAGCAAAGAAAGCCTTCAACTCCTCGGCCTCGGAAGTAGAAATAACCAACTGTTCGTCAGAGTTCCATCTCTCGGCAATTTTGAGAATAACCTCTTTGAGAAGGTTATCTTTGAAAGCCTTGTTCAAACTCTCCTTGACAATTGTTTCAGTCACCAAAGTTGCAATCTCAGATTTTATGGCACCGACAGCCTGTCCGCCATAAAGTTTCAGTTCCGAACGGGTATTTGCGTTAAGCTCGTCGGCAGCCTTGCGCGCAGCAGCAACGATATCCTGAGCTTGAGCCTCGGCAGCCTTAACTATCTCAGCAGCCTTGGCATTGGCTTCTGCCACAAGACGCTCAGCCTCGGTACGGCCTTTTTCAACACCCTCATTGTAAATTTTCTCGGTCAGTTCTTGAATCTTGTTATCCATATATAATCACTGTTTATTATTTTCCACATAGTAGCACACCGCGCATATTTATCGCAAATAAACACAGAAAGCCTATTAAAGTGCAAATTTAAGACTTTTTATTGGAATTACCTCTTCTACAACAATATTTATTAAAAAGCCAACGTGTTTTTTTAAACATTTCCACCATTCACAAGCCTACGCATATATCACACTGCAAAATTCATAAAAAAACGAGCATCGACAGACATCAAAAAGCAGGGAATATTGTCCCATTTCGCAGCATAGGAGTTAAAGAAAGTTTCAATAAAAAAATAAAGACAAATGAATGCAAAAATAAAATAACAAAAAAGTGCCGCATTTCACAATGCAGCACTTTCACTAAACAACTAAGAAAAAACTATACTATCATAACTGATTATATACATGCGCAAACTATTCACATAGTCCTCGCACACCGCAAATATAGGAATTATTTTCCTTACAACAAACATAAAAGAGAAAAATTAAATAAAAAATTATTACATTCCGCATTTTACACTACATTTTTCACAGAAATACCCCAAAATAGCAGTCAGACTTTTCAACGAAAGCACTATTTCGTCAAAAAGTCTGACTGTTATTATTTACGGAAATATTACCGTTTACTTATACTCTTCCCAGCTCTTCACAGGAATCTCTGTAATGTCAATCTTGCAGAATGCGCGGATGAAAGCACTTGCAAGACGAGCATTGGTAATAAGAGGTATATTATGGTCGATAGCTGCACGACGTATTCTGTAACCATTGGTAAGCTCGCGCTTGGTGTGGTTCTTGGGAATATTGATGATAAGATCGAAGTCGTGGTCGGCAATCATCTTCATAATATTGTTCTCGTTATCGGGAGACTCGTCGGGCCACAGCACGGGAGTAGCCGCAATGCCGTTGGCATTAAGGAAGTCAGCTGTACCCGATGTTGCGTAAATATTGTAGCCCTTGCTTGCAAGCAAAGCAGAAGACTCAAGCAGGTCTACCTTTGACTTTGAAGCACCCGAAGATACCATTACATTCTTCTTGGGAACATCGTAACCAACAGCAATCATCGCATTGAGAAGCGCCTCTTCAAAGTCGTCACCGATGCAACCAACCTCACCGGTAGAAGACATATCCACACCAAGAACGGGGTCGGCCTGATGCAGACGAGAGAATGAGAACTGAGATGCCTTAACACCAATCCAGTCGATATCAAATGCCGACTTATCGGGCTTGCTATAAGGAGCATCCAACATAATGCGTGTAGCAGTCTCGATGAAGTTGCGTTTCAAAATCTTTGAAACGAAGGGGAATGAACGAGAAGCGCGAAGGTTACACTCGATAACCTTAACCTCGTTATTCTTTGCAAGGAACTGGATGTTGAAGGGGCCAGAGATATTAAGCTCTTTCGCAATGCGACGGCTGATTTTTTTGATGCGGCGTGCAGTCTCGAAGTAAATCTTCTGAGCGGGGAACACGAGTGTAGCATCACCTGAGTGAACACCTGCAAACTCTACGTGCTCCGAAATTGCATACTCTACAACCTCGCCATTCTGAGCAACAGCATCAAACTCAATCTCTTTAGTCTCTATCATGAACTGTGAAACAACCACGGGGAACTCCTTGGAAACCTCGGCAGCCATCTGCAAGAACTCCTTAAGCTCATCCTCGTTGTGGCAAACGTTCATCGCTGCACCCGAAAGCACATACGAAGGACGCACGAGCACAGGATAACCTACCTTCTCTACGAATGCCTCCATATCCTCAATGCTTGTAAGCTCTTTCCATGCGGGCTGATCGATGCCAAGCTGGTCGAGCATAGCCGAGAATTTGTGACGATTCTCTGCTCTATCGATAGAGACGGGAGATGTACCGAGGATGGGCACTGACTGACGATGCAGTTTCATCGCAAGGTTATTGGGAATCTGTCCACCCACAGAGACGATTACACCGCCGGGTTGCTCAAGGTCGATAACATCGAGAACGCGCTCGAATGAAAGCTCGTCGAAGTACAGACGGTCACACATATCATAGTCGGTAGATACAGTCTCAGGGTTGTAGTTAATCATGATAGACTTGTAACCGAGCTTGCGCGCTGTCTGAACAGCATTCACCGAGCACCAGTCAAACTCAACCGACGAACCGATGCGGTAAGCACCAGAACCGAGCACAACCACAGACTTGTCATTCTTATAATAGTTTACATCGTGACCGGTAACTCCGTATGTCATATACAGATAGTTTGTAAGTTCGGGGTGCTCCGATGCAACTGTATTGATGCGCTTAACAGCAGGAAGAACGTTAAGTTCTTTACGACGTGAGCGAACTGCAAGGCTGTCACGCTCCATATTGTCTTTTGACTTGATAACAAAGCGAGCAATCTGGAAGTCTGAGAAGCCAAGTTCCTTAGCCTTGCGAAGAATATCCTCGGGAAGTTCCTCTATGCTGTTGTACTGTGTAAGTACATTCTTGTAATCAACGATATTTTTCAGTTTACCCAAGAACCAGGGGTCGATTTTTGTCAACTCGCTGATGCGCTCTATTGTGTAACCCTCCTCGAGAGCCGAAGCGATAGAGAAGATACGCAAGTCGGTGGGATTAGCAAGCTCCTCGTCGAGGTTGTCGAAGTGAGTATGCTCGTTACCTACAAAACCGTGCATGCCCTGACCAATCATACGGAGACCCTTCTGGATAACCTCCTCGAATGAACGGCCGATAGACATAATCTCACCCACAGACTTCATGCTTGAACCGATGCGACGTGAAACGCCTGCAAACTTTGTCAAGTCCCAACGGGGGATTTTACAAATCAAATAGTCGAGCTGGGGAGCCTCGTATGCCGAGTTGGGAGTACCCATCTCACCAATCTGGTCGAGAGTGTAACCCAAAGCAATCTTGGCAGCAACAAAAGCAAGAGGATAACCCGTAGCCTTAGAAGCAAGAGCCGAAGAACGGCTCAAACGAGCATTAACCTCGATTACACGGTAGTCGTTAGTCTCGGCGTTGAAAGCATACTGAATGTTACACTCACCCACGATACCCAAGTGACGGATACACTTAACCGAAATCTCCTGGAGCATCTTCACCTGCTCTTCGCTGAGCGAACATGTGGGAGCAACAACGATAGACTCACCTGTGTGAATACCCAGGGGGTCGAAGTTCTCCATGCTTGCAACAGTAAAGCAGTGGTCATTAGCGTCGCGGATAACCTCAAACTCAACCTCTTTCCAACCCTTCAAAGACTCCTCAACGAGAATCTGGTTGGCAAATGTGAATGCACTCTCGGCAAGTTCAATAAAAGATGCCTCGTCGCGACAGATACCGCTACCAAGACCACCCAATGAATAGGCCGAACGTACCATTACAGGATAGCCTATTTCGCGAGCAGCCTTAAGAGCATCCTCCATGCTCTCCACAGCCTGGCTTACAGGAGTCTTCATGGGAATCTCATCGAGCTTCTTCACAAAGAGGTCACGGTCCTCGGTGTTCATGATAGCCTCGACAGAGGTACCAAGCACCTTAACACCATACTTCTGCAATATACCTTTTGTATAAAGTTCTGTACCACAGTTCAACGCTGTCTGACCGCCAAATGCCAACAAAATACCGTCGGGACGCTCCTTTTTAATAATTTCCTCTACATAATATGTATTTACGGGAAGGAAATAAACCTTATCGGCAATACCCTCTGATGTCTGAATTGTAGCAACGTTGGGATTGACCAATACTGACTGTATACCCTCTTCGCGCAACGCCTTCAATGCCTGCGAGCCGGAGTAATCAAACTCTCCTGCCTGTCCGATACGCAATGCTCCGGAACCAAGCAGCAACACTTTCTTAAGTTTTTCTTTCATATCCTTTTCGGTATTTAGTATTTATTCAATATTTTCGTTTCGTAATATTCTGCTTACGCAAACATTTCATCACAACATCATATTTATGCACCTGAGGCAGCATAAACAACTTCAATCAATCAAAAAAATAGTCGTTTCAACAGAAACGACTATAAACAACATATCTATATACAGACAAAAACGAATGACTGCTACACAAAAAATAAAAGCGATTATCAGATGCAGATAAACAGATAGAACCGTTACCCTGCATATAGTATTGCTTCATTTTCTCGACAAACATTTTAAATCGTTTCATCCTAATAAATAATCAAACTGTCAAAGGAAAAACCAAGCGACAACAGACGCTTTTTTCCATAAAAAAATAGCATTTACAAGAGAGCGCACCACAAGCGCGCCACACACTCGCACTATTAGCGTTGCAAAGATACACATTTTTTCCACAATACGAAAGCCGAAATGGAGAATAAAACAATTTATTTTTCAAAAAAATTATTTACACAGCACAACAGCACGTACCAGCGAAAAAAGTCACAAAAAACAGATGATTTTTATTGTCGATAAGGCTTTTTATCATTACCTTTGCAGCACATCGAAAAAATGCATAGGCCGAATTAGCTCAGTTGGTAGAGCAACTCATTCGTAATGAGTAGGTCCGGGGTTCGAGTCCCCGACTCGGCTCGACATAAATATTGTTATTTTAATGGAATAGCAGGCGAGACATTTTATTTTTGTCATAAGCCTGCTATTTTTTGTTTCCACCATCAAGAGTAGAAACAAAAAAAAAGAGTTTGTCCATTGGACAAACTCTTTATGGGGGTGGGTAAGCTACCTAAATCGCGCCGCTACAACCAACTACCTTTGCTGCGGTCAAGCCCTGGAGGATTCGCTAGGAGCTGGCCGTATAGGACTTACCCATAACTTCTGCAAAGATACTGCTATTTTTTTAATCTGCAAAATATCTGCCTGTTTTTTATTAACAACACTCAAAAAAGCTTTTTATTCCTGAGAAAGATTCACCGAATAGTAGGCACGCTTACCCGAAGAGGTCACACCCGAGATAAACAGCACCTGATCAGTGGAAGCATTAGCCTGCTTAACAGCTTTCTGAATATCATCGACACTCTTCATTGGAACATTGTTCACCTTCTGCACGACAAAACCTTTGGGGATTCCCGCATCGGCAAAACGACCTTTGGAAACTTCGAGCACCTTCAAGCCATAGTTCACCTTATAAAGACGCATATCCTTTTCGTCAACCTCTTTGAACGTAGCACCAAGCATATCAAGATCGGCATTCTTCACCACATTGGTATTTCCTTGCACATTCTTGAGCACAACATCAAGCTCTTTTTCCTTTTTCTTGCGCATGATTGTCAAACGTACCTTGTCACCCGGCTGATGTTTTGTAAACATCTCCTGCATCTGAGCCATATTTTTTATTTTCGAGCCATCAACAGCAATGATTACATCACCTACCTCTATACCGGCCTCTTGCGCAGCACCATCGGGCATCACCTCGCTCACGTACACACCATCGACAGTACCAAGCTCCTTCTCCTCGGCAAGTTCAGCAGTAACAGTACCACCCATAATTCCAAGAATAGCACGCTGCACAGTACCATACTCCTTTAGGTCGGACACCACTTTAGTCATGATGCTTGTAGGAATGGCAAAGCCATAGCCCGCATACGAACCTGTCGGAGAGGTTAATACTGAATTTATTCCCACAAGTTCACCGGCCGCATTCACAAGCGCACCGCCACTGTTTCCTTGATTAATGGCCGCATCGGTCTGTATAAACGATTCTATTCCGCCATTATACACACCCAGAGTGCGTGCCTTCGCGCTAACGATTCCAGCTGTAACGGTAGAGGTGAGATTAAAGGGGTTACCCACTGCAAGCACCCACTCGCCCACTCTCAGATTATCGCTGTCACCAACAGGAAGGGCGGGTAATTTCTCATCAACCTCTATCTTAATGAGAGCAAGGTCTGTATTTTCGTCGCTACCGATAAGACGACCTTTAAACGAACGATTGTCGTTGAGAGTAACATCAATCACGTCGGCACCATCAATCACATGGTGGTTGGTAACGATATAACCATCCTCAGAGAGTATCACACCAGAGCCAAAGCCCACGCGTGGCTGAGTTCTCACCTGCTGTCGGCGACCCGTTCCATCACCAAAGAAGAAATCGTAGATATCCGGAGCACGTTGTATTGTCTGAACCTTACTATTCTGCGTAGATTTTATATGAACCACCGCATGCAGCGATCTATCCGCAGCCTCGGTGAGGTCGGCACGCTCAAGAGGAGCTACCGTTTGGGCGAATGCCGCCTTTTGCGCAGGCACAGCCACTGTCTCTACTCCCCCATCAACGACAATATTACTTTTTTCAATCACCTTGTAGGTTGTAACAGATGCAACAGTTGCACTGACAGCAACCACTGCCGCACCGTAAAGCAAATTTTTAATTCCCTTTTTCATAAGTCTATTTAATATTTTTGTTAATTTCTTGTTTGAATTATAACATTCACACCGCAAATATAAGAGCAAAAACATTGAATTGTAAAGAAAAGGACAGTTTTTTCCTTTCATTTAACAGACAAAGCTACGAATTAACACTTCTTTCACCTTGAAAAGATGCTTTTCACATTTTTTGGCGGTTAGCGGTTGGCGGTTGGCAAAGCCAAAGGCCAAAAGCAACTTACACTATCTTTGGATAAGATAGGCGGCGCCTCGTGAGAAAAAATAAATGCATTTATTTTGTTCTCCTCTCGACTTGCACTATCTTTGCAAAAGTTTACAATAAGCAGTCGGACAGTCTGTCGCCGTTGCCACGAGCAAAGGAGGAAAGTCCGGGCAGCATAGAGCACTCCACTTCCTAACAGAAAGCTGTTCGCGAGGGCAGAGTAACGTAGAAGAAAATAACCGCCCGCAAGGGTAAGGGTGAGAAGGTGGGGTAAGAGCCCACCGGTCGTGCAGCGATGTACGAGCCGTGCGTCTTGGAGGCTGCAAGTTCGCGTATACCGACATTTGAGGGCTGCTCGTCCGAGTTGGAGGGTAGAACGCTTCAGTCCGATGGTGACATCGGGAGTAGATGAATGACAGACGCCTTTTTCACAAAAGGTACAGAACCCGGCTTATAGGCTGACTGCTTATTTTTATCAAAAAAAGGATTGACCGAGGTCAATCCTTTTTACATTACAACATTACTTATGCAGTGTGGAACTCAACAAGTCCTTTCATGGGACTCTCCACTATATTACCTATTGAAAGACCGAGACTCTCGGCAGCCTCTTTCACCTCCTCCTGAAAATTAACAGCTATCCCCCCGACAAAGTGCACCGGTAGCCACGACCTACGGTAGGCCATGGAATTGTGTTGGAAGAATGCCACAAAACTTTTCACAAGCATATTGTGAATTTCGGGGTTCTTGCGGTTCTCATAAAGGAAGGGCGAAAGACTCGCAAGGAATCGGCCGGGCATAGGCTCGTGGTAGACACGTTCAAGAATTTTTGCAACATCGAGATTGTACTGTTCAAGAAACTTTGCACACACCTCTTGCGGGAACTGTCTTTTGAGACACCCGTTCACAAGCTGACGACCAAGAGCCGCTCCACTACCCTCGTCGCCAAGAATGAAACCCAGCGGAGGAATATTATCCACTATCTCCTTGCCATTATAGTAGCACGAGTTTGAGCCGGTACCCAAAATACAGGCAATACCCTCTTCGTGTCCGCAAAGAGCACGCGCAGCAGCCAACAGATCACTGTTAATCTCGATATTCTTTGTAACAAAGAGCAACTCAAGAGCCTTTCTCATGCGAGAGTTTGCCTCTTCGTAAGCACAACCCGCACCATAGAAGAATATCTCTTCGGGCTCTTTCCCCGCAAGCTGAGGTTTCAATTCACACTCGAGAATACCGGCAATATCCTCACACTTCTGCTGCGTGGGGTTAAGACCCTGCGTCTTTACTCTCAGCACCACTGTATCGCCATCCAAAAGCACCCAATCAGTCTTTGTGGAACCACTGTCAGATATAAGAATCATATATATTATTTTTGTTTTTTACCAAATCCTGGAGCAATCTTCAGCTGCGCCGAGACAATAAATGTTACAGCACAACATATTATCACCCAAATAAAAAAGTTCAGATAGCCCAAGTTCTCCTGTATATATCCCGACACCATTCCCGGCAGCATCATACCCAACGCCATGAATGCAGTGGAAATAGCATAATGAGCCGTAGGATACTCGCCCTGAGCGAAATATATAAGATAGAGCATATAAGCCGTAAAGCCAAAGCCATAGCCGAGCTGCTCGACAAACACACAACTGTTTATTATCGTCAGACTGTCAGGCTGGGCATACGCAAGATAGACATATACAAGGTCGGGAACGGAGATTGCAAGCACCATAGGCCACAACCAATATTTCAGTCCGTTGCGCGAAATGCAGATACCGCCAAGAATACCACCGATAATAAGTCCGATGACACCAATCGTGCCATAAGTGATACCTATCTGCTCGGTAGTCATCGCAAGACCACCCTCGGCACGACCATCCATCAGAAAAGGATTGATAAGTTTCACAAGCTGAGCCTCAGGCAACCTGAAGAGCAGCATAAAAAGCAACGCAGGCACGATACCCGGCTTTTTAAAAAATGTAGATATAATCTTTCCAAAGCTCGAAAACACCCCTTTTATTCCCGAAACACTTCGCGACACATCAGCCGCCGGCTTTGGCAAGACCTTTTGATGATACACTCCAAGCAACAAAAGCAACGCGCATAATATTCCGAATGTAATGCTCCACGCAAGAGCCACATTACCGGTGAACACCTCAAGTTTTCCCGCAAGATAGACCAGCACACCCTGCCCAAAGATGGTAGCAATGCGATAGAAAGTACTTCTTATTCCCGCAAAGAACGACTGCCCCTCCTCGCCCAAGCCAAGCATATAAAAGCCGTCGGCAGCAATATCGTGCGTGGCAGAACTGAAAGCCATCAGCCAGAAAAGACATATTGTCCACTGCAAGAAACTGCTCAGCGGAATTGTAAAGGCTATCGAAGCAAGACTCGCACCCATGAGCAACTGCGTTGCAACAATCCACACGCGACGCGTAGAGAGCATATCCACAATGGGACTCCAGAAAGGCTTGATGACCCAGGGAAGATAGAACCAGCTTGTATACAATGCAATATCGGCATTGCTAAGCCCCATCTTTTTATAAAGTATCACCGAGATAGCGGTCACTGCGAAATAGGGCAAGCCCTCGGCAAAATAGAGTGACGGCACCCAGCGCCATCCTTTTTTTATTTCGTTCATCGTACAAATTCTATTTACAAAAAAAGATTGCCCTTCTGCTACGAAATACACCTCTCACACCATTGACAGGTCCCGCAGAAAAGCAAACGGAAATTCCAAATGCAATATTCGGCATTTTTTTTGTAAAAATCAAATCTTCGGCAACAAAAAAAAGAGTTGCCACACATTCAGAATGCGCGGCAACTCTTTTTTATTTTATCAAGGAAGAGTATTAAACAATACCCTGAGCCATCATTGCGCGAGCAACCTTCAGGAAACCTGCAACGTTAGCACCCTTAACATAGTCAACATAACCATCCTCGCGTGTACCATATTTAACACATGATGCGTGGATATTTTTCATAATCTCGTGGAGTTTCTCATCAACAGTCTCGGCACTCCAGTTGATATGAGCAGCATTCTGTGACATTTCGAGACCCGATACAGATACACCGCCTGCGTTAGAAGCCTTACCGGGAGCATAGAGCAAGCCTGCCTCCTGAAATGTATTTACAGCCTCGGGAGTAGAAGGCATGTTAGCACCCTCAGAAACCGCAATCACGCCGTTAGCAACAAGCATCTTCGCGTGCTCGCCGTTAATCTCATTCTGAGTAGCCGAGGGAAGTGCAATATCACCTTTCTCGCCCCAGGGTTTCTGACCTGCAACATATTTGCAGCCATACTTGTCGGCATACTCCTTGATGCGACCACGACGTACGTTCTTAAGCTCCATGATGAAGTCAAGTTTCTCTCTTGTGATACCGTCAGCATCGTAGATATAGCCGTCAGAGTCGCTCATTGTCACCACCTTACCACCGAGCTGGATAACCTTCTCAACAGTGTACTGTGCAACGTTACCCGAACCTGATACAAGGCAAACCTTATCCTTGATATCCAAGCCACGAGTCTTCAACATCTCCTGGAGGAAATAGATGTTACCGTAACCTGTTGCCTCGGGACGAACAAGTGAACCGCCGAAGTCGAGACCTTTACCTGTGAACACACCTGTGAACTCACGTGTGAGTTTCTTGTACATACCGAACATGTAACCTACCTCGCGACCACCTACGCCGATGTCACCGGCGGGAACGTCCATGTCAGGACCGATATTGCGCCACAACTCTGTAACGAAAGCCTGACAGAAGCGCATAACCTCGGCATCGCTCTTACCTTTGGGGTCGAAGTCCGAGCCACCCTTAGCACCACCCATAGGCAATGTAGTAAGCGCGTTCTTAAATGTCTGCTCGAAAGCAAGGTATTTCAATATGTTTGTGTTTACCGAAGGATGGAAACGGATACCGCCTTTATAAGGACCGATAGCATTGTTATGCTGTACGCGGTAGCCTAAATTTGTCTGAACATTACCTTTGTCATCAACCCATGTTACACGGAACTGCAAAATTCTATCGGGAATACAAAGACGCTCAATCAAATTGCAAGCCTCAAATTCAGGATGTTTGTTGTACTCATCTTCAATGGTGCGAAGCACCTCCTCCACTGCCTGGAAATACTCGGGCTCGTTGGGATAGCGTTGTTTCAGCTTTTCTAATGTTGTTTCTACGTTCATACTTTTACAATTATCTTTTTATTTTCTTTTCGTACGCCACAAAGGTAATAAATTTAATTTAAACCAATGTAAAAATATGAAGAATATTTATATAAAAACCCTAAAAAAATATTTTTTATGCATATTTATTCCTAAATATTGTATACAATTCTACATAAATACAAAATACCCGGCACAAGGAGAGATTTACAAAATGTTCACATATTCTTAAATTTGCAACCATTTTAACACCATTATAGAAAAATAAACAGAAAAAAGCAAAAACAACACCACACACGGGTTGCCATAACAAACGCACCCCCTTGCAAAGTCCAATTTCTTCACAAGGGGATGCGCATAAATATTAATCATTGCGTCAATAGAGCTGAATATACTCGAAAGTATTACCAACTTCTTGTAAATAACGCGAAAATTCCTCTTTTGATATTACCACCGTCGCGCGGTTGTCATTCGGATGAAAGCTCAGAAGGTCGTATTTCTGCAAATTCGCATCAAGAAAAAGATGAACATGATTTTCCGTATCGTTTATAAGACCGAAAGGCGACACCGAACCGGGAGTTATTCCCAGATACTTTTCCATGCGAGGGGGCGATGCAAACGACAACTTGCCCTGATGCAGACGCTGTTCAAGATCGTGAATGTCGAGGTCCTGTTCACAGTCGAGCACCACAAGATAGTGGCGGTTGCCTTTGTGGTTTCTGAAGAAAAGATTCTTGCAATGCTTGGAACCATCCTGACGCCAATGAGCCTTTGCAATGGCAATGGTGGGTGCCTCGGGATGTTCGTACCAATCATAAACAAACCCCTTGTTATCGAGATAATCAAGCACCTTCTTTATTTTTTCCGATTCCATAATCACAGAGACATAATATCGTTACACAAAGCATCCACCGCCTCGTCGCGTGTTGCCCAGCTTGTACAGAAACGCACCACGTCGCGCTCGTCGTCAAATTTACCCCACACCTCGAAAAGATATTTTTCGGCCAGCATCTGCTGCTGAGCCTTTGTCAATGCTGGGAACTGCATATTTGTAACCGACGGCACCCACATAGGCACTCCACGCTGCTCGAAAGCATTGCGCACACGCATGGCAAGCGCATCGGCATGACGCGCAAGTTTAAAATAGAGGCAGTCGTTGCCTCCACGCATAAGTTCGGCAAACTGAATACCCAAGAGACGACCTTTGGCCAACATTCCACCATGCTGTTTAATTGCGTAGCGGAAACTGCGCTGCATCTCTTTATCAGAAAAGACAACAGCCTCGCCAAAAAGTGCTCCCACCTTTGTGCCACCAATATAAAACACATCGCACAGACGTGCAAGGTCGGCAAGCGTGACATCGCAACCCTCAGCCTGAAGGCCGTAACCCAGACGCGCACCATCCACAAAAAGATAAAGACCATTTGCGCGGCAGAATTCCGAAATTTCGGTCAATTCCTTTTTTGAATATATAAGACCATTTTCGGCCGGACAAGAAAGGTAGACCATTCCCGGCTGCACAGTATGTTCGTGCACAGGATCGTTCCAATGCCCATAGTAGCAATCCTTTATCTGCTGCAACGTCAGACGTCCGTCGTTCGACGGAAGAGCAATAATCTTGTGGCCCGTAGCCTCGGGAGCACCCGTCTCGTGCACATTAATATGTCCGCCTTCGGCCGAAATCACACCCTGATAGCTACGCAGTAGAGCATCAATGACCGTGACATTAGTCTGCGTGCCACCAACAAGGAACTGCACTCCCAACTCGTTGTTACCACAATGCTCGCGAATAATCTCGCGTGCCTCTTCGCAGAACCTATCCTCGCCATATCCGGGAGTCTGCTCGAAATTAGTGCGCACCAGAGCATCGAGTATCGATGGATGCGCACCCTCAATATAATCGGAATTAAATAGTATCATACTCATTAATCATCATTAAGTTCATCCCTGAAATTGCGCAAGCTCTTGCTCACATTACACAAAAATTCGGCCAAATTGTGTCTGAAATATATGATAAGCACAAGAAGCAATATCATTATTGCCTCGGAAAGAGTAAGCGACACCGGAATTATAAAAAATGCAACCATATTTGTGTAAAAATTTCAATCGGCGAAAATAGCACAAAGCACCTTGAAAACAAAATTATTTCAGAAAATTCCACCAACAAAAAAACAAAAACATTAAATTTGCACCCTATCATAAAAGTTCGATAAAACACAAATGACAAAAAAGAAAATCATACTGTCACCCACGTCGGGCTTGATACTCGAAGGCGGAGGAATGCGCGGAGTATTCACCAGCGGAGTGCTTGACAATTTCATGGAACGTGGCATACGCTTTCCTTATACAATAGGAGTGAGTGCAGGTGCCTGCAACGGACTCTCATATATGTCGGGCCAACAAGGAAGAGCAAAATGCTGCAACATCGACCTACTCGAAAAACACCATTATATAGGTTTCAAGCATCTGTTGCTCAAGGGAAACATCATGGATTTTGAACTGCTGTTCCACGCAATCCCCGAGAAGATATACCCATACGACTACGCAACCTATGCGGCCCGAAACGAAAGATTTGAAATGGTGACAACAAGTTGCGAAACAGGCAAAGCCTGCTACTTCGAAGAAAAAAACAGCCCCACACGCATCATAGATATCGTGAGAGCCTCGAGCAGCCTGCCGTTCGTCAGTCCCATCGCCAGCGTAGACGGTGCCCCCATGATGGACGGAGGTGTTTCCGACTCCATTCCCCTGGAACGCGCCATGGAGCTTGGCTACGACAACAATGTGGTGGTGCTCACACGCAACAAAGGCTACCGCAAACCCACTAAAAAGACCATGGTACCATTCTTCATGTACCGCAAATACCCCGAACTGCGCGAGGCCATACGCAACCGCAACGAAATGTACAACCGACAGATAGCACTTGTCGAAGAGCTTGAAGATGCCGGCAAAGTGACAGTCATCCGCCCCGAAAGCCCTATAATTGTCGGCCGCATGGAACGCGACACAAGCAAACTGCTCGACCTTTATAACGAAGGTTACAAATGTGCAGCCAACATCGCAATTGAAACAAATAACATATAACCTACAATAAAACAAAAAAAAAGAAAAATGATAACATTCCTCATCTGCCTCGCGGCACTTATAACCGCCTACTTCACATACGGCAAATACCTCGAAAAGGTGTGCGACATCGACGGCAACAAGCCCACCCCCGCAACCACCATGTACGACGGAGTGGACTACATACCCATGCCCCGTTGGAAAACCTTTCTCATACAGTTGCTCAACATTGCAGGCCTCGGCCCCATCTTCGGCGCACTGCTGGGCGCGGCCTACGGCCCCGTAGCCTTTCTGTGGATAACCCTCGGAGGTATCTTCATGGGAGCCATGCACGACTTTATCGCCGGAGTAATCTCGCTCAAGAGCAACGGACTGAGCCTTCCCGAAATTATTGGAAAATATCTGGGCAACGGCACCAAAATGTTCATGCGAGTGTTCACCGTGCTGCTGATGGTACTTGTAGGAGCAGTGTTCATGTCACAGCCCGCCGCCCTCGTCGCATCGAATATCTCCCTACCCACGCTCGAAGCGAGTGAAATTTTCGCAGGAACATCGTGGGAGCTTTTCATCACCCTCATGGTTATACTCATATATTACATACTCGCCACACTGCTACCCATCGACAAGATAATAGGCCGTTTCTACCCCATATTCGGCATAGCACTGTTGGTAATGGCAATGGGAATATTGGGAGTGCTGCTCTTCAACAGCGACACATATACAATCCCCGAACTGACCAACCTCGCCAACATGAAGAGCGACGCCGACAAATTCCCCATCGTTCCCATGCTCTTCACCACCATCGCCTGTGGTGCCATTTCGGGATTTCATGCCACACAGTCGCCCATGATGGCACGCTGCATGACTAACGAGAAACAGAGTCGCCCCATCTTTTACGGAGCAATGATAGCCGAGAGCATCGTGGCGCTTATATGGGCAGCCATAGCCATGGCATTCTGGGGAGGCGTCGAAGGCCTTAACGAGGCAATCGCCGCAAACAACGGAAACGCAGCCACACTCGTGAACATAATCTCGGCCACCACACTTGGCAACTTTGTAGCAGGACTCGTAATTTTCGGAGTAATAGCATGCGCAATAACCTCGGGCGACACAGCCTTCCGCTCGGCACGACTCATAGTAGCCGACATGTTCAACATGTCGCAGCAGCCACTGATGAAGAGAATATACGTGTCGCTGCCACTCTTTGCGATAGGTCTTTATATCATCTTTGCCCTACCCTTCCAGACAATATGGAGCTACTTTGCATGGACCAACCAGACACTCGCGGCAATCACCCTGTGGTGCATCACCTGCTACCTTGCAAAAAACAAGAAACCTGCTGTGATAGCCCTGCTGCCCGCCATTGGCATGACCTACATCTGCTCGGCATACATATTTATTTCGCCCATGATGTTCGGAATGGAAAACCGCGCCCTCGCCTACATATTCGGAGGAGTGCTGACAATAGTAATTACCATAATTATGGCAATGAAAATGAAAAAATAGATTCAAACATACAATCGACAAGTAAGAGCCGCTTCATCTTTACAGATGGAGCGGCTCTTACTTTATGCACTCATCTTCGAATACATAGTTAATATCTAATAATTGCGAAAGAATATCTAACAATAAAAGTTAAATAAGATCGAAAGGCCGCAAAAAATTTATCTAAAATTTTAAATATCTAAACTTTTAAATTTACTTTGGCAACAAGAAACAGAAAAACAAATATGAAAAAATTCCAGACACTTACAAAAGCCGAAATACAGGTGATGAACATACTGTGGGAGCTTGATGGTGGCGGATGCATCCACAGCATCATCGAACGTTACGACGAGCCGAAGCCCGCATACAGCACAGTGGCCACATTCCTGAAAATACTCTACAACAAAGAGTTTGTAGGCTACCGCAAGCTGAAAGGAAAGACCTTCACATACTACCCGCTAATTACCCGCGCCGAATACACACGCATGGTGATGAAAGATGTGCAGGACTCTTTCTTCGGTGGCTCGGGCACCTCTATGATAAAATTCTTTGTGGACAAGGAAAATCTCTCACGCGAAGAAATTGACGAACTTATAGAACTCATCAACAGCAAATAATCAACTACCATGCAAGCAATAATAACAGCAGCAGCCGTCTACGCGCTGAAAGCAGCAATAACCCTTGCCCTGCTCTACACGCCCTACATTCTTTTCATGCGAAGAGAAACACATTTTCGCACCAACCGCACCACCCTGTTGCTGGCAATGTTACTTTCGTTTGCAATACCCTGCATAGACATTCCCGCCTTACACATAGACATCCCCGCGACCGAGGAATATGAATATTTAGCCGAAACAATTTCCATAGGAAAGCAGCAGAGCACCACTCTGCCAAGCACAGCAACCATAGAGACGAAACAGATGAGCCCGCAAGATGCCATCTACTATTTTCTGTGTCTGCCATACATAATTGTAACGCTCATTGTAGCAGCAAAAAAGCTCGTCGAACTATTCAGAATAACAAGAAACATCAAGCGCGGCACACTGTGGACAGACGAAAAAAGAGACTACACAATATATTGTCACGCGACAGAAACAGCCCCATATAGCTGGATGAGAAGCATAGTAATCTCGCAAGAGGATTACGAAAAATTCGGCAAAGAGATTATCCTGCACGAAGAGGGGCACATACGCCACCGCCACTCGTGGGACATACTGCTGCTCGCCGCAACCGAAAGCCTGCAATGGTTCAACCCCTTTGTACACATGCTATCGACAGACCTCAAAGACCTGCACGAATTTCAGGCTGATGCCTACGTGCTTAAGAGAAAAAAAGATGTAAAATCATACTCGATGCTTATAATAAGAAAAGCTGTCGGCCACGCTTCCTACACATTGGCCAACAGCTTCAATCATAGTAAACTTAAAAAACGTATCACCATGATGTTGAAAAAAAGATCAAATCCAGTGAGATGTGCAACAGCGTTGTACATCCTGCCCGCAGCGGCATTAACGCTCAGTCTTTTCGCCTCTCCCGAGGAGACAGTAGGCAACAATCTGCCCACCGAAAAAACGAGCCTGTACAAAAGTAGTGAAACATTTGCACAAAATGACACTACAAGTGAAATAATTTACAAAGTGTGCGAAAAGATGCCCGAATTTCCGGGTGGCGAAGAGGCACTTGAAAATTATTTATCAATAACCATGGACTCTCCAACCGGAGCAGTAAAATTACAGAACGCCGTCGTACAATTTGTGATAAACAGCGACGGCTCGGTGAGTAACGTAAAAGTTGTAAAAAGCACAGGCCACGCAGAGATAGACAAAGGAGTAATAAAACATGTGAGCTCAATGCCCAAATGGACTCCCGGCACACAGAGTGGTAAAAAAGTAAGAGTGGAACTTACACGCCCCTATAAGTTGAAAATTTTAACAAACGACAAAAAGGAACAGGCAGAAGTAGTAAAAACAGCGGCAGTAAGCCTTACAACCAACATCGAAACATATGATATGTGCGAAAAGATGCCCGAATTCCCCGGAGGCACGGTTGCGCTTATGAATTTCCTTGCCTTAAACACCAAATACCCCGCAGATGCTCGCGAAGAAAAGGCAGAAGGAAGAGCAATTATTAAGTTCGTGGTAAACGCCGACGGCTCTGTAAGCAATATCAGTGTAGCAAAAAGCACAGGCAACGAATCGCTCGACAAAGAGGCAATGCGAGTAGTGAGTTTAATGCCCAAATGGAAGCCCGGCACACAGGATGGCAAAAATGTAAATGTAAGATTCGCAGTACCCATAGCATTCCGTCTGCATTAAGAACAACAGCATAAACTGTTGTAATCTGCGCAGTTAGAGCAAAAACCGCGAGAATAGCAAAATTTATTTAAACATTTATTTTGTTATTCTCGCGGTCAATATTATTTTTGAGGTACAAAAAAAATACACTAATATGCAAAAGAACAATGCAACAGCCTCACTGCTGACACTGTACACCCATCTGTGGATGTATCAACTTATAGGGATAGCAATATTCGCCATTGCAAGAATCGCACACCTCGCAAACACAGTCCCCCTCGACACAATATTCAAACACAGCGACTCGACAACGCTATTCTTGTGGAACTCATGGCGATTCGACACACAGGCTATCACATACATTTCGCTGCCCGCAATATTGGCTATTCTCATAACATCGTTCCTGAAAAGTGGCATAGTCTCGCGACTGAAAAATGCAATGCAATGGTACTTCTCGGTAATGTACGCAATACTGTCGGCAATAGTATGTGCCGAATTCTTCTTTTACAGCAACTTCAACAGTCGCTACAATGTCGTATTCTTCGACTTCTTCGACGAAGGCCCGTTAGGACTGCTGCAAACAATGTGGCAGGACTACCCCATTTTGAAAATCCTGTTAGGAATATTCATCGTTGCATTTCTCATATTCTGCGCCGGGAAATATATCAGACGCATAAGCATCGACTCACGCAAATGGATGAACAGCATCGCCTCGGCTGTCATAGCTTGCATACTCATTGCGGGAGTGACATTCATATTCATGCGTGGCTCTGTCACAAAATACACATTGCAGGTGGAGGCATTCATGGTATCTACCGACGAGAACATCAACCAATCGGTTCCCAACTGCATATACCTGCTAAAAAAAGCATATAAAGAGCGTAAAAACAGTTTTGCACTGCTGAGCGACGAAAAACTGCTAAAAAAAGCGGGATTCACAAACATCGACGAGGCAATAGAGGCTGCAGCCTTGGGCAGCGCAACAGGCAACGACAATAAAGAGAAGGTGGAGAATGCACTCTTCACAAAAGCCGCAGGAGTGGAGAAAACACCCAATGTAATTGTTGTCCTCAACGAGAGCTGGAGCCGTTTTCTGCTCGAAATGGACAAAGGCGCAAGCCTCGACCTGCTGTGCTCGTTGCGCAGTCACATTGCCGAGGACATGCTCTTCGACAACATACAATCGGTGCGCAATGGCACAATCTACTCCATAGAAACAACAACGCTTGCAATGCCTTATGACAAGTTCTTCAACTCGCGCTACCGTTTCTGCGGATTCAAATCCTCGATAGCCTATCCGTTCAAAGAGAGCGGATACAGCACAGCATTCATCACAGGCATGGACCCCACATGGGAGAATGTGCTCGAAGGACTCTCCTATCAAAGCTTCGACACGGTGATAGGCCGTCAGAATATTCTGCACACGATAAAGAACAGCACCACTAGCGCGATAGGTGTTTACGACGAGTTTTTATATGAATACATTGGCGAGCACCTCGAACGTGGCGCAAAAAGCGGAAAGCCACAGTTCATACTCGCGCTCACCACCACAAACCATCCGCCGTTCACCTACCCCGACAACATGGAGCTGCCACCACTCACCGACGAGTGGTATCTCTCGCCCTACCTCACAGGCGACAAGGATGTGCTGCGCAAATATGGAATAGGAGCGCAATATGCCAACAAGTGTCTTGGCGATTTTCTTACACGTTTCAAGGAGTCGCCACACGCCGACAACACTATAATACTTGTTACGGGCGACCACAATGTGCGCAGCATTCTCGACTACGACAAAGTACCACATGAATATATGCGCGCAGTGCCTCTTTATCTTTACCTGCCCCGATCGTACAAAATGGACAAAGGAGAGATGACACATCGCTACGGCTCGCACTACGACATTCTGCCCACCCTCGCCCCCATGTGCATAAAAGAGGGTGTAGAGTACCTTGCCATCGGAAACAACCTGCTCGACAGCACCAAGAACAATTCCGACTATTACAGCTACAACGAGAAACAGTTGCTCGTTCCCGAGACGACAGACAAAGAGTCCGTAGAGAAAATGATAAAAGCGCGCAAACTGCTGTTGGAGATATTCTACCAACAGAAATTCAGAGAGACAACCAACAAAGAATAAACAACGAGTGATGCAGGGCAATGCCCTGCATCACTCGTTTATCAAGTAAAGCAGCCAGCTGCTACTTTATAAGTTCAAACTCGGCACCTGCCGCAAAGTCAGCTCCATTCTGAGCACTTAGCGCAGTGAAACGGATGTAACGCATCTTCACCGGAGCATCGAACATCACACGCTTTATGGCCGCACCACGCTCAAATGCCCCCCTCTTCACACTCTTCCACTGCTTACCATCCATGCTGACGGAAATTTCATAATACTTGATGTTTCCATTGACGCCGCCATCCTGACGTGGCAGGTAAGAGAAACCCTTTACGATGCACTCCTCGCCCGCATCAAAATCTATCCAATGGGGATATTTTGCAACGGTCACCGAGTACATCGTGTGCCAGATGGAGTTTACATCGCCATCGACAAGTTTGTCGGCAGGCTCGTATATCTCCTGGCTCGAAGCAGATGTCACTACAATGGGCTGAATAGTTACAGGAGCATAATTGTAGACCGAGGTCATTTCGGGGCGATTATTGTCCCACACTGTGAGCACACCACCCTTTTCCATATCTATCGGCTGGGAATATTTCACATTCTTAGCCTTGCGACCACTGCCCACCTTGTAATATATTTCGGCATTTGCATCGTCGCAACGCATAGTCACCTTACCGCAACGGTCGCGCACCACCACAATGGGAGCTATTGACGAAGAGGCGACATTAGCCGTTTGTGTGAAGTTGCCGCCTTTTACGGGGCGCATGATAAATCCCATCATATTATCGCCGGCCTTTACGCGATCGTGTTCGAGAGGGCCACCCTGTCCGCAACTGTTTCCGCCAAGACCTGTAACCTTCTTGTCAAGATGCAGATATGTGCTGCCCGACTTCGGGAGCTGATAGGGGTGCGCAGCCTGAGCAAGCTGCACATCGTTCCACGCAAGTGCCGATGTCGACATCCCCTCGGTAGCAGCAAAAAGCACACCGTTGCCCGCCCAATCGGTGAGTGCACACCAGCGCACATCCTCGCGGTTGGCCATATCCTGAGGCTTGGGGAAGTGAACAAACTGGTCGGCAACCCTGCTCTCGTACTGCTCGACAAAAGCACCCGAACGGCGGTCGTTGTAGTTGTTGTGAGGGCCACGACCATAGTAGTGGTAATATTTAAGTTCGGCAGGAAGCTGCAATTCGTAGCCCAAACGCGCAAGGTTCAGTGCGCTGTTGCTGCCCACGATGCTGCTCTTAAGCTCCACCGAACCATCCTTGTACACAGTCCATATTCTATTTGAAATAAAGTGGAATCCATTCTCGTCGATAGTTTTTTTGTTGTTTACGATAGTCATGGAATTATCCTCGCCACGAACTACTCTGCCGCCACAGGGAGCCTGTGTGCGCACAACATACTGTATAACAATACTGCCATTTGCAAGAGTCTGCACATTCTTTGAGAGCACACTGTCGCGCAGGTCGTAAAGACCATTGGCATACCACGCCTCACGCGCCCAATTATCATTATCGACAGGAGCGCGGAAAACACTCAGTTTCATATAATTTCCAATGGGGAGAATCTCTTGCTTGCCATAAACAACATTGCCGAGAACACCCTTTTTGTCGTCAAAAGCAATGGTGAACACACCATCGGCACCACTGATTTTTGTAACACCGACACTGTCATCGGCTTGCATTGCAAGCTCGCCACCAACAGCGGCAATCGAGGCTATGGCAGGTTTCTCGGCAGCAGACTGCAACAGCAACTGCTCGGCCATCTGCACATAGTTTTTCCGTGCCCAGGGCATATTCTCTTTGAGCAGGAACTCCACCTTTACAAAATACTCTTTCGCTGCGTCGCGGGCATAGTCGACGCCCAAGTCCACAACCACACTTTTGCGCGGAGCAACATTTACATCGGGGAGAACGCGACTGAATACCTGCTTGCCATCTTCCCAAAGAGAAGCCTTTACAACAAGGTCGCCAAGGTCGCAGAAATAACGTTTGTTGAAGATCTCGATCTTGCTCTTTGCCTCGTCGGCAAATTTCACACCCACATTCTGATAGACCTTCTTCACCTCGTAATATTCGGGTTTGGGAGTGTGGTCGGGCAACATCACTCCATTCATGCAGAAGAGGTGGTCGTTGGGGCGGTCGCCAAAGTCGCCACCGTAACCAAAATATTTATTACCTCGTTTGTCGTAGTTGTAGAAAGATTGGTCGGCCCAATCCCATATTGCAGCACCGCAGAAGAAGTTGGTACTCTCCATTGCATCCCAATAGTCCTGAAGATTTCCGCCGGCATTACCCATGGAGTGAGCATACTCCGAAATGTGGAATGGATATTTTATATTATACTTTCCTTTGACAGCCTCGCGCACCCATGCCACCGAGGGATATTGGTTGGAACCCATGTCCACGATGTTGTTGTTGCGCTCGTACTGCACAGGACGCGACGCATCAAAGGCATGCAGACGGGCATAAGCCTTCTCAAAGTTCACGCCGGGGCCGGCCTCATTACCCAACGACCATATTACTATCGATGGGCGGTTGATGTTTGCATGTGCCATCTCCATCACTCGCGCAACATGCGCCGCCTCGAATTCGGGAACATGCGACAACGACTCCTTGCCATAGTAATATTGATGGCTCTCGATGTTTGCCTCATCTTCGAGGTAAATACCATATTTATCGCAAAGATAGTACCAGAAAGGTGCATCGGGATAGTGGGAACAACGCACATGGTTGATGTTTCCGCGCAGCATCAGCATCACCTCGTTGTACATCTGCTCGCGAGTGATTGCATGTCCGCGCTCGGGATTGCTCTCGTGACGGTTCACACCCTTGAGTTTTACAGGCATGCCATTCACATAGAAGTAACGACCTGCGATATTAAACTCATCTTTTTCGGCAGGAGTATCTTTTATCTCCACCTTGCGGAAACCGAAGTGTGTGGATGCAGTCTCCACCACTCGTCCCTTTTTGTTCTTCAACTGCACGACAAGGGTGTAGCGATGGGGAGCCTCGCCCGACCACTTATTGGGGTTATTAACAGGAATAGAGAGTTTCACGCCGCTTGTAGCACCTACGGCAGTAACAGGAACAGCCACCGTTGCCACTGCACCGTCAACAAAATCATTCTCGTCGCTGAAGAGTTTGTTGGCATAGAGCGAAGCCTCTACGGTGTAGTTTTTAGCATCTCTTTTCGAGAGGTTGCGAACATCGACCTCGACATTTGCAACAGCATCTTTGTAATTCTCATCAAGATTGGTGCGCACACGCAGGTCGCGTAACTGCACCGGTGCAGTCGCCGTCAGCGACACTGTGCGGAATATTCCCGGCAAACGGAACATATCCTGAGCCTCAAGAAACGAGGCATCGGAGTTTCGATACACCTCGACAGCAACAACATTCTCGCCCTTGTCAGCAAGATACTTAGTAATGTTGAAAGCTGCAAGGTTGCGAGAGTTTTTAGAGAAGCCGACGTAACGACCGTTTATCCACAGATAGAAGAAAGAGTCCACGCCATCGAAATTGATATACACCTCGCGACCTTTCCACTCGTCGGGAATTGTAAATGTGCGACGATAAGAGCCAACCTCGTTGCGATGTTTATAGGTGGTATGATGGGGAGCAGGCTCGCGCATGACGCCATGTTTCCAATCACCCACAGCAACCTGATGCTTGAAAATGACAGGCTGATTTACATATATGGGTGTGCCGTACTTTTGGCTGCCATCCTTCTGAATACCCGCCACATTCCAGTTCATGGGAACGGTAACTTTGTCCCACGCAGTGTCGTCAAAATCCTTTTTATAGAAATCTACGGTACGTTCGCCGGGATTGGGAACCCAGTTGAAACGCCACGTACCATCGAGCGAAAGATAATATTCGCTTGCATCGGGCAATACCTTGCGAGCACTCTCTACGCTCGCAAAATAAAAAAACCAAGCCTTGGGCTGCTCCTTGTTGAGAGAGAGCTGTTGCGGAGACTCCCACTCGTTTCCTACTGGTGCCTCGGCCTCTCCATAGGCAAAGCCCGCAAGCCCCTGTGCACACGCGGCAGAGGCAAAAGTAACTGCCAAGAGAAGCAGCGATAAAAATCTTTTTGTCTGCATAAACTTATCGTTTGAATTTAATATTCCCTTCTAAACACAGTTGCCCGTCGGCCACTGCTTATCCTTTTCGCAAATTTATATAAATTAATCAATTGAGAAAAAAATATATTCCTAAAAGCAGAGATTGGGTACAAAAAAAATCACAGCACCCTGGCTGTGATTTTCTGTAAATATGCAATAATGGATGTTACTTCTTTACCGGGTCGCATGTCAATCCCACGCCCAATCTTTTAAACACCTTTTGGTCTACTTCGCTGAGCATCACCGTTGAGTGCACCTGACAACCGTTGAGGTTGGGAAGTTGCGCAAGCGCATTGCGGCAATTTTCATCGTGGTTGCTCAGCAACGACAGAGCCACAAGCACCTCGTCGGCATGCAGACGGGGGTTGCGACCATGCAGATACTCTACCTTGGTCTTTTGAATAGGTGCGATGAGCGTTTCGGGAATGAGTTTCTCTGTGTGAGGAATGCCTGCAAGATGTTTAATGGCATTCAGTATGAGTGCAGCACTCGGGCCCAAAAGAGAGCTTGAACGTGAAGAGATAATCGTTCCATCCTTCAGTTCTATTGCAGCAGAAGCGACCCCCGACTCCATTTTTCTCTCGTTGGCAGCAACTGTGGTTTTGCGATAATCGGTGGTGAGCTTTGCCTGCTTCATTATGAGAGCTATCTTGTTCACCTCGTTCTCATTATTGCCCTTTATTGCAAGGTTGCACAGAGCATAGTAGTATCTGCGAACAATCTCGTCGCGAGCAGCATCGCAGCAACCCTCTTCATCGTTCATGCAGAAACCTATCATGTTCACACCCATGTCTGTGGGCGATTTATAGGGACTCTCGCCATAGATACTCTCGAATATTGCATTCAGAACAGGAAAAATCTCTATATCCCTATTATAGTTCACAGCAATCTCGCCATAATGTTCAAGATGGAACGGATCAATCATGTTCACATCATTGAGGTCGGCTGTTGCAGCCTCGTATGCCATGTTCAAAGGGTGCTTAAGCGGAAGACTCCACACAGGAAATGTCTCGAACTTTGCATATCCGGCCTTTACTCCACGCTTATTCTCGTGGTAGAGCTGGCTGAGGCATACTGCCATCTTGCCACTTCCGGGGCCGGGAGCAGTAACGACAACCAACGGGCGTGTTGTCTCTACATAGTCGTTCTTGCCGAAACCCTCGTCAGAATCAATCAACGCCACATTGTTGGGATAACCCTCAATTGTATAATGTTTATACACCTTAATACCCAAACGCTCCAGACGCGCCCTGTAAGCATCGGCACTCGACTGACCATTATAGTGGGTTATGACCACACTGCTAACATAAAGACCTATCTTCTCGAACTCATCGCGCAGACGCAGAACATCCTCGTTATATGTAATACCCAAGTCGCTTCTTGTCTTGTTCTTCTCTATGTCGAGTGCGCTTATCACAAACATTATTTCGGCGCAATCGCTAAGCTGCATAAGCATCTGCAACTTGGAGTCGGGTTTGAAGCCCGGCAACACACGACTTGCATGGTTGTCATCAAACAGTTTACCTCCAAATTCGAGGTATAACTTATCGCCGAACTGGGCTATACGCTCCTTGATGCGTTCGGACTGTATCTTGAGATATTTCTCGTTGTCAAAACTTGTTTTCATACTGACTACAAAAATACTATTTCTTGTTTTTTCTGCAAAAAAACAAAGCAAAAAATAGCGGTGTTTGTTTATAACTTTCTTTAACAACGCAATCTCAAAGATGACATTTGCACACTACAACCGACTAAAAACAACGCCCATTCTTAATAATTTCCGAGCATGTTGTTAATAAACAATTTGTTACCATGCACGCCCGAAACATCCAGCAGCAAAATAGTCTCTTTGCTGTTATTGTGCAGTTCCACGGTGATGCAACCGTCGTCGCCAACAGTGACGTTCGACTCCCAAAGAAGCGTGCGACGGTAGTCCTTTGTCTTTTCGTCGGGCTTTGTGTTTGTGTAGTCGGGCGAATAGAATCGCTTGCTCTCATTGTAACCTTGCACGCGCGTGTAGCGGCGGGTGGTCTTTACGGCAAGTTCAGGGATTATTCCCTGCGTTACTTTGTCCTCCTCTTTATTGGGAATGAAGCAGGCAACGTAGTTGGGATTTTTGGGGTGTCCGGAGCGCATTTCGTTCCTAAATTTAAGGTATCCGGGATAGCCATCAATCTGCTTGTCATCCTGCGGAGTAACTGAACTTTTAAGCAAGAATCCATAATAGAATGGTCTGTATATACCTTTCCTAAGATACGACTCACGTGTTATTCTTCGTCTTTGAACTTTTATTTCATCTTCGCCACCCTGCCCTGCGGACACCGGTGTTACATCATTACCACTCGAAAACTGTTTAAGCGTTTTTTCATCGTTCCTTATTACAAATTCCTTAAAGTCCATCATCGCTACAGGATTTTGTCCCTCAAGGTATTCATTATCTTTATTTGGACTTACATTATTATTGTACTCCCCTTTCACAACCATCAACTGCACCCAATAGGCCCAGTTAAAGTTGTAACGCCAAAATGCACTTTGCACAACATCGAAAGCAGTCAGCACATCTTTATAAGCATGATAGCGAGGCCCTTCCCAATACTCGGCACGCCACGCACCTGTCGATGGCGACCAGCACCATAAAGGATAATTATCTGATTTATAATTAATGTCTGCATCCCACGCATATTTTAATATCTCCCATGCCAAATCACCTTCATCAGATACAACTTTTTCCATAATGTCACCGCAGTCGTTTACCTTATAGGATATCCAGTTGTCGTTGGGCGTATGAATGTAGCTCACATCCTGCGCATACTCCCACTCATCCATAAAGTCGAGACGAATTTCGCTTTTAGGCGGGCGCGATGCACGACCTCTGTTTTTCTTGGCAGTCACATCCAACTCGGCAAGTTTGTTTGTTTCGTCGAGCAGAGTAGCTGTAGCAGCTGCTTTTTTCTGCTCCACGCTGCTGCCTGTGTTGCGCTGCCAATAGTCGAACAGGCGAAATTTAGGCGAAAAGTATTTGTCTAACGAGAATTTAAAGAGTGTATCCTGCATTTGTTTACCGGTAAGTTCGGGAGTCAGCGAAGCATACTTTTTGCCATAAAAATCCTCAATTTCGAGAGTAAATTTTCCTTCTTCGCCTGTTACAAAGTCGTAGTTGGAAATTACGCTATCCTCGTAGCAAATGTCGAAACGAACATTGACGTCTCTTAGCGGAATTATTTTAAACGTTCCTAACTTACCCAATTTTTTCACAGGTACTTTTTTCATAAAGTAGCCTTTCACCTGAATGCCTTTTTCTATCGGGTGCTTTATAGAGAATGCACTATCTGTGCCCGTGAGCATGCTCCAATCGTAGGCTGTCCAGCCATGAGTGAGCATCAGTAGGTCGAGATTTTCTCTTGTCTTTTCAGTATCATCTGCAAAATATTGCGCGGCGTCGGGAATGTAGCCTTTAAGCTCCGAGGCGAGCAGCATTTGCGTGTAAATGTTATTAGAATAGCTTGTGAGTATGCTGTTCTCCTCGCCTGTTACTGCCACCGAGAAACTGCCATCTTTTGGCAGTGGCGAGCCATCCTCGCAACCTATTTTTACCGTCAATTTGCGGTAGGGTTTGTAGAATATCTTGTCTTCGGCTGAAATTCCATTAATCTCTGCTTTCAATTTCACAGGAACAAGGTCGCCCTGCTGCGGTGCAGAGTGCTTAACGAAAAACATTCTTTCGCTCAAGGGTGTGCCGTCTGCAGTGAGCAGCAGACAGCGGTTCACTCCCTCGCGCAGTTTGTCGCGGTGCATGGCAAGCTCGCTGATGTTCTTTTTATAAACGTACGCAAGGTTGCGGTTGAGAATTACAATGCCTGTTGCTTGCTCTCCAATATTGCCCGCCACAGAAAATCGTATGCTGTCGCCATCGTGATTGACGGCAATGGTTGCGCCGCTATTTTCAATCGCCGGAAGCTCGAATTTATACTCTTTTTTGCCTTGCTTAACCTCAGCGCGATACTTTACTTCCGCTTGCGGAGTGAACATAAAAAAGCCTTTACCATTGTGGGTGGAAGCGGTGGTAAATAACGGCTCTTTGTCGGCAAAAATAGCAATAGTATCGTTCATTGGCTTTCCGCTTTTATCGCGCAACTCAAATGCAACCTTTGTTTCAATGCCGTTTATAAGATTGCCGCCCTCGGGATAAAATGTAAGTGTAGGCTCTTTGCTCTCTTGTGTAGTCCACTCACCACGATAGAGAAAGCCTCGCTTGCGGTCGAGCATGTTACGAAAATCGTAGTTGTCGCCGTTCACTTTGTCGTACACGGGAAACACGCGGCTGAACACTGCATCGTCGCCCCAATTAAGCATATAGCGTGTGTAGGCGCGCACCTCGTAATAACCGGACAACAGCGAGGGTTTCAGCTCAAACTCGCCGTTGCACGTTCCCTTTTCATCGAGCTTGAATTTCTTTGTCTCGACTACATAACCCTCGGGGGCGCATAGTTCCACGTACAGCACCTTACTCTGCGGAGCAGCAGCTACGTTCGTGCCGTTGCCACCCACA
>JAZRFE010000057.1:0-2932 GCA_045661205.1 Bacteroidaceae bacterium | reverse complement strand
AGGCAATACGACCTGAGCCAGTCGCAACGACTGTATCGGATCCTCCACCTGAAGGGTATGGGGCTGTCACTCGATGAGATTGCCGACATCCTTGACCGAGGAGACTACAGGCCCGACTCAGCAATGATACAGCGGAGGATGGCACAATGCCGTGCCGAGATAACCCGGCTACAGCAGCAACTGAAGCAGCTAGAAAGTCTGGCACAGCTCTCCACAACAAGCAAAACAATGAACAAGACAACCATCAAAAGAATTCCAAGCCGCATAGTGGCAAGCTACCGCAAGGTAATCAAGAACTACGATGAATTGGGCCCCTTATGCGTCAATGTTATCGGCCCTGAGATGATGCGCGTGGGCTGCACCTGCCCCGAGCCGCAGTACTGCTACACGATGGAGCACGATGCCGAGCACCGCGACGAGAACATCGACCTGGAGTATTGCGAGGCTGTAGGGGAGATGCACCCCGACACGGAAATCCTGCGCTTCTACGAAGCACCCGAGATACCGAAAGCGCTCTGCCTCCTACATCACGGTGCGTATGACAGATTCTCTGAGACAATGACCGAGGCCTTGGCCTATATCGAAGAGCAGGGAATGCAACTCAGCGGCACCCCCCGCTTCTGCTACCTCGATGGCCCGTGGAACAAGCAGGACGCAGCAGACTACCTCACAGAGGTTCAGATACCCATCAAGTGAGCCCGTCTGAGCCGTTGAAACGATTTTAATTTTTGCCCTGGCAAGGTGCAGCTTCACGGCTGCACCTTTGCCTTTTTAGATAAAAACATCGTATAATCAGCCAAATCCATTAAAAAAAAGGAGATTTGGCTGATTATGCAATGTTTTTTGTATATATTTGCGGAAATAAAAACGTAAGGTTATGATCATCGGTAGAGAAAAAGAACAAAAAGTTCTGCTTGCAGCAGCACAGTCAGAATACTCGGAGTTGGTAGCAGTATTTGGTCGCAGACGTATTGGTAAAACCTATCTTATCCGTGAAACCTTTGGCTATAAGTTTACCTTTCAGCATACTGGTCTGGCAAAGGGAAGTACAAAAGACCAATTGTTTAGTTTTGGTATATCGCTTCGTGATGCTGGCTATGATGATTGTCCAATACCCAAATCATGGTTGGAGGCATTCAGTCTGCTTTCACATTTCTTGAGAGATTCTCCAGATGAGAAGAAGATAGTATTTCTTGATGAACTTCCATGGATGGATACGGCTCGTTCTAATTTCATCTCGGCTTTTGAGCACTTTTGGAATGGTTGGGCCTCGGCACGGAAGGATATCGTGCTCATTATCTGCGGCTCTGCCACCTCATGGATTATCAATAAGGTGATAAATGACCATGGTGGACTGCACAATCGTGTAACGCAGCAAATTGCTCTCCAACCCTTCACACTGCGTGAATGTGAATTGTTTGTCCAGAACAAGGGAATTGAGATGAGTCGCTACCAGATAGCAGAATGTTACATGGTATTGGGAGGTATTCCTTTTTATTGGAATTTACTCGAAAAGGGAGTGAGCCTATCTCAGAATATAGACAATATGTTTTTTGCTAAGAATGGAAAATTGGCTCATGAGTTTAATCAACTCTATGCCTCTCTATTCAAATCATCTGAGCAATATATTGATGTAGTGAGGGTTCTTGGCAATAAAAAGATGGGAATGACTCGTGATGAGATATTAGATGCCATTCATGTACAAAGTGGTGGAACGTTGAGCAAGGTTCTTGATGAGCTGGAGTATTGCGGATTTGTACGAAAATATAACGGCTATGGTAAAAAGAGCAAACAAGCCATTTATCAACTAATTGACAACTATACGCTCTTTTATTTCAAGTTCATCCAGCGAAATGAGAATAATGACGAACACTTTTGGTCTGTTTCTATAGATTCGGCAATGCATCGTGCATGGAGTGGATTGGCTTTTGAACGTCTGTGCATGATGCATACACAACAGATTAAAGACAAACTGGGAATATCCGGAATATTGAGCAATGTATATTCGTGGCGTAAAGAAGCGGATGAGAATGGCGATGGTGCGCAAATCGATTTACTCATAGACCGTAATGATCAAGTTGTAAATATATGTGAGATGAAGTATTCTCTATCCGAGTTTGTCATTACTGCAGAATATGAGCAGAGACTGCGTAACAAGAAAGCAGTCTTCATCAATTCCACAAACACCCGTAAGGCTGTACATCTGACGATGGTAACCACCTTTGGGATTCACCCAAACTCCCATTCAGGCATAATACAGAACGAGGTAACCTTAGACGACTTGTTCCGATAAGAAATCAGTATATTCCTATCTATGAACACCCCCTCTCATCCCGAATGAACCGTTGAAACAATTTTAATTTTTGCCCTGGCAAGGTGCAGCTTTACGGCCTCACCTTGTCTTTTCTCGATGAAATGGGGAATATCGCGGCCCTTTCAGGTGAGAAAAGTTCATAAATCGGTTGGCGGTGGCGTAAACTCATATAGGATTCTAAATTTAATCTGTCAACTTTTTCAGTACACTGCTATTGCCTAGATTTTCATAGGCTTGACAAAATTTTTCAAGCCTATGAAATTTTTTTTTCGCTTTGTTGAAAAAACTTTTTCACTATAGTGATAATTTTTTTTCAAGCCTTCGAAAATCTTTGCAAAAAGTTTGCCGAAGGATATTAGTAGACATCCATTTCTGCCACTGCCAACCGATTTATGAACTTTTATCACCTGAAACCAAAGAGTTCGAGCAGCGTCTTGTGAAAACCAGCAATGGGACGCTACGACTAAAGATGATACTCGGGTTCTCAATCTGACCGTGCATTAACGATAAATAACCCCTATATTATTTCGGTAGTTTCTTTGTGTTCTTCTCTAAGAGTTTATCTTCATGGGCACTCTGCGCTCCACTACCCAATTGGATCATTTTCGTGACCTCGCG
>JAZRFE010000056.1:0-25541 GCA_045661205.1 Bacteroidaceae bacterium | reverse complement strand
TTATTTATAATACCTTTGTTCATGTTTGAATTTTCTGAGCGCAAAAGTATTTTAATATTTTTATAATTCCAAAGAAATTTCTGTTTTTATTAAAAAATGTTTTAATTTTGGCCTGTTTTGGAAAAAAGTTTGCGCTATTTGTGAATTTTCTTTTAAAATATTTGGATATTTGAAAAAAGATGCCTACCTTTGCATCGCTTTTCTAAGGAAGAGCACACATAATAAATGGTGACTATAGTTCAGTCGGTTAGAGCGTCAGATTGTGGTTCTGAATGTCGTGGGTTCGAATCCCACTAGTCACCCAAAGAAAATCCTTGATAATCAAACGATTATTGAGGATTTTTTGTTTGCGTTGGTTTTGCGGTTCTATAATGATTATATATGTAATAAAAAACTCTCAAGGCATGCCTTGAGAGTTTTTTGTAAATGTTTGTGCTAATGATTAGCTCAATCCTTCGATATTGCCATCGATGATGTCGATTTTCTGTGCCTGGGGTACTTTGGGCAATCCGGGCATGCGCATGATGTCTCCCATGATTATAACAATCATTTCGGCACCGTTGTTGATGACTACGTCGCGTACGTTAAGCTCGAAGTCTTTTGCTACGCCGTAGGCTTTTGCGTCGGCCGAGAATGAGTACTGTGTCTTTGCAATACAGATGGGGTAGTGAGAGATACCCAATTCCTCGATCTGCTTGATTTTTTTGGCTGCTGCGGGTGAGTATGTAACGCCTTTTGCTCCGTAGATCTGCGAAGATACTTTCTCGATTTTTGTACGAACGGGGTCGCTGTCTTCGTAGATGAATTTGAGGGGCTCTGAGGGTGATTTCTCGATGGTATCCACAACGAGCTTTGCAAGCTCTTCTCCACCTTTACCGCCGTCGGCAAAGACGTTGTTCATGCAGAAGCCTACACCCATTTCGCGGCAGTGCTCGGCTACCATTGCTATCTCTTCGTCGGTGTCGCTTGCGTAGCGGTTGAAGGTTACGATTACCTCCTGGCCGAAGCGTTTCATGTTCTCAATGTGTTTGTCGAGGTTGGGGAGTCCGTTCTTCAAGCCTTCGATGTTCTGCTCTTTGATTTTGTCCTCGGGCACGCCGCCATGGAGCTTGAGGCTCTGCGCGGTTGCTACGATGATTGTCAATTTGGGTGAGAGACCTGCCTTGCGACATTTGATGTCGAAGAACTTCTCGGCGCCGAGGTCGGCTCCGAAGCCTGCTTCGGTGATTACGTAGTCGCCGTAGCTAAGTGCCATTTTGGTGGCGATGATTGAGTTGCAGCCATGCGCGATGTTGGCGAAGGGACCGCCATGAACAAAGGCTGCTGTGTTCTCTGTGGTCTGCACGAGGTTGGGCTGGATGGCATCTTTGAGAAGCACTGTGATGGCTCCGGCAACGCCCAGGTCGTTCACAGTGAAGGGCTGGTTGTCGAATGTGTAGCCGAGGAGGATATTACCCACGCGACGGCGCAGGTCGTCGAGGTCTTTAGAGAGGCAGAGGATTGCCATAATCTCCGATGCGGGGGTTATGTCGAATCCGCTCTCTGTGGGAAGACCGTTTGCCGAGCCACCGAGACCTGTGACGATGTTGCGCAGGCTTCTGTCGTTGACGTCGAGCACGCGTTTCCACTTAATCTCTTTCAGGGCAAGGCCTGTCTTTCTGTTCTGATAGATGTAGTTGTCGAGAAGTGCGGTAATCATGTTGTGCGCCGAGGTGATTGCGTGGAAGTCGCCTGTAAAGTGCAAGTTGATGTTCTCCATGGGCAATACCTGTGAGTAACCGCCACCGGCTGCACCACCTTTCATGCCGAAGCAGGGGCCGAGCGAGGGCTCGCGCAGTGCTACCACTGCATTTTTGCCGATTCTGTTAAGACCCAATGTGAGGCCGATGGAAACGGTTGTCTTGCCGATACCTGCCTTTGTGGGAGTGATGGCGGTGACAAGGATAAGATTACTTTTCTTTATTTTCTCTTCGTCAATAAGAGAGAGGGGGAGCTTGGCAATGTATTTGCCATAGTTGTTTACCTCGTCTACGGGAACGCCTATGCTGCCGGCGATCTCCTCGATTCTTTTAAGAGAAGTTTCTCTTGCAATCTCAATATCAGATTTCATGTCAAAAAATATTATATTACATTCAATTCCTTGTATGTGGTGCGCGTGTGTGTTTGTTGGTACTTTGCACTATCTGCAAAGGTAGTCAAAAAACGGCGTATGGAACGAATAAAAAGGAAAAACTTTGAAAAAGTGTGCAATTCTATTGTAATTTTCTCAGATACTCCTTTTGCTCAGGGGGGATACGAAGGCTTTCTATTGCCTTGCGAATGGTAAGCCTGTGAACTTCTTTTGCGAGTATTCGCTGTTCTATGTAGGGGATTGTTGCCTCCCACTGCTTGGCGAGTGCTGTGGCAAAGTACCATGCGACTGCCATCTGCATGTAGTATTCGTGGGTGGTGGCTTGTGCTGCGTCGTGAAGCATGCTTGCCTTGAACTTGCCGTCAAGGAAGAAACGCATGGAGTTTACTACGCCGAAACGTCGTGTGTAGAGATGCTTGCTCTTCATCCATTGCTTTATGTGTGTGTAGGTGATGTTGGGGTGATTGCCTAGCGTTTTTACGGAAAATTGGTCGCACACTGCCCAATTATTTATATATGGTAGAAACTGCTCGATGCGGGTAAGAGTCTCATCGATGGTACGTTTCTCGTGTGCCACGATGAATGCGTGCATCAAGTTCTCTTCGAGGGTGTCGTGGGGGAGTGTGGCGAGGAACTCTTCGTAGTCGCCGGCACGGACTATTTCGTGTGCCATTTTCTTGAGTATGGGCGTGCGCACTCCTATAAAATGTTCTTTGCCGAATCCCGGAATGAGTCGTGACGAGAATTCGGCATATTTCTCGTCGCGCAGGGTGTTTAGTTGCTTTTTGATTTCTGCAATGTTCATGCTTGTTGGTTGTGGTTGCAAATGTACACAAATTCCATGAAAGTAATAAATGTGGCTTGCTGTTTGGCTTATTTTCGTTTTTTTTGTTTATCTTCGCAGAGTTTGTATATTTTTTTGATAATAATACAATAATTATATAAACTTATTTTTAATAACTCAATCAAAATTAAAGAGATGAAGAAAATTTTTTCATTGGCAGTGATTGCATTCATGGCAGTGCTCACTGTGTCGGCTCAAAAGACAGCCACACTCTCTTCACCTTCGGGCGAGATTAAAGCTAACGTAAGCATCGAGGAGCAGAAACTCTACTACTCGGTGGAGTTCAATGGCAAGGAGATTTTGGCGAAAATGCCTCTTTCAATGACTTTCAGCAATGGTGTTGTTGCTGGTGAGAAGGTGAAATCGCTCAATCCCAAGACAAAGACAGTTGAGGAGGTTTTTGCTCCTGCTATCGCAGTGCGTAACAGCAAGGTGAACATGAAGTACAACGAAAGTGAGTTCAAGTTCGGTAAATACTCGGTTATTTTCCGTCTTTATGATGATGCTGTTGCTTATCGTTTTGTTACTCGCTTTGGCAAGAAAGAGGTTAATGTAATGTCTGAGACTGTTGCATATAACTTCGTTAATGATGACAAGATCCTCTTCCCTGAGGAGGGTTCTATGTACACTCACCAGGAGCGTAAGTTTATCGACACTACTGTTGGTGCTATCGGCGAGAATAAGTTTGCCAGCCATCCTATGCTTGCTACCGACAACGGTGTGAGAATGATTATCACTGAGGTAGACCTCGAGAGCTATCCCGGTGTTTACTATCAGAAGGGTGAGAAGTACTCTTTCAAAGGTATCTTCCCTGCTTATGCTTTGAAGACCGAGAAACGTTCTGACCGTGACCTTGTTGTTACTGAAAGAGCTGACTATATTGCAAAAACAACAGGTAATCGCTCTTATCCCTGGCGTGCCGTTGTGATTGCCGATAAGGATACTGAGCTTCTCAATAGCAACACTCTTTATGCTCTTGCATCGCCTTCACGTATCGCTGATACATCATGGATCAAGCCTGGTAAGGTTGCTTGGGACTGGTGGCACAATTGCTCACTCACCGGTGTTGATTTCCGTTGCGGTGTGAACACACAGACTTATAAATACTTCATTGACTTTGCTTCGGCTAACGGTATCGAGTATATCGTTCTCGACGAGGGATGGTATGATATTAACAAGACTGTCCTTGATATTGTTCCCGAAATTGACCTTGCAGAGCTTATCCGTTATGGTAAAGAGAAGAATGTGGGCATCATCTTGTGGATGACATGGTTGGGTCTCGAGGAGAAGATGGATGAGGCTCTTCCCAAATTCAAAGAGTGGGGCGTTAAGGGTCTTAAGATCGACTTCATGCAGCGCGACGACCAGTGGATGGTTGAGTGGTACTACAACACTGCTAAGCGTGCTGCTGAACTTCAGTTGCTCGTAGACTACCACGGTTCTTACAAACCCACAGGTATTACTCGCACTTTCCCCAACATGCTTACTTCTGAGGGTGTGTATGGTGGTGAGCAGAATAAATGGACTGACGACCTCAGCCCCGAGCACAACGTGACACTTGCATTTACACGTATGGCTTGCGGTCCCATGGACTATACTCCCGGTGCTATGCGCAACTCTAAGAAGGGTGAGTTCGTAGAGCGTTACTACATCCCCATGTCTCAGGGTACACGTTGCCACCAGCTTGGTATGTATGTAGTTTACGAGTCTCCTCTTCAGATGCTTTGCGACCGTCCTACAAACTACGAGAAAGAGCCTGACATGATGAGATTCCTCGGTCCGGTTCCCACAACATGGGACGAGACACGCGCTCTTGATGCTGCTGTTGGTGACTATATTATCATGGCTCGCCGCAATGGTAACAAATGGTGGGTTGGTGGTATGACTGACTGGAGTGGCCGTCAGAAGGAGATTACTCTTGACTTCCTCGAGGAGGGTAAGGAGTACACTATGACTCTTTGGGAGGATGGTGTAAACATCCATAGAGATGCCGAGGATTATAAGATGACTACACGCAAGGTTCGCAAGGGCGACAAACTCAATATCAAGTTTGCTCCCGGCGGTGGCTTTGCTGCTACTATCGAATAATCTGGTTGAATGATTGACTGAATAGGCTCGCAATTTAATTGCGAGCCTATTTTATTTTGCTTGAAAAGTGTTTCTTTTGCAGATTATCACTATCTTTGCGATAAATAGCGAAAATTTTCTGCACTCGCTTTGAAAAATAATGAAGTAAACTTCATATTTCTCGCTCGTTTGTTGTTATCTTTGCTGATACGGTTTTGTATTAATTGATTTGTCATGAAGAAGATTACTATTCCTAAGGTCTCATTGCAGAGATATGATGTGGAGAAACTGTGCGAGATTTTCTCTACGCTGGATGCAAATAGTATTGCAAACTGTAATTGGCCCGAGAAATTCCCCTATACTCCACAGGTGTCGTTCAAGGTGTTCCACAATGGTGAGAAGCTTTTCTTGCAGTATAATGTTATCGAGAAGGATTTGCACTCAAAGATTGCAGATAATTTTGGTGAGGTGTGGACCGACCCTTGTGTGGAGATGTTTATAGCTCCCGACGAGAATACTTACTATAATTTTGAGTGTACATGTATCGGTCGCATGCTTGTTGCGTGTCATGCAAAAGGTAAGGAGACAGAGCGGATGCCTCTCGATATGCTTGCTACAATAGAGCGTTACCCAACGTTGGGAAATGGGAATTTTGCATTGCGAGAGGGTGAGCAGTCGTGGAGCATTATCGAGGTGATTCCCTCGTCGGCACTTTTTAATCATGATGTTTCCGAGTGGGGCGGCTTGTCGATGCGTGCCAATTTCTACAAGTGTGGCGACAATCTCCCCAATCCTCATTTCCTTTCGTGGAATAAGATTGATTTTCCGCGTCCTAACTTCCATCTGCCAGAGTTTTTCGGCGAGATTGTGTTCGAGTGATAGGCTTCTATATGCTTATAGATATAATAAAAGAGCTCTTTGGGGCTCTTTTGTTGTTTTATTGTGCTCTCTTTCTCTCTGTTTTTGGTATTTTTTACGTTAAATGGTCTGTATGTCGCTGTTTTTTTGTATTTTTGCACTAAAATGGAGATATTGGAGATAAAAGGCAGGTGATGCAAGGCTTTTGTGTCGCTCGTTCAGTGTTTCCTTTCTATTATTTGAGAATTGTTTTTATATGAAGAAGATAAGGAATTTTTGTATTATTGCTCACATAGACCATGGTAAATCTACGTTGGCCGACCGTTTGCTGGAGACTACTCAGACTATCAAGGTGACAGAGGGGCAGATGCTCGACAATATGGACTTGGAGCGCGAGAGAGGTATCACCATCAAGAGTCATGCGATACAGATGGAGTATATTTACAAGGGCGAGACTTATACGCTCAACCTCATTGATACTCCGGGACATGTGGACTTTTCGTATGAGGTGTCGCGCTCGATTGCTGCGTGCGAGGGTGCTTTGTTGGTTGTGGATGCTACTCAGGGCGTTCAGGCGCAGACAATCTCGAACCTTTATATGGCTTTTGACCAGGGATTAGAGATTATACCTGTGATTAATAAGTGTGACATGGCTAATGCCATGCCCGAAGAGGTGAAGGATGAGATTGTTGACCTTTTGGGTTGCGACAGAGATGATATTCTTCTTGCATCGGGAAAAACCGGTGACGGTGTTCCTGAACTGCTCGAGGCTATCGTGGAGCGTATTCCTGCCCCTGTGGGTGACGAGGAGGCTCCCTTACAGGCGCTTATTTTCGACTCGGTGTTCAACTCGTTCCGCGGTATCATTGCTTACTTCAAGGTGGTGAACGGTGTTATACGTGCAGGCGATAAGGTGAAGTTCTTTAATACCGGTAAAGAGTATGCAGCCGATGAGGTGGGTGTACTGAAGATGGATATGGTGCCTTGCAAAGAGTTGCGTACAGGTGATGTGGGTTATATTATTTCGGGTATCAAGACTTCGCGCGAGGTGAAGGTGGGTGATACCATCACTCATATTGCTCGTCCTTGCGACAAGGCTATTGCAGGTTTCGAGGAGGTTAAGCCCATGGTCTTTGCCGGTGTTTATCCTATCGATGCCGAGGATTATGAGGATTTGCGTGCCTCGCTCGAGAAGTTGCAGCTTAACGATGCGTCGCTCACTTTCCAACCTGAGTCATCGGCTGCGTTGGGATTTGGTTTCCGCTGTGGTTTCTTGGGATTGTTGCACATGGAGATTGTGCAGGAGCGTCTCGACCGCGAGTTCGACATGAGCGTGATTACCACTGTTCCTAACGTTTCGTACATGGTGTACGACAAACAGGGCGAGGTGCAAGAGGTGCATAATCCCGGTGGTATGCCCGACCAGACTCTTATCGACCACATAGAGGAGCCTTATATAAATGCAAGTATCATCACACGAGCCGAGTACATCGGCCCCATCATGACGCTGTGTCTCTCCAAACGTGGTGAGTTGCAGAAACAGGAGTTTATCACAGGTAACCGCGTGGATATTCGTTTCTTGTTGCCTCTCGGCGAAATTGTGATTGACTTCTACGATAAACTCAAGAGTATTTCCAAAGGTTACGCTTCGTTTGATTATCATCCTGCCGGTTTCCGCCCGTCGAAACTTATCAAACTTGATATTCTGCTCAATGGCGAGCCGGTGGACGCGCTCTCTACTTTGACTCATGTGGATAATGCTTACGGTCTCGGTCGTCAGATGTGTGAGAAGTTGAGAGACCTTATTCCCCGTCAGCAGTTCGATATTGCTTTGCAGGCTGCCATCGGTACAAAAATCATTGCTCGTGAGACTATCAAGCAGGTGCGCAAGGATGTGACTGCGAAGTGTTACGGTGGTGACGTTTCGCGTAAACGTAAGTTGCTCGAGAAACAGAAGAAGGGTAAGAAACGTATGAAACAGATTGGTAATGTTGAGGTTCCTCAGAAGGCGTTCCTTGCTGTGCTTAAGTTGGATTAATAAAGAATAGAATATGGGATTTTTCAGTTTTTTCTCAAAAGATAAGAAAGAGGTTCTTGACAAGGGCTTGTCAAAGACCAAAGAGAGTTTTTTCGGTAAGATTGCTCGTGCGATTGCCGGAAAGACTACCATTGACGACGAGGTGCTCGACAATCTCGAAGAGATTCTTGTAACTTCTGACGTGGGTGTGGATACCACACTTAAAATAGTGGAGCGTGTGCAGAAGAGAGTTGCACGCGACAAATTCATGACTACCAATGAACTGAATTCTCTGCTTAAAGACGAGATAGCAGAACTGCTCATTGAGAATAATTCCGAGGATTGCGAGGGGTTTGACATTTCCACAACTCCCGGAAAGCCTTATGTGATAATGGTTGTGGGTGTGAATGGTGTGGGCAAGACCACTACCATAGGAAAGCTTGCTTACCAGTTTAAAAAGGCCGGCAAGAAGGTTTATCTTGGTGCTGCGGACACCTTCCGCGCAGCTGCTGTTGAGCAGTTGGTGGAGTGGGGACGTCGAGTGGACGTTCCTGTTGTCAAGCAGAATATGGGCTCTGACCCTGCATCGGTGGCGTATGATACGCTTGCTTCGGCTGTTGCAAACAATGCCGAGGTGGTGATTATCGATACTGCCGGCCGTCTGCACAACAAGGTGGGCTTGATGAACGAGCTTACCAAAATAAAGAATGTGATGAAGAAAATTCTTCCCGATGCTCCCAACGATGTGCTGCTGGTGCTCGACGGCTCTACGGGACAGAATGCCTTTGAGCAGGCTAAACAGTTTACCAAGGCTACCGAGGTATCTTCGCTTGCAATTACCAAACTCGACGGCACTGCCAAAGGTGGTGTGGTTATAGGTATCAGCGACCAGTTCAAGATTCCTGTGAAATATATCGGACTTGGTGAGCAGATGGAGGATTTGCAGGTGTTCAACCGCTACGAATTTGTTGATTCTCTCTTTAAATAGGAAATGATTAAGAATCGTATCGATGTAATTACGATGGGCTGCTCAAAGAATCTTGTCGATTCAGAGCAGTTGATGCATCGTCTCAAAGAGTGTGGCTATGAGGTTACGCACGACAGTGAATCGCCTGAAGGCGAGATTGCTGTAATAAATACTTGTGGTTTTATTGGCGACGCAAAAGAGGAATCTATTAATATGATTCTTGAATTTTGCCAGCGCAAGGAGCAGGGCGACCTAAATAAACTTTATGTAATGGGGTGTCTCTCTGAACGTTATATGGGTGAGCTTTATTCCGAGATTCCACTCGTGGATAAGTTCTATGGCAAGTTCGACTGGGGTGCGCTTATCGATGACCTTAAGAAAAGTTATGCCGATGACGTTGCATATAAAAGAGTGCTTACGACTCCCGACCACTATGCTTATGTAAAGATTTCTGAGGGTTGCAACAGACGTTGTGCTTACTGTGCCATTCCCATTATCACAGGTTCGCATGTGTCGCGTCCTATGGAAGAGATTGTCGAGGAGGTGCGTTACCTTGTTGCACGTGGCGTAAAAGAGTTCCAGATTATTGCTCAGGAACTTACATATTATGGCAAGGACTTGTATCATCGTTCGGCTATTGCCGAGCTTGTGGAGCGAATAGCCGATGTCGAGGGTGTGGAGTGGATAAGATTGCACTATGCCTATCCGACTAACTTTCCCGAGGATTTGTTGCGTGTGATACGCGAGAGAGATAATGTCTGCAAGTATCTTGATATTGCTTTGCAGCATGTGAGCACAAAGATTCTTAAGAAAATGTTGCGCCCTGTGACCAAAGAGCAGACTTATGCTCTTGTTGAGAAGTTGCGTAGTGAGGTGCCCGGCATTTGTCTGCGTACAACTATGATGGTGGGTTTCCCCGGCGAGACTGATAAGGATTTCGACGAGCTGTTGGAGTTTGTGAAGTGGGCGCGTTTCGACCGTTTGGGTGCTTTTGCATACAGCGAAGAGGATGATACTTATGCAGCTCTTAATTATAAGGATAGAATTTCCAAAAAGAAGAAGCAGGAGCGTCTCGATGCTCTGATGGCTGTGCAGCAGCGCATTTCAACACAGTTGAACTATGAGAAGGTTGGCAAATGTTTCAAGGTGATTATCGACCGCGTCGAGGGCGACTATTATGTAGGTCGCACTGAATACGACTCGCCCGATGTGGATACCGAAGTGCTTGTTTCCACTGCTTCTGCCGAGTTGTCGGTGGGTGCATTCTACAATGTGCAGATTACCGATGCCACCGAGTTTGACTTGATGGGAAAATTGTGTGACGAATAACTATTGATGTAATGAATAATAAGGAGTTTATAAGCAAAATTGCCAAGAAAAACGGAGTGGCTTCTTCAAAGGCGGCGTCTGATGTTGAAGCTCTGGTTTCTGTGATGATTGAGCGTTTGAAGGAGAATGACCAGATAAACGTCTCGGGCTTTGGTGTTTTTGAGGTGAAGATGCGCCGCGAGAGGGTTTCTGTTAATCCAAAGACGGGGCAGCGTATGCTTATTCCTCCTAAGCTGGTTCCGGCTTTTCGCCCCAGTTCTAAGCTAAAGGATAATTTCAAATAAGGCGAAGAGAATGGATAAGAAGTTGAATTTTACCGATTTATGTAATTTCTATGCTAAGGCTGTGGGTGTTCCTGTTGCCGAGGTAGAGTCGTTTGTACACGCCTTCTTCGATGTGATAGTCGAGGGACTTGAAAAGGATGGCTCTGTGAAAATTAATGGTCTTGGTACTTTCAAGGTTGTTGAGGTTGAGAGCCGTTCTAGCGTGAACATAAACACCGGTGAGAGATTTGAGATTGATGGACACAAACGCTTGACGTTTGTTCCTACCGATTCGTTGAAGGATATTATCAATGCTCCGTTTGCGATGTTCGAGCCGGTGGAGGTTGACGATGATATTGATGATGACGACGAGGATGACAAAGAAGAGGTTGCTTCTGTTGAAGAGGTTGTTGCAGAAGTTCCTATCGAAGAACAGCCTGTTGCTGAAGAGAAAGAGATATCTTCTCCTGTTTTAAGTGTTGAGATAGAAGAGGAGATGCCCTGTGAGGTCGTTGAGGAGGATAGTCGCCAGGCTTTGAGCGTGGCGATAGAAGAGGAAATGCCTATCGAGGAGTCCGATTACATTCCCGAGCAGAGTATTGCTGTTGAAACCGAGGTTGCTGCCGAGTTGCCCGAAGAGGTTATTACGGAGCCTGTACCCAATGTTGTCGAGGAGGTGCAGAGTGCTCCGGAAGAGGTGCACCCGAACGAGCCAGTCGAGGAGAGTGCCGAGGTTGTGAATGAGGAGCCTGCGGTGGTAGAAGAGTCTAAGGAAAAAACTGCTCCTGTCGTGGAGGAGAAGAAACTCTATTTCGATACTTTGCCCCGAGAGAAAAAGAGCAGAAAGTTACCTAAAGTGGCACTTATCGTTGTTTTGGTTGCAATGTTCATAGGTGCTGCTTTCGTTGGCTTCTATTATTATAGAGATTCATTCTCTTTTGATTGGAATAAATGGTTTATGGCAGAGGCTGAGTCGGTTGTTACTCCTGTCGTGGAGATACCCGCCGATACTGTTGCTGCTGTTGCCGACAGCATTGCTGTTGATTCATTGGAGGTTACTCCTGTCGATTCGCTTGCGAGTGTAGTTGTGGATTCTATTGTGGCACAGCAAGATAGTGTTGCACTACAAGTGAGTGATACGCTGCTTGTACAGCCTGTAAAGGAGGAGAAAAAGAAATCTTCCGCAACTGTGGAGCGATTAAAGATAGTTGAGTCGCTTGCTGTGCGTGAACTCTCAACAATTTTTGTTGCTGACACTACCGATTATAAAATTGTGGGTACCATGTGCAAACATACGGTGATGTCAGAAGAGACGTTGATTAGAATTTCTCTTAACTATTATGGTGACAAGAGATTGTGGCCCTACATTGTGAAATATAACAATATGGTGCGTCCCAATGACCTTGCTTGTGATATGGTGCTGAAAATTCCTCGTCTGGTGCCGCGAAAATAGAAAACGGTGCGTGGATTATGAAAAATTATTAAATTCAACAGTGGTTAAATGTCTTTTAAGAAATTTAACATGAATTTTTAACAGAATAGTTTAAATTCGCGCTGTTTTTGACTGTATATATTATAAGGTAATAAATTATAAAGCAAATATATTATGAATGGAACTATCGACATTCGTGAATTGAATGAAATGATTGAAAAGCAGAGTGGCTTTGTGACTAACCTGCAAACCGGTATGAACCAGGTGATAGTGGGACAGAAACATTTGGTTGAGTCGCTCCTCATTGGTCTTTTGGCCGATGGTCATGTGTTGCTCGAAGGTGTGCCCGGATTGGCTAAGACCCTTGCTATCAAGACTCTCGCAAGCCTTGTTGACGGTGACTTCAGCCGCATACAGTTTACTCCCGACCTTTTGCCGGCCGACGTTATCGGTACAATGGTATATAGCCAGAAAGAGGAGACTTTCAAATCTAATAAAGGTCCTGTGTTTGCCAATTTCGTTCTTGCCGACGAGATTAACCGTGCGCCTGCAAAGGTGCAGAGTGCCTTGCTCGAGGCTATGCAGGAGAGACAGGTGACCATTGGTAAGGATACTTTCCAGTTGCCTCAGCCTTTCTTGGTTCTTGCTACTCAGAACCCCATTGAGCAGGAGGGTACTTATCCTCTGCCCGAGGCACAGGTAGACCGTTTCATGCTCAAGGTTATTATCGGTTATCCTGATATCTCTGAGGAGAAGAAGATTATCCGTCAGAATATTACTGGAGAAAAGATTGTTGTGAAGCCTATCTTGAACCCCGAGGAGATTATCGAGGCACGCAAGGTGGTGCGCCAGGTTTATCTCGATGAGAAAATAGAGCAGTATATCGCTGATATTGTGTTTGCTACACGTTTCCCCGATAAATATAACATGCGTGAGATGAAGGATTACATCGCATTTGGTGCTTCGCCTCGTGCATCTATCAATTTGGCGTTAGCTGCGCGTGCTTATGCTTTCATCAAGCGTCGTGGATATGTTATTCCCGAGGATGTACGTGCTGTTGCTCATGATGTGCTTCGTCACCGTATAGGTCTAAGCTACGAGGCTGAGGCAAACAACATGACTGCTGACGAGATTGTAAGCAAAATACTTAACAGCGTAGAGGTTCCTTAGTAGTCGCTTAATTCTTGTTCTATGGAAACGAGTGAACTTATAAAAAAGGTTCGCAAGATTGAGATTAAGACGCGCGGACTCTCTCACAATATTTTTGCGGGACAGTACCACTCTGCCTTCAAGGGTAGGGGTATGTCTTTCAGCGAAGTGAGGGAATATCAGTATGGCGACGATGTGCGTGACATTGATTGGAATGTGACGGCGCGTTTCCATCGTCCTTTTGTGAAGGTCTACGAAGAGGAGCGCGAGCTGACGGTGATGCTGCTGGTGGATGTGTCCGAGAGTCTCTCTTTCGGAACAATTAAGCAGACTAAGCGCGATATGCTCACTGAGATTGCTGCTACGATTGCTTTTGCTGCAATACAGAATAATGACAAAATCGGTGTCATATTCTTCTCGGACAGGATAGAGAAATTCATCCCTCCTCAAAAGGGTAAGAAGCATATTCTTTATATCATTCGCGAACTGTTGGGCTTTACTCCTCAAAGTAACCGTACAGATATAAAGGTGCCCCTGGAGTTTCTCACAAACGCGCTTAAGAAACGTTGCACTGCCTTTCTGTTGAGCGATTTTATTGCGCCGCATGATTACAGGAATGCCTTGACGATAGCCAATCGCAAGCATGATGTTGTTGCCATTCAGGTGTATGACCGTCGTGTGGCCGAGCTTCCGCGTATAGGTTTGATGAAGGTGTTAGACGCCGAGAGTGGCGACGAGGTTTATATCGATACTTCGTCGGACAAGGTGCAGAATGCTCAGCGTACATGGTGGCGTGAACAGCGCGAGGCTCTTGAGATGATTTTTGCGAAAAGCCGCGTTGATTCTGTGACAGTGCGTACAGACGAGGATTATGTGAAGGCTTTGCTTGCTTTGTTTGCCAAACGTGGCTAGTGCAAATTATTGTTGTTACTGCAACATTGCGAATGAATTTATATATGAAGAATAAAATATTACTGTTCTTTTCTGTTTTGATGTTTGTTGCTTTTGCGGGTAGTGTAAAGGCGCAGAATGTTACTGTGAATGCCGAAATCGATTCGTGCCAGCGTCTCATTGGCGAACAGGCGAAGATTACTTTGGAGGTGACGGCAAACAGTGGTAGCAGAATTGTATTCCCCACATTCGACGATGAACTTGTGGAGGGAGTTGAAATTGTGCATAAAGCTGTGCCCGATACGCAGTATTTCAACGACAGAAAGAGAATAGAAATAACCGAGGTGTACACCGTTACATCTTTCGACTCATCGCTTTATGTGATTCCTCCTTTTGAGGTGTTGGTCGATGGCGACCCCTATTTCTCAAAGGAACTTGCAATGGCTGTTTACATGATGCCTGTGGATACAGCGAATGTTGATTCTTTCTTCGGCCCTAAGGATATTTGGCGTACCAGTCTATCGTGGGCAGATGTGCAGGACAGCTTCTGGCTGTTTGTTGTGCTGTTGCTGTTGTCGGTGGCTTTTGGATGGGTGCTTGTGCGTTATCTGAAAAACAAGCCTATAATCAGAATTGTGAAAATCAAGCCTAAATTGCCCTCACACGTGGTTGCGCTTAACGAGATAGAGCGCATAAAGAACAACGATAAGTGGCGCGCAGGCGGACTGAGCAAAGAGTATTATACCGAGCTTACCGATGCTATTCGTGAATATCTGAATAACAGGTTCGACTTTAATGCTACGGAAATGACTACTGCCGAGATTGTGGACAATCTTATGAGGGTATGCGATAAAGAGGCTTATAAAGAACTTGAGGAGTTGCTTGTGATGGCCGACCTTGTGAAGTTTGCAAAGTTTGAGCCGCCGATGAACGAGAATGACAGGAATATTCTCAATGCAATAGAGTTTGTAAATAAGACAAAGGTTGCCGAGAGTGAACAGGCACCTCAACCTACGGAGAAGAAGATTGTGAACAAACGCTCGAAGAGAGAGAAACGTTTGTTACTGCTCACTGTTGTGGTGCTGGGAGTTGCTGCTGTGGCATTGTTGGTGATGCTGGTGCGCGAATTGTATTATTTGATTGGTTGAGTAGTTTGGTAAATTAGAATTATGGTTTTTGCAAATATAGCTTTATTGTTGCTTTTTATACCTCTTATCGGTTATGTGGTGTGGTATATAATGTCGGGGCATCGCAAGACTCCGGCAATGAAGATATCTACTGCATCGCAGTTTCTCAAAAGAGGTCTTAAGAGCTATAAAAACTATCTTATACATGTGCCGTTTGTGTTGCGTGTTGTGGCGCTGTCGATGATTATATTGGTTCTGGCTCGTCCGCAATTGACCAACCGATGGCAGAATACCGAAGTGGAGGGTATTGACATCATGCTTGCTATGGACGTTTCCACAAGTATGCTTGCTATGGACCTTTCTCCCAACCGTTTGGAGGCTGCCAAGCTGGTGGCTGCCGAGTTTGTCAATGGTCGCCCCAACGATAATATCGGTCTTACGATTTTTGCCGGTGAGAGCTTTACGCAGTGTCCGCTGACTGTGGATCATGCTGTGATGCTCAATATGCTCAATAGCGTGAAGTGTGACATTGCTGCACAAGGTATCATAGAGGATGGAACAGCTATCGGCATGGGTATTGCCAACGCTGTGAGCCGCCTCAAAGAGAGTAAGGCAAAGTCGAAGGTAATAATTCTGCTTACCGATGGTTCTAACAACAGGGGTGAGATTTCGCCCGAGGCGGCTGCCGAGATTGCCAAGCAGTTTGGTGTGAGAGTGTACACTATTGGTGTGGGAACAAACGGCGAGGCACCTTATCCTTATAATGGTCATGTGGTAAATGTTCCTGTGGAGATTGACGAGACTACGCTCAACAAGATTGCCACTATCACTGATGGTAGCTTTTATCGTGCTACAAGTAACTCCAAATTGAAGGAGGTTTACGCCGAAATTGATAAGTTGGAACGTACTAAATTAAATGTCAAAGAGTTCAGTAAACGCGAAGAGGAGTATGCTGTTTTTGCGATTATTGCAATGGTTGCTCTGCTGCTTGAACTTTTGCTGCGTTACACTGTACTTAAGAGAATACCTTAAAATGTTTGAATTGTCATGAGGTTTGCTAATCCCGAATATTTATATCTGCTGATATTGGTTCCGCTGCTAGTAGTGGTCTATTTCTATTCCAATTATCGACGTCGCAAGCGTTTGCAGGAGTATGGCGACAAGGAGTTGCTGAAGGAGTTGATGCCCGATGTGTCGGCTTATCGTCCTGATGTGAAGTTCTGGCTTGCTATTTCTGCCGTGACAATGCTCACGCTTGTGCTAGCAAGGCCGCAGTTCGGCTCGAAGATGGAGAGTGTGACACGTCAGGGTATCGAGACGGTCATTGCTCTTGATATTTCCAATTCGATGCTTGCCGAGGATATTGCTCCCAACCGTTTGGAGAAGTCGAAGAAGATTATCTCTAAGCTCATTGATAAATTCGAGAATGATAAGATTGGTCTTATTGTTTTTGCGGGTGATGCTTTTGTGCAGTTGCCCATCACCAATGACTTTATTTCGGCTAAGATGTTCATGGAGTCAATTTCGCCTTCGTTGATTAGCCGTCAAGGTACTGATATTGGTGCGGCAGTGAATCTTGCAATGAAGAGTTTCACTCCCGATAAAGAGGTTGGTAAAGCTATTATCGTGATTACCGATGGCGAGAACCACGAAGGTGGTGCCGAGGAGGCTGCAAAGGCTGCTGCCGAGAAGGGTGTTTCCATTTATATTCTTGGTGTCGGCTCACTTGAAGGTGCCCCAATTCCCACCGATAAATATAACGATTATCGCAAAGATAAAGATGGTAATGTTATTGTTACTAAACTTAACGAGGAGATGGGCAAGAGTATTGCCAAGGCCGGCAATGGTGCATATATTCGCGTGGATAATACTAATAATGCTCAACGACTTTTGGAAAAGGAGCTTGATAAACTTGCAAAGGCTGATGTTACAAGCGAGGTGTTCACCGATTATGATGAACAGTTCCACATTGTAGCTTGGCTTGCGCTAGTCTTGCTTGTTGTGGATATTCTCATTCTTCCGGGAAAGAGCCGTTTCACACGAAACTTCAATTTATTTGGAAATAAAAAGTAGTCTCTTATGCGTATGAAATATTATATATTATTTTTGTCGGTATTTGCAGTTACCTCGGTTGCTGCTCAAAGAGATTATCGCGACTATTTGCGTGGAGGAAACAAATTGTATTCTGACAGTCTTTTTGAAAAATCGGAGGTTGAGTACCGTAAGGCACTCGAAAAGGATGCGAATGGTGTAGATGCGTTGTATAATCTTGGTAATTCGCTGCTTCTTCAGCAGAAGGCTAAGGATGCAATGGACCAATATCAGATTGCAGAAAAACGTTCAGATAACCCTGCACAACTTGCTCAGATTCATCATAATATTGGTGTAATTCATCAGTCGGCTAAGGACTATGCTTCAGCTGTTGAAGCATATAAGCAGGCATTACGTGAAAATCCGGGTGACCATGAGACTCGTTATAACCTTGCTCTTGCAATGCGTCAGTTGAAACAGCAACAACAGCAACAAAATCAACAGCAAGAGAACAAGGAACAGGTGAAGCAAGAGCAAGAGCAGCAAGAGCAACAGCAACAAGAGCAACAACAACAAGAGCAAGAGCAACAGCAACAAGAGCAACAACAGCAGCAGCAACAGCAACAACAGCAACAAGAAATGTCTAAAGAGAATGCTGAGCAGATGTTGCAAGCTGCAATGCAAGACGAGAAAGATGTTCAGGAGAAGGTAAAGAAGATGATGCAGTTGCGCGGTCGAAAACTTGAGAAGGATTGGTAATTTACAGTTTCCTTTGCCTCTTGGGGCGGGAATTGATGATATTTGATGTACTAAGATGAAAAGATTATTTTTGACAATAACAGGCCTGCTGCTTGCCTTGACGGTGGTGCTTGCTGATGAGATTTCTTTTGTTGCCTCGGCACCAAATGCAGTAGTTGTGGGTCAGCAGTTCAGATTGAGCTATAAAATTAATCGTGGCAATGCCAAGGAACCAAGAATTCCCGCAATAGAGGGCTTTATGATTCTCTCTGGCCCTAACCGCTCGTCGGAGTCGAGTTATAGAATGATTAATGGGCAGGCAACCTCTTCGCAGTCGCTCACCTATACCTTCATTCTTAAGGCTGACAAAGAGGGTAGTTTCAAACTACCTGCTGCAACAGTTGAAGTAGAGGGTAAGCAAATTACCTCTAATTCCGTCGATATTAAGGTGTTGCCACAGGATAAACAACAACAGACCGCTGCTGCCGGAGGTGGAAATAATGGTGCAACCGGTGCAGCATCTGCTCAGATTGCGGGTGATGAGCTTTTCATGACAGCAACCTTGAACAAGACCAAAGTATATGAGCAACAGGCAGTTCTCTTGACATATAAAGTATATTCTACTGTTAATCTCACTTCGCTTGATGGTAAAATGCCCGACCTCAAGGGCTTTCATATTCAAGAGATTGAACTTCCTCAGCACAAGGAGTGGCAACTTGAACATTATAAAGACCGCAACTATCGTGCTCTTACCTGGAGACAATATCTGCTCTTCCCTCAGCAGACGGGGGAGATAGAGATTCCTTCGGTAGCGTTCGAGGGTATTGTTGCTCAGCAGGTGCGTAGCACTTCAATGGATCCATTTGACCTCTTCTTTAATGGTGGCAGCCAATATGTAGAGGTAAAGAAGGTGCTTAACACTCCTAAGCTGAAACTTGATGTTCAGAGTCTTCCTTCGGGGAAACCCGATGGCTTCTCGGGTGGAGTGGGCGAGTTCAGCATAAAGTCGAACATCAGCACAACTGAGCTTAAGGCTAATGAGGCGGTTACATTACGCGTAACTATTTCGGGTGTGGGTAACATGAAACTTATAAAGACTCCCGAAGTGAATTTCCCTGCCGACTTTGAGGTTTACGACCCTAAGATTAGTAATAACTTCATCGTAAAGAGTAATGGTCTTTCGGGAAACAAGGTTATCGAGTATCTTGTTATTCCGCGTCATGGTGGTGTGTACACCATTCCTTCTGTGAAGTTCTCTTATTTCGATGTTAAGGCTCAGGAGTATAAGACTCTTGAAACCGAGAGCTATACCATCAATGTGGAGAAAGGAAATGATAATGGTAGTGAGACTTCTACCGCCTATGTGAGCAAAGAGGAGTTGAAACTTCTTGGTCAGGATATACGCTTCATCAAGAGAGGCGAGGGTGAGTTGAGCAAACAAGGTGATTATGTTTTTGCTTCAATGCTCTATTGGTTGTGGTACATTCTTCCTTTGATGGCTTTTATCGCTTACATTGTGGCTTATCGCAAGAAGATGGCCGAGAATGCCAATATCACAAAGGTACGTACCAAGAAGGCTAACAAAGTGGCTGTCAAGCGTCTTAAGAATGCCAAGAAACTGCTTGCAGAGAAGAATAGCACCGAGTTTTATGATGAGATTTTAAAGACTCTCTGGGGTTATGTAGGTGATAAATTGAGTATTTCAGTGTCGCAGCTTTCAAAAGACAATATTTCGGCGCGTCTTGCCGAGAGGGGTGTAGACGAGGCTCTTATCAAGGAGTTTGAGGCTGTGCTCGGCGAGAGTGAGTTTGCTCGCTATGCTCCCGGAAACCCCGGTGAGACGATGGATAAGGTTTACAGCATGTCTATCGATGTTATCAGTAAATTGGAAAATTCTATTAAGAGATAGTATATGATGAAAAAGATTATATATTCAATTTTCTTGCTTGCCCTGCCTCTGATGCTTGTTGCGCAGGGTGGTGTGAATGGCGCAGAAAATGCTCCTGTGAGCAAGGCTATGGGTGATAGTGCTTATGTGAACGGCGACTATATCGGTGCTATATCTGTATATGAGAATTTGCTCTCGAATGTTGGCGAGTCTTATGAGCTTCATTATAATTTAGGTAATGCTTATTATAAGGCCGGTAATATTGCAAAGGCGGTTCTTGCCTATGAGCGCGCGCTGTTGCTAAACCCAGGTGATGATGATATTGCTTTCAATCTTGAGCTTGCACGCAGCAAGACAGTCGATAAGGTTGCGCCAACATATAAATTCTTTCTTATAGAGTGGATTGAGAGTGTAGTAAACTTGGCAAGCATGCAGACATGGTGTGTGATGGGTGTTATCTTCTTCCTGTTGCTGCTTGGTCTGGCATTGTTCTTCCTTTTCGGTAAGAGTGTTGCATTGAGAAAAGTTTGTTTTTTCTCTGCGCTTTTTTGCTTTTTTGTCACACTTTTTGCTAATTTTGCCGCACTGCATCTGTATCATTATCTTACGGAACGCACCGGTGCTATCGTCATTCAGCCCAGCGTAACTGCAAAAAGTACTCCCAGTGTTTCGGGTACCGACCTTTTTGTCATTCACGAAGGTCGTAAGGTAAATATCTCAGACGATTCCATGCAGGGGTGGAAAGAGATAGAACTCGAAGATGGAAATATTGGCTGGGTGCCTGCCGAGAGCATCGAGAGAATTTAATGAGGTTTCTTTATATTTAGTAGAGCATTATGTTTGACCTTGAACAACTTATAAATTTAGACAAGCAACTTTTGTTGGCAATGAATGGCAGTGATTCGCTGTTCTGGGATGGGGTAATGCATGTGTACACAACGACTGTTGTGTGGATTCCTTTTGCTCTTGCTCTCATATATTTGCTGATTAAAAACAACAGCTTGATGAATTTTATAGTTCTGCTGGTGATGTGTGCCCTTGTGATTACACTCACCGACGGAATTACATCTACAATATGCAAGCCTCTGTTTGCACGTTTCCGCCCTACACACGACCCTGAGATTATGTATATGGTGGATGTGGTGAACAACTATCGTGCATTCAAATATGGCTTTATGTCGAGTCATGCGTCAAACTCCTTTGGAATTGCTGTCTTTGTGATGCTTCTTGTGAAGAACAGACTGCTTAGTATCTCTTTGGTAGTATGGGCTTTGCTTAATTGCTATTCGAGAATATATTTGGGGGTGCACTATCCCGGAGATATTATTTGCGGTACAATGGTTGGCATTTTGTGCGGTGTGCTTGTATATAAATTGTATTCTTATATTCGAGAGAAGATGCGCAGCGGAAACCGTGGGTGGATTTCGGATAATTACACTAAGAGCGGTTATTCGGTTTCTGACGTTCACTTTATGCTGATGGTGCTATTTGCCACCTTTGCACTGATACCCTCTATTGCTTTTATTACTTTACAATATAAACTAATCTAAAAATTAAAAGAGAACCAAAATTTTTGGTTCTCTTTTAATTTATCAGTATGTTACCTTCTCCGATATTCCTGTGAGTGCTGCTATTGCTATTCCGTAGTTGGTTATGGGGATATTTTGCGCTTTTGCCTGGCGTATGCGTGTGAGCACATGGCGACGGGTGAACATACATGCTCCGCAGTGAATTATAAGGTTGTAAGGCGTGAGGTCTTCTGGAAAATCGTTGCCCGAGACAACATTTATCGTGATGCTTTCTCCAAATTTCTTTCGCAGCATGCGTGGCAGTTTCACGCGGCCTATGTCCTCGTTTTGCGGGATGTGGCTGCATGCCTCGGCTATGAGTATGCGAGCGTTGTTGGGGAGTGTGCTTAGAATTGTTGCTCCGGCGCGGAAGGTGTCGATGTCGCCTTTGTGCCGCGCCATCAATATAGAGAATGAGGTGAGTTTGCTCTCTTTGGGGGCAAGCTTTTCCACCTGAGGAAATACTTGTGAGTCGGTGATTATGAGCGATGGCGCGCTCTTTAAACATTCAAGCATTTGCGTCATCTCCTCAGGGGCGCAACAGAGGGCAAGGCAGTGCTTGTCGAGAAGGTTGCGAATGGTCTGTACTTGCGGTTGTATCAGTCGTCCTTGTGGAGCTTGAGCATCTTGTGGCATTACAAGGAGCACTGTATCACCTGCCTTCACAAGGTTGTGGGTAATGTCGTTTATATTATCGCCGCTCTTGTATATTTGTGCCATGCAGTCGAGAAGTTCTGCTTTTCCTTCGCCGCTTTTTGCAGAGATAGGCAACAGTTTGGTGCCAAGCATTTGCTCCCATTGCTCTTGCTCAATGCTTTTCCCCGGGGTGTCGTTCTTAGCGAGCAAAGGTATCACAGGAATGTTGAGCGACGAGAAGAGTTGTAACCACCCTTTTTCGAGGGTGGCATCTGCGGGGTTGCCATCAAGCAACAGCAGAGCAAGGTCGATACGTGCTACAGCCTGTCGTGTGCGCTCGACACGCTTTTCGCCCAACTCGCCGCAATCGTCGTAGCCGGCTGTGTCGGCAATCACAGCTGCGCCTATTCCCGGCAGCTCAATGTTTTTCCACACTGTATCGGTGGTTGTTCCGGCTACATCCGAGACGATGGATGTCTCCTGCCCTGTGATGCAGTTTATAAGCGAGGACTTTCCGGCGTTGCGTCGGCCGAAAATTCCTATATGATAGCGGTTGGAGCGTGCTGTGTTGTTCATGTCTTTCTATTTACTAAAATCTGAAGTCGCGTTCGCCATTCTCTATCGCATCGAGGTATTTGGTTGCTGTGGCACGTGCCTTTTCGTTGGGAATATCGGCAAGCAGGCGCATTATCATAGCTTCGGCCTTTTCGCGTGTGGCGGGCGATGCGTAGTCTTTTATGTACTCTTTTAGTGTGAGCAGAGCATTAGGAAGGCAACAGTTGGCTATCTGTCCGTTCTTGAGCAACGACATGAAACGGTCACCGGTGCGGCCTTCGCGGTAGCAGGCTGTGCAGAAACTCGGTATGTGGTCGAGGTCGAGCAACCAACCTACAATCTCGTCGAGGGTGCGACGGTCGGAGAGGTCGAATTGTGCGGAGTTTTCCTCTTCGCTCTCCTCGGTAACGTAGCCGCCAACGCTTGTGCGTGAGCCGCCACTGATTTGTGAGATACCAAGCTCGAGAACTTTTTCGCGGCTCTTGGCACTCTCGCGTGTGGAGATTATCATGCCTGTGTAGGGAACGGCTATTCTGATGATGGCCACTATGCGGTAGAAAATTTCGTCGGGCACGCAGTTCTTGAAGTCGGCGGTGTCGATGTCATCGGCCATGCACAGACGGGGAACACTTATCGTGTGAGGACCTACACCGTATGTTGTTTCAAGGTGCTCGGCGTGCATCAGCAGGCCGATAAAGTCGTAGCGATAGGTCTCGAGGCCGAAGAGTACTCCTATTCCTACGTCGTCGATGCCTCCCTGCATGGCTCTGTCCATAGCCTCTGTGTGGTAGGCATAGTCCTTCTTGGGGCCCGTGGGGTGCAGTGCTTCGTAGTTGGTCTTGTTGTATGTCTCTTGAAAAAGTATATATGTTCCGATGCCTGCATCTCGCAGTTTGCGGTAATTCTCGACGGTAGTGGCTGCGATGTTTACATTCACGCGGCGTATGGCTCCGTTCTTGTGCTTAATGCTGTAAATGGTTTTTATGCTTTCGAGAATATACTCTATTGGGTTGTACAGCGGGTGCTCACCTGCTTCGAGAGCGAGTCGTTTGTGTCCCATGTCTTGCAGAGCGATAACTTCGTCGCGAATCTCCTCCTGTGAGAGCTTCTTGCGACGGATATTCTTGTTTTTTGCATGGTATGGGCAGTAGGTGCATCCGTTTACGCAGTAGTTCGAGAGATAGAGTGGGGCGAACATCACTATGCGGTTGCCATAGAAACGTTTCTTAATTTCGCGCGCAAGGTCGTACATACCCTCTACAAGGTCGGGCTGGTCACACTCGAGAAGAACGGCAGCCTCGCGGTGGGAGAGACCTTTGCAGTTGCGTGCTTTCTCCAATATCTCTTTTATAAGCTCGCGGTTGTTGCGATTTTCGTGTGCATACTGCATTGTGGCACGAATTTCGCTGTCACAGATGAATTCTTCGGCTTTTGCAGACTTTACGTTATACATAATTCCTATTTTGTCTTATTGTAGTCGCCACGAGCAAAATTAATCTTATAGCCTATGGCGTTCAGTTCTTTTTCAAGTTTTTCAATCTCTTCGGCTGACTCGCATCCGACGGTAGCCTTGTTATCGTAAATAGAGTATTTGCTGCGCACGCTGCGCGGTGATAGGTTGGGCATCACCACATTGGCTCCTGCAAGTATTGCTTGTGTGCGCCCTTTGTGGTGCAGTGTAGCAAGAGCAGTTGTCGCGGGGATGAGCGCGTCGGGGAAACACAGACGCAACAGCGAAATGAGCAACAGTGTTGTTTCTATGCTTCCGGACGGCTCGCCTGCAAACGGTGTCCCTGCGGCGGGAATAAATGGACCGATACCTATCATTTCGGGTTGCAACTCTTCGAGAAACTGAATGTCGTCAATCAGATGTTCCACTGTCTGACCGGGAGAGCCTATCATCATACCCGAGCCTGTCTGAAAGCCAATCTCTTTTAATGTTTTTAGACATTCGCGGCGCTTGCTTGCGCTCATTGTCTGCGGATGCAAAAGAGAGTAGTGCTCGTCGTTGCGCGTTTCGTGACGCAAAAGGTATCTGTCGGCTCCTGCCTCACGAAAAGCACGGTAGGCTTCGGCACTGCGTTCGCCCACCGACAGGGTTATTGCCTTGTCGGGGTGTGCGGCACGTATGGCGCGAACAACGTCTGTCAGCCACTCGTCATTCTGCATTGCATCCTCGCCGCCCTGAAGCACAAAGGTGTTAAAGCCAAGCTGCGAGCCTTGTTCGCAACATTCGAGAATATCCTCTTTTGTCAGGCGGTAGCGTTGCGCATTGCGATTGCAGGCGCGCAACCCGCAGTAGAAACAGTTGTTGCGACAAAATGAACTAATCTCTATAAGCCCGCGAATATACACACCCTTGCCGAACTTCTCTTCGGCGACTGTTGCTGCCAACGCACTCAGATACTCTTTCTCTTTGGCGGTGAGGGCAGTGAGCAGCATGTGCCACTCTGCGCGCAGCATATTGTCGCCGCCGTAAAGTTTTTTTACGAGTTTTATCTTGGCGTTGGTCTCCATTAAATATTTTCTTTCGACTATTTTGCGTTGCGAAGATACAAAAAAATCGTGTATTGGGTATTAAGAACTGTGCTTTTCTCGCTTAGAATCGAAGTAACTGATTTATACATTATGTAAATCTCTGTGCAGTTTGTTAATATGAGTCGTTATATAAATATCATTATTTCATTATTGTTTCCCAAATATTTTCGCATTAATTTTACACCGCAATTTAGAAAATATTTGTTTTTCTATTGTAATAATTATTAAAAACGCCTGTTTGGCAATTTAAAAGAAAGAAATTTTAAAAATAGTGCTTATGAAAAAACTTTATTTTAAACATTTATTTGCTATAATCGTTGCGTTGCTGTGTAGCGCAGTTGTGAGTGCCCACGACTTTGAAGTGAAGAGAATATTTTACAATATTTCGGATGAAGAGGCGGTTGTGACCTACAAAGGAGACTCTTACTATTCGTATTTTAATGAATACTCGGGAGATGTTGTAATACCTTCAAGCGTAAATTACAACGGGAAAAATTACAGCGTAACAAGCA
>JAZRFE010000055.1:0-14617 GCA_045661205.1 Bacteroidaceae bacterium | reverse complement strand
TATAATCTTTACATAAAGATGTGCGCCGTCCGAAAGTTTCTTTTCTCCCGCTTTTTCACTTTCGGCCTCGGTACCTATGGTTATCTGCGGCAGATATTTCTCTTTTATTCCGCTACGCAGGGCATTGTCGCGCGATTCGTAGGCAGTCTGCTTCATGTCCGGACAATAGAAGCCCCAGCCATCTGTTAGTACAGGGGTTACTATCAACGCCGCTATTTTTAATTTTTTTAGCGATGCCATTGCATACATCCACTCATCCTCAAAAACATCATTGTAAACATCATTGTCGTAAATAACAGGGTTTTTAACTTTCTTGCCCTCTTTTACAGTTATTCCATGAATGTACAATCCTTTTGGATAACCGGGACGATTGAAACCCCAATCGCCTATCTTCGGGTGCGGATTCAAACTCCAATCTTTTGTCTCTTTGTTCCAACGTGCAGCGGTTGTGTATGTAAGGCTAATAAAAGCCAAAATTGTAGCAATGATAATACGTTTCATAGTCTTAATTTTTTAAAGTTTTAACTCTTAATATCTATTTATACACTTTAGGATTAAGCAAAATATCCATCGTAAACTTTTTTACAAGTGCTTCATTTTCCTCTGTGAATGATGTTACATGTAACGCTTCTGTACCCTCGCCACGAACGTCGCGCAGTTCGGCTCCCGAAAATATTCCCGGTAGCCATGCGTGAATAAAGCCTCCATCATGGTAACCGTCAGAGTACCATTTGGTTTTGTCATTGCTATACTCAATGCGGTTGCGAAACTGATGTACCAAGTGGTCAAGCATGGGAGTTTTCATTTTTGTGAGCAGTGCCCACTCGCCGCTATTCTTGTCGTTGTCGCGTGCAAAGGCATTTGCAGGGCGAGGGAGTACGTTCCACTCATTTTGAGCGCGTTTGCCACGCCACCAATTATCCTGCCCCCAACTGATTACGCGGAAATTCTTTGCTACAAGCTTTGACGCCCATTCGTAGTGTCCATTATACACGCGTACATCTGTATAATATACAATGCATTTGTTGGCAATAGAGGGGTCTATACAAAAGGCCGAGGCTAATGTTGCCGACTGACCGCCTATGTTTATAATGACGGGGCAGTCTGGATTTTTCTTATACTGTTCGTTTATGATCTTTACATAAAGATGTGCACCGTCCGAAAGTTTTCCTTCCCCCTCTTTTTCGCTTGGGGCGACTGTTCCAATTGTTATCTGTGGCAGATATTTCTCTTTTATTCCGCTACGTAGGGCGTTGTCGCGCGATTCGTATGCGGTTTTTATCCAGTCAGGATGTGTAAATCCCCACCAATCTGTGAATACAGGGGTTACAATTAAAGCCGCAATCTTTAGTTTTTTTAAAGATGCTATCGCATACATCCATTCATCATCAAATACGTCAGCAAAAGCATCGTTGTCGTATATTACCGGGTTTTTAACTTTCTTGCCCTCTTTTACAGTTATTCCATGAATGTACAATCCTTTTGGATAACCGGGACGATTGAAACCCCAATCGCCTATCTTCGGGTGCGGATTCAAGCTCCAATCTTTTGTCTCTTTGTTCCAACGTGCGGCCGCCGCTTGGGAGAGCAATGCTGCCATAAACACTGCAAATAATAAAAATTTTTTCACAAGTTTCAAATATTATGATGTATTACGCACAACTGTTATGCACTGTTATGCTGCAAATATATACACTAATAATATTAAAGCAAAATATTTTTTTTAAAAAAATGTTTTTCATATAAAATTTCTTACTTTTGCAGCATAACAGTACACAACGGACCATTATTAAGCAATATGATTTTTAAAGCAGAAGACCACTCATCGAGTACCATATACAGCCAGCTGGCCGAGTTTATAGCCGACGCAATACACGCTGAGGAGATTAAAATAGGCAACCGCTTGTTGTCTGTAAATGAAGCCTGTCGCACCTACAATGTGTCGCGCGACACTGTGCTTGCAGCATACAAATTGCTACAAGAGCGCAACATTGTAAAATCTATCCCCGGAAAAGGTTTTTTTGTAATAAGCAAAAGCAGCCCTGACAAGGTGCGCATATATACATTATTCGATGCAATGAATCAATACAAAGAGACTCTCTACCGTTCATTGCTCGAAAATCTTGGCGACAAATACGAAATAAGCATTGCATTCCACTACTACAATGCCGAACTATTCGACACCCTTGTGAGCAACGCCAAAGGTAAATTTGACTATTATATTCTGATGCCTCACTTCAAAGAGGACGTTACCCCCACCATAGACAAACTACCCGCCGACAGAGTGCTGTTGCTCGACGCCTTTCCATCGAACTACACAAACAACTGCGCAGCAGTGTATCAGAATTTTTACTCTGACTCGTACGAAGGGCTAAAGTCCATACTCGACAAACTGCGCAGGTACGAAGCATTGCACATTGTCTACAATGACAAATTCCAATATATGCCTTCGGGGTATGTCGAGGGGGCTTATCGTTTCTCGGGTGAGTTCAAATTTCCCGTATATATTGAGCCGGGTTTCAATATGGATAATATACTCCCCGGTCATAGCTATATGGCTGTGTCGGAACGCGACCTTGCCGCAATTATAAAAAGTATAACTGCAAAAGGGTTAAAAATAAAAGAAGAGATTGGACTTATGAGCCTCGATGATACTCCGCTTAAAGAGGTGCTTATCGGTGGAATAACCACTCTGACGACAGACTTTAAACTTATGGGACGCACCGCTGCCGAACTTATAAAAAGTGGCGAACGACGACGTATAGCAAACCCGTGGAGACTGCTCGATAGAGGAAGCTTGTAAAAAAATTGAACGCTGCTTTAAACAGCGTTCAATTTTTTATATATATTTCTGTGCCTTTAGCTCCTCAGCTACAGTCAGTAGTTCGTCGTACCACTCTTGTCCGAAGCGTTCAATGAAAGGTTGCTTCAGAAACTCGTACACGCGAATGCCCTCGCGACGGCCTTTTACCATTGCATGGCGACACACATCCCACTTGTGAAAATTTACGGATGTAAGGTTGCCCACCTTGCCCAAACGCGCCGGATAAAGATAGCAACTGATGGGCTTGCGCCAATGGAAACGACCTTCGTTGAAAGCCTTCTCTATGAGGCAAAGAGTGCAACCTTTGCTGTCGCGAGTGGCAAAAACACAATCCTTGCCATTTACGATGGAAGTTACAAGGTCGCCATCGGGGTCGCTATATACAACGCCCTGCTCGGCAACTACGGCACATGCCTCGCCTGCCATTTCGCTCTCGACCAGCGGAAGAGCTTCTTCGAGTTTTTCAACTTCGTCGAGTGCCACCGGAGCTCCCGCGTCGCCCTCGACACAGCAAATACCTTTGCAGTGTGAGGGGTCGCAGCAGAAATACTCTGTGAAAATATCGAACGAGACGATTGTATCGCCTATCTGTACCATATTATATTCTTTAATTAGATGAGGCTTGTACCTGTCATGTCTGCAGGTGCCTGCAAGCCCATAATCTTCAAGATAGAGGGTGCAACGTCTGCCAAAATACCATCCTTAACGGTTGCATTCTTGTCATCCGTTACATACACGCAGGGAACGGGGTTCAACGAGTGAGCTGTGTTGGGCGAACCGTCTGCATTCACTGCATTGTCGGCGTTACCGTGGTCGGCGATGATGATAGAATCGTAGCCGTGAGCCTTAGCAGCCTCAATAACATCCTTAACGCAAGCATCTACTGCAACAACAGCTTTTTCGATAGCCTCGTAAACACCTGTGTGACCTACCATGTCTCCGTTTGCAAAGTTTACAACGATAAAGTCGTATTTCTCTGTCTCGATTGCCTCAACGAGCTTGTCCTTAACCTCGTATGCGCTCATTTCGGGCTGAAGGTCGTAGGTTGCTACTTTGGGAGAGGGAACAAGAATGCGATCCTCATTGTCGTAAGGAGTCTCGCGACCACCGTTGAAGAAGAATGTAACGTGAGCATATTTCTCTGTCTCGGCAATGTGGAGCTGTTTCAATCCCTGCTTTGCAACAAACTCGCCAAGTGTATTTTCTACGTTCTCTTTGTCGAAAAGAATGTGTACGCCTGTGAATTTTGCATCGTAGGGAGTCATACAGTAGTACTGCAATCCGGGGATTGTCTTCATGCCGGCCTCGGGCATATCCTCCTGTGTAAGTACGATTGTAAGCTCCTTTGCACGGTCGTTACGGTAGTTGAAGAAGATAACCGCGTCACCCTCGGCTATACGTGCGTCGTATGCAGTGTTCACGATAGGGAGAATAAACTCGTCGGTAACACCCTCGGCGTATGACTCCTCGACAGCAGCTACCATATTGTCTGCTTTTTTGCCCTCGCCCTCAACGAGAAGGTCGTAAGCAATCTTAACACGCTCCCAACGTTTGTCGCGATCCATTGCATAGTAACGACCAACGATGGTAGCAACCTTCATGTCGCTCTTCACCATGTCGGCAATGAAGCCCGCACCGCTCTTGGGGTCGGTATCGCGACCATCCATAAAGCAGTGAACGTATGTTTCGGCAACACCCTCGTCTACTGCCATCTTGTACATTGCATTGAGGTGCTCGAGTGAGCTGTGCACACCACCGTCCGATGCAAGACCCATGAAGTGAAGTTTCTTGCCGTTCTCCTTAGCGTAACGCACAGCCGAAACAAGTTCGGGGTTCTGACGGATAGAACCGTCGGCAATAGCGCGGTTGATTTTGAGAAGGTCCTGATAAACAACACGACCGCCACCGATATTGAGGTGACCTACCTCGCTGTTACCCATCTGTCCTGCGGGAAGACCTACATTCTCGCCGCTTGCCTGCAACTGAGAATTGGGGTAGTTCTGAATAAGATAATCCCAATAGGGAGTGGGAGTGTTGAAAATAACATCACCTTTACCATTGTTACCGAGGCCCCAGCCATCCAAAATAACCAAAAGAGCTTTCTTTGTCATAAGTATAAATTTTATAATTCGGGTTTTCACATAATTCAGTGCGAAGATACAAAAAAAGTATCATTTTTTCAGCCGTTTCAAACATAAACGTGCAAACATTAATTAAATATTGTAAACACGGAGCATAAATTCGCTAAAAAGAGAGCATGGCGGTTAAAAAAACTCTATCTTTGCACATCATGAGTCACCCATTGGATATTTTTAAGCACTGCCCTGTTTGTGGTAAAGAGGGCTTTGCCATAAACAACGTAAAATCGAAGAGATGCGATGGTTGCGGATTTGTGTTGTACTTCAACGCAATTTCGGCAACGGTTGCTATTATCATGAACGATAAGGATGAGATTTTGGTTGCGCGACGGGCCAAAGATCCTGCAAAAGGCACGCTCGACCTGCCGGGAGGCTTTGCCGACAGTATGGAGACTGCCGAGGAGGCTGTTGCACGCGAGGTACTCGAAGAGAGTGGCATGCGTGTGACCGAGACAAGATACCTCTTTTCGTTACCCAACAAATACATCTATTCGGGATTCGAAGAGCACACGCTCGACATGTTTTTCCTGTGCCGCACCGAGCCGGGCGACCTACCCGTTGCCAACGACGATGTAGAGGAGCTTATGTGGATGAACATCGAGGAGATAGAGCCGGAACTTTTCGGTCTGCAATCAATACGTCAGGGGATAAGGATTTTGAAAAAGATGAAAAACGAAATAAAAAATAATATATGAAAAAGACACTAATTCTGCTACTGCTCTCGGGCTTGGGATTTACGGCACAAGGAGCCGACGGCCTGACATCGGAGAAGCAGTCGGCACTGATAAAAGAGTGCACACGTCTGCATAACGAAAAAAACTACAAGACAGCACTCACACTGCTCAACAAGATAGACGAGAACAGACTCAACAGCGCACAGTTGCAAGAGATTTCCTATCTGAAAGCAACAACCACATTCGCTATCGACCATCTGAAAGGTCGCGGGCTGATACTGCACCACCTCGACAACTACCCCGAGAGTGCAAAGCGCGAGATTTTGTCGGCACTCGTAGCCGAATCGTACTACTTCGCACACGACTTTGAAAAGGCTGTCGAGTGGTTCGATAAGGCCAACCTGCAACGTCTCGAAGCTGACGAACGCGACCGCGCCGACCTTTACAAGGCCCTTGCGCTCAACGAGTGCGGACAGACCGAACAGGCTGTTGCCATTCTTGGCCGTCTGCGTCAGACAAGCAAACAGCACGAGAGCGATGCTATTTTCCATTTGGCCGCCATCGACTACTACAACGACCGCTTAGACAGCGCATACGACGGTTTCAAGTCGATAGAGCTGGACGATAAATACCATCTTGAAGTGCCATACTATCTTGCCTCCATTTACATAAAAAGAGGAGAATATGTACGTGCAGAAAAACTCGCAAGACTGTTTCTACAACACAACAGCAGTCTGCCACAGGCACTGCCCATGCAACAGGCATTGGGTGCTGCTCTCTTCGGGCAGAAAAGATACAGCGACGCCATCGCTCCGCTGAAGAGATACACCGACGAGTATGAAAAGCCGCAACGCATAGCATACTATCAGCTTGGTCTCAGCTACTTTCAGACAGGACGCTACAAAGAGGCTGTTGCTCCGCTTGGCATGTCCACAGGAAAAGCCGACGCCATCACGCAGAACGCCTACCTGCACATGGGTATCATAGAGCTTAACTTCAACGATATCACAAAGGCACGCCTCGCATTCGAGCAGGCTGCAAGCATGAACTACGACAGCCGCATACGTGAAGAGGCTCTTTACAACTACGCGCTATGCATACACCAGACACGTTATTCTCCCTTTGCCGAGAGCGTTACAGTGTTCGAGCGTTTCCTGAACGAATATCCCAACTCGCCCCACGCGGCACAGGTGAGCAAATATCTCGTGGAGGTGTACATGAACACACGCAACTATGATGTTGCCCTGCGCTCGATTGAGAAGATACGCCGTCCCTCGCGCGCCATTCTCGAAGCCAAGCAGAAGGTGCTCTACCGTTTGGGTGTACAGGCCTTCATTGACAAGAATCTCAAAGGCTCTATAAACTACATGAACCGTTCGATAGAACTTTCGTCGTATAACCAGCAGACACATAACGATGCTCTTTACTGGCGTGGAGAGGCATACTATGCCCTCAACGACTACGCATCGGCAGCAAACAGCTACAAAGCAGCAGTGGCTGTGAGAGGCGACAACAGCACAAATGCCCTCTACGGTTTGGGATACACATACTTCCAGACTGCGAAATACAACGAGGCGATGACCCACTTCAACCGCTATCTGCAACAGGCACCCGCAAGCGAAAAGGTATTGCGTTCAGACGCGTATAACCGCATTGGCGACTGCCACTTCTACAACAGGTCGTACGCAACAGCCGAGCAGTACTATCGCAAGGCCGCCGAGACCGACAATTCGCAGGGCGACTACGCACTCTACCGCGGTGCTATCACACAGGGCCTCGGCAAGGACTACGCAGGAAAGGTAGAGACACTCAGACGCCTCATAAACAACTTCCCGCAAAGTACATACACCGAGCAGGCTTACTACGAAATGGGACGTGCCTATGTAGAGCAGGAGAAGTTTGAGCAGGCGATAACCACATTCGACGAGTTTGTGAAACGCTACCCCAACAGTTCTCTTGCACGTAAAGCCGCAACCGAGACTGCGATGATTTACAACCAAACAGGCAACAATGAAAAGGCTATTGCCGCATACAAGAAAATCATTGCCACATACCCGCAAAGCGAGGAGGCGCAGATTGCTGCACAAGACCTCAAAGGTATATATGTGGAAATGGGCAAGGTGGATGAGTTTGCCGAATTTGCCGCAAAAACTCCGGGCATGAAAGCAGTGGAGAGTAGCGAACGCGACACACTCACATACGTTGCAGCCGAAAAGGTGTACAGTCGTGGAGAGATAGCACAGGCCAAGAGTGCCTTCCAGAAATACCTGCAAAATTTCCCGCAAGGCTCGTTCACACTCGACGCACACTACTACCTGGGAATAATTTTCTACAACCAGCAGGCACCTGACGACGCACAACTGCACTTTGGCAAAGTGATAGAATTCCCCGACAACAAGTACAGCGAGGATGCAATGGCACTTTCATCGGAGATGTACTACAAGGCGGGTAGCTACCGCGAAGCTATGAACCTGTACAAACAGCTCATTGCAAAGACCAGCAACAGCGAGCGCCGTCAGGCTTGTCGCATGAACCTGTTGAGATGTGCATACAACCTGAACGAAGGAAACGAGGTGATGGCAGTAGCGGGCGACCTGCTTGCCGCAGGCAACTTGTCACCCGAGTGGACACGCGAAGTATACTACGACCGCGCAAAGACCCTCATACGCGAGAACAAGGCCGACAATGCCATTGCCGACCTGAAGAAGCTGGCAACCGACACACGCACACAGCAAGGTGCCGAGGCCAAATATCTGCTTGCTCAGATATATTTCGACAACAAGAAATATGACGATTGCGAGAAGGAAGTACTCAACTACATAGAGGTGAGCACACCCCACGCTTATTGGCTCGCACGCAGTTTTGTACTGTTGTCCGACCTCTACATCACCCTCGACCGCAAGATGGAGGCCAAACAGTATCTGCTGTCGCTTAAGAACAACTACTCAGGCAACGACGACATTGCCGACCGTATAAAAGTACGTCTCGACAAACTTACTGCCGAGGAGAACCAAACAATTACTCAACAATAACATGACGATGATGAAAAAGACAATATTATCAGCATTTGCAGCACTCTTTGCTGCAACATCGTTCGCGCAGACCGACTCGCTGAATGCCGTAGTGAAAGTGGAGAACGACTACAACCCCATTATTGTAAAAGCGGTAAAACAGAGCTTCACGCCTCAGATAGAGATGCCTACCGACAACACTCCGCTCGACCTTGTATTCTCGCGTACGGCAACACCCTTCGAGCGTTTCATCAGCAACCGCGACCTCACCAATCTGCTCCCCTCGCAGGAGGCCGCGTACAACGGATATGCACGTCTGGGCTACGGCACCAGCAACAACTTAGACACAAAGTTCGGCTACCATCTGGACATGGGCGCAAAAGATGCAATCAACATCTTTGCATCGCTCACTGGATTCAACACCACCCTCGACGGTGTGACTGTGGGCGATTGGAAGTCGCGTTTCTATGACACATGGCTGACAGCCGATTACACCCACCGCTTCAACGCCCTCTCACTCACCATTTTGGGAGGCGTAAACAGCAACGTGTTCAACTACCAACCCACCGGTATCCCCTCGACAGATACCGACAAGCAGAACAACAGCGACATGCGCTTGATGGCTCGCATCAACTCGAACCTTGCAGGACCCTTCTCGTACAACGCCAACATTGGCTACCAATTGCACACACGCAAATACGCGGGCGGAATGAAGGAGAGAGTGAGTGAGAACCAGTTCACAGCCGGCGGAGAGTTTGCATTCGAGACAGGCAACGAACAAATTAACAGCATGGGCATAGCTGCAACACTCGACGCGTTCACATACAACGACGCGCTGAAGCCGCAGTACAACGAATATGACAACTATCTATCGCTGCGCATGAATCCTTTCATGAATTTCCGTTTCGACACATGGAAACTGCGTTTGGGAATACACGCTGACGTGCTGACTGCCAACGGCAAGAAGGTAGCTTTTGCTCCCGACATCAAGTTTGAAGGCCCGCTGAACAAGAACATGACATTCTACGCTAACGCCACCGGCGGCAACCGTCTCAACACCTTTGCATCACTCAACGAGCAGTCGCCCTATTGGGGTTACAAAGAGGGAGACAAACAACTGACCCCCACATACAACGTATTTGACATCGAGACAGGAATGCGTTTATGTTACGAACCTCTCGCCATACATCTTTTCCTGGGCTACGATTACAGCAAATATAACTTGTTGCCCACAGCAACATTTACCCAGCATGTTGTATACACCGACTTTGCTCAGGATGACACACGCAAACTGTACATAGGCGGAAAAGTGAGCTACGACTACAGCGGCTGGCTGAACGTAACCGCCGACGCACGTTACAACAAGTGGAGCTGCGACGGTGCCGACGAACTGCTCCTCTTCACTCCCATGATAGAGGCTAACGCCAAGGCACGCGCACGCCTATACGACGGACTTTATTTCGGCATGGGCTACAACTATGCACGTTACACCAAAGGTGGCGACGAGCGCATAAAGAACATGAACAACCTCAATGCCAACATCAGCTACAAGTTCCACAAGCAGTTCAACGCATACATTCAGGCAGACAACCTGCTGAATAAAAATTACTTCAGCTATGCGGGATACATGGCAAAGGGTATTAATTTCCTCGCCGGAGTGGAATACGAATTCTAAGACAAGAACAACAAACAGACAGCATGACACCAATCTAATGGTTGCCATGCTGTTTTTTTAATAATCAAAGGGTTGATTCCGCAAAAAATTAGTAATTTTGCAAACCGTTTCGCAAGAACAGAAAAATACACATTATAATTTAACATCTAATAATTCTTAACATGAAAAAAATCTTTTCATTTGTTGCAGCAACTGCTCTCGCAGCAGGTATGCTGACATCATGCCAGACAAGCGTTCAGCCCAACACTCTTACAGAGGCTGAGAAGGCAGAAGGCTGGCAGCTCCTTTTCGACGGCCAGACACTTGACGGCTGGCGCAGTTACAACCGCGACACTCTCGCAGGAGGCTGGCACGTGGTTGAGGGTTGCATCCAGGCATCAGGCGAAGGTAGCGACGGTCACGGCTACATAGTAACAGACAAGAAGTTTGCAAACTTCGAGCTTGTATGGGATTGGAAACTTACAAACGGCGGTAACAGCGGTATGCTCTACCACGTAGTTGAGCGTCCCCAGTTCAGCGTACCCTACGTAACAGCACCCGAGTACCAGCTTATCGACGTTGAGGGTTGGGAGCAGAAAAACGCACCTTACAAATTGGAGGATTGGCAGAAAATCGGCGTAGACTACGCTATGCACCTCCCCGACTACAGCAAGATGCACATCAACCCCGTAGGCGAGTGGAACTCTTCAAAAATCATTTTCGACAACGGTCACGTAGAGCACTGGCTCAACGGCGAGAAAATCGTTGAGTTCGAGGCTTGGACTGACGACTGGTTCGTAAGAAAGGCTAGCGGTAAATGGACAATGGCTCCCGAGTATGGCTTGTGCAACACAGGTCTCTTGTGCTTGCAGGACCATGGTGACCCCGCATCTTTCCGTAACATCAAAATCAAAGAGCTTCCCGCGAAAGAGAGCGCAGCTGCCGAGATGTTCAACGGCAAGGACCTCGCAGGTTGGGACACATTCGGCAACATCAAGGCTTCGGTTGATGCCGAGGGTAACCTTGTAGTTGAGAATGGCGACGAGAAGACAGAGGCTTGCATCGCTACACGCAACTACCTCTACGACTTCGACTTCTCGGTAGACGTGAAGAGCGAGGGCAAGGAGTGCGCTCCCATCTGGTTCCACGCATTCACTCCCAAGCAGGGTGACAAATGGGGCGAGATTGCAGGTTGGAAGTTTGAAATTCCCGAGGAGAAACTCTCTCTGTTGAAGAAGGGCGATTGGAACACATTCCGCATCACAGTAAAAGAGGGCAAGGTGAACACATTCATCAACGGCGAGGCTGTTGCAGAGTTCACCGACGAGGCTCTGAATACTGTTCCCGGACGTATCCTCATGCAGGTTAAAGAGGGCGCAGAGACAAAGATGCTCTACAAGAACTTCAAGATTGCTAATATCTAATAGTACAGCAAATAACACAGTGAATAAGGGCTCGCCGAAGCGAGCCCTTATTTTTGTTTAATACCACGCAAAAGCATCTGTGCAATATACTTTTTCGATTATCTGCGAAAATATTGTTTTTATATTTGATTTTGCTTACCTTTGTCATAAACAGCGAAATTAAGTCAAATTGTCCCCATCACATTAAACAATGAACGACAGCATAGCCCAATTAGGTGAATGGATTTCGAAGCATAAGTATCTCTTTGTTACTATTGCTTTCCTCGTGATTATTATTTTCCTCGACGAGAATAATATGATGAAGCATATACAGAACAAACGCGAGATTGCAACATTGGAATCGGAGAAGGCTGCTCTGCAAGAGGAGTTTGACGAACTTTCGCGCAAGCTCGATGAGCTTGATGCCGACCCTGTGCTCATAGAGAAGATTGCCCGCGAACGCTACGGCATGCACAAGAACGGCGAAGAGATTTTTATTTTTGACGATTAAAAAGCTGTTATCAGAATGAAAATACGTGGAATACTTGCAATGCTGGGCGCGATACTGCTACTCGCAGGCGCTGTGCTGAAGATGTCGTGGAGCGACACCGCATCGTACATATACACGTTTGGTGCGGTACTGTTCGCCGTAATGCAGTACCTGAATAGGGTACGTGGCGGCAACATTGCCTTGCGACGCCTTGTCACCATGCAAACATTGGGTTCGCTTGCACTGATAGTTGCGGGAGTACTCATGTTCACCCACATCAGAAACGAGTGGATAGTGGCAATGACAATAGGCGCAATGCTCGAACTATACACAGCCTTCCGCATCCCCGCAGAAATGGGTAAATAAACAGCCACTCCGATTCTTAAAAACAGAGAATTTATGGAAAAGCAGGCTCAATATATTCAAAGCATAGAGATTGATTCTCTTTGGAACAACCGCAAACATATTTTGTGGAAACTGCGTCCCGACGTAAACATCCTGAGCGGAAGCAACGGACTGGGAAAGAGCACTATCATCAACCGCTCGACGACGCATCTTGACGTGCTGCGCATCCACCGTCTGTCATCGACCCCCGAGGATGGCGTGCGCTTTGTGTTCTATCCCGAAGATGCAACCACCATCAACTTCGACGTAATACGCAGCATAGACCGCCCGGTGCTCAACAGCGACCTACTCGAAAAAATGTCCGACATTAATGTACGCACCGAGCTCGACTGGCAACTCTATCAGTTGCAACGCCGCTACCTGAACTACCAGGTGAACATAGGCAACCGCATCATACAGATGCTCACCTCGGGAAAGCCCGAAGAGCAGATGCAGGCAGGTAACCTATCCAAGCCCAAGACAATGTTTCAGGACATGATAGACGAACTGTTCCGCGAGACAGGCAAGACAATAGTACGCGACAGCAACGAGATATACTTCATGCAGTATGGCGAGAAAATCACCCCCTACATGCTATCATCGGGTGAGAAACAGATGCTGGTGATACTGCTAACCGCATTAGTGCAGGATGGCCGCCCAGGAGCACTGTTTATGGACGAGCCCGAAATATCATTGCACATAGAGTGGCAGCAACGCCTCATCACCCTCATACGCGCCCTCAACCCCAATGTACAGATAATCCTGTGTACACACTCCCCGGCGATAATCATGGATGGTTGGGTGGATGCCGTAACCGAGATTGCCGATATCACGCAGTAACGTGCAGTGTCGTTGTGTGCGTCAACGGAAACATTTATTGCTATGAAACCGAAACCACTGACGAAATATCTTAACTCCGACTTTGTGGCGGCAGCAAACGCTCTGCGCCCCAAGAAGGCACGACACCGCATAGTGGCGTATGTCGAGAGCTACGATGATATTTCTTTTTGGCGCACACTCTTCGATGAATTCGAGAACGAAAATATACATTTCGAGGTGATGCTACCCACGCGCACTAACCTGTCGAAAGGCAAGAAACAGGCAATGATGAACATGTTGGGCTCGGCATTCGGAAACAACATGATAGCATGCGTAGACAGCGACTACGACTACCTGCTGCAAGGAGCAACAGAGACCTCGCGTCGCATGATAGAAAGCCCCTACATACTGCACACATACGCCTATGCAATAGAGAACTACCAGTGCTACGCCGAGAGCCTGCATCAGGTGTGTGTGCAGAGCACACTCAACGACAGCAAACTGCTGGATATTGCCGAATTCATGAAGATGTATTCCAAGATATGTTTCCCTCTGTTTGTGTGGAGCATAATGCTCTATCGTGCACACGACCTGAGCACAATGCCACTGCTGAAATTCAGCGACATTATACGTCTCACATCATTCAACCTGGGACACCCCGAGCATTCACTGAGACAACTGAGCCAACGTGTAAAGCACACTTTGGCGCTGCTCTCGCGCCAACGCCCCGACCTACGTGGGAAATTCGAGAGCGTCAAGAACGATATTTTAAGTCTGGGAGTTACCGAGGAGAGCACATACATGTATGTGCAGGGACATCATTTGGTGAATGGTGTTGTGTTGCGTATTCTGAACCCTTTGTGCAATAGTCTGCGTCATGCTCGCGAGGAGGAGATTCAGCGTCTGGCCTATCATCGTGTGCAGTACACCAACGAGTTGTCGGCCTATCGCAACAGTCAGTGTGATATTACTTTTGCGCTACGTCGCAACACTAATTATAAGGATTCTGCGCCTTACGCGAAACTGCGGGCCGATGTTCAGCGTTTGTTGGATAGCATTAAAAGGTAGATTGCTGGGGATATTATAGGGATTGAGGGTAAGATTTCCTTTTGCGAGGTTAATCTTACCCTTATTTTTTTACAATCCGATAGATTAATTTATACGTACTTTTTGTGCCGACAAAAAGTACCAAAAAACTCTGCGCATGGTCGCTTTCTTAA
>JAZRFE010000054.1:0-3289 GCA_045661205.1 Bacteroidaceae bacterium | reverse complement strand
CGACGAGCTGGCACTTTTGCGATTTGTGAAAGAAAACCCAGACGCAACCCAAATTGAGATTGCAAAGCACATTGGAAAATCGGAAAGAACAGTCAAGCGTATGACACCTACTCTGATTGAACGAGGCCTACTCGAAAGAGAGAATGGCAAGCGCAATGGCAAGTGGGTAGTCAAGTGCGAAATATAGAAGCAAAAAACGATTTATATAGAAAGCAACTCGTGAGAATCACTCACGAGTTGCTTTTTATACTAGTTACATCTTGCTTTTTTGTGGCATTTTATCTTGTGTTTTTGTGGTAATGCAACAAGTGTTTTTGCTAATATACATCTTGCGATTTTGCGGTGTCGCCATATTAATAATCTCAACGAACCTTAAATGTAAGTATAAAAAGTCCGTATTATGGCGTTACAACGACTCGAATTTCCAGATTTATGGCGTTTGACATAAGTCCATCGACAATCTCAAAGTAGCAAAATGTCACTTTGATATGCAGTTGTATCCAATCTGTATACAACTTAACATTCTACAATAGGGACTTCACAGTGAATGGAGAGTATTACAAAAAGATTGCTTCCAGAGCAAACAAATTCCATGAAGAACTGCCTAAAAAGTATACTGTTCACAGTACGCTGATTACACCATATGAACTTGCCTATAACGAATATAGTGGAGCTTTTCCGCAGGTTATAAAACTCGAAGAATTGTTCTCCTAAAATGCTCGCAATTGCGCGGAATCTATAAAAAAAACACACATTCCGCATAATTGCGAGTATATTTTAAATAAATTCAACTTGCTTTGCTCAGGCAAAAATAAGAAAATAACATTCGTTTGGGCTGTAATTCTCGCACCACACAACACTTTATTTATGATTATTTTCTCAAATTAGATTTATACCCATACCTTTGTGCTGAACATTACGGAGAAACTGGTGTTTTACAGAACAATTTTATAAGAATCGGACAATGAAAAAGATTATAATCATTGATGGCGGTCCTAGGAAGAACATGAACACCGCAAAGTTGTTGCAGAGTTTTGCCGAAGGTGCGAAATCGGCAGGGAGTGAAATTGAGGTTAAAATAGTGCGACTCTACGACCTCGACTATAAAGGTTGTATGTCGTGTATGGCTTGCAAACTGAAGGGTAAAGCGCATAATACATGCTGCTTCAAGGATGCGCTGACTCCTCTCCTTGAGGAGATTGCTCAGGCGGATGGTCTTGTGCTTGGTTCGCCTATCTATTTCGGTGAGGTGACGGGTATGATGCGTGCTTTCCTTGAGCGTTTGGCGTTTCCATGGCTTTCGTACAACGATTACAGTCTGACAGCACGCAAGCGTATGCCTGTGGTGCTGGTGGAGACAATGAACGGTACGCCAGAGCGCAATAACAGCAACCATTTTGGCACGATGGAGTGGTGCATCACTACTGCCCTTGGTGAGCCGCAACGTATCGTTGGTTACAACACTACTCAAGTGGCAAAATATGACAACTATGAACTGGGTGGTTTTTCGGAAGAGGCCAAGCACTCTTGGCGCGATGCCCATTGGGAAGAGGATATGCAAAAGGCATTCGATGCCGGACGCCGAATGGCAGAAGAATAAACGATAGATAATAAGGATATTTATATGAAAAGTTTTGGACAGAAACCGTGGATGCTTCCACAGCCGGTACTGATTATCGGAACATATAATAGCGATGGTACTCCCAATGCCATGAATGCGGCATGGGGCGGACAATGGGACAGCAAGGAAATCATGATCAGCATGGGCTCGCATGCCACTACGGAGAATCTGGCCCGTTGTAGCGAGTTTACGGTAGCCTTCGCCACCAAGAGCACGATGGTGGCGTCGGATTTCGTAGGTATAGTGAGTTCCAAGAACGACCCAAAGAAGATGCTGAAGACGCGATGGACTGCTATCAAGGCCGAGAATGTGAACGCTCCCGTATTCTCCGATTTCCCAATGACATTGGAGTGTCGTATCCTTCGTAAAATTGATGAGAGTGAAGAGGGTTATTACATCGTGGCTGAGATAGTTAATATCCTTGTAGATGAAGTTTACGTCGGTGAAGATGGCAAGCCTGATGTGGAAAAGATGCAGCTCATCACTTATGACCCTATCCATCATGGTTATGTGGAACTCGGTAAAAGAGTGGGTAATGCGTTCTCCGATGGTAAAGCTCTAAAGTAATAAATATAGCTTATGAAAGTACTACTTATAAACGGAAGCCCTCGTAAAGAGGGAAATACAGCTACTGCATTGGCAGAAGTGGCTAAACAATTGGCTAAGGAAGGTATTGAAAGTGAAATTATTTGGATTGGGAACAAACCTATCCGTGGTTGTGCTGCATGTGGCCAATGTGCAGCAAAAGGTTTGGGACGTTGTGTGTTCGATGATGATATCTGTAATCGGATATCTGAAAAGTTTGCAGACGCAAACGCACTTATCGTTGGCTCGCCTGTATATTATGGTCAGCCTAACGGAGCATTGCTCTCTGTAATTCAACGCGCGTTCTATTCAAACGGCGCAAATATATCGGGGAAACCGGCTGCTTCCATTGCTGTATGTCGCAGAGGTGGTGCTACCGCAGCATTTGAAAGTCTGAACATGCCATTTCAAATGATGAACATGCCTGTGGTGACATCGCAATACTGGAATATCGTTTATGGCAGAACACCCGGTGAGGCTGCATTGGACAGAGAGGGAATGCAAACCATGAAGACACTCGCTCGGAACATGGCATGGTTATTGAAATCGACCAACGGTGAGAAAGCTCCCGGCCGCCCAAAAGACGAGTCTTGGGATGCCATGAATTTTATCCGATAGCAATAATTGATGTTTGAAATTTAAGGCAATACAAGTGTCAGACGTTACAGATTGCCTTAGGCGCAATGTTATAAATCTCGCATATATTATCCTTTGTTAAGAAATGATGCGTTGCTCGCACTGAGGCTTCCCAAGGTTCGTTAAGCTGTAACAAGTTCTGCAGAGCGATTCTCTACATTGTGGAGTGTAAAGGCTATATTATCTGCATCTTTGCACTCATTCGTAGATTTGTTATTTTGTTACTCATACACAATGTTATAAATTTTATGGCTCCACTGCCACCTTAATAACTCCATCCAGTTTGTTCTCGAAGATGCGGTAGGCTTTTCTTCGATATTTATAATGATTCTCCTATATATCTAATAGCACCTCCACTGCCGAAGGGATAGTCACTAACATCGGTGTTCATATAAAGTGAGTCAGGGCAAACTTCTCCTTCAAAGCAACAACGAGGTTTTGGAAAAA
>JAZRFE010000053.1:0-14657 GCA_045661205.1 Bacteroidaceae bacterium | reverse complement strand
GGCCATATACTTCGAATTAGAGCCACGGAACTCAAAAATATTCTGATCATCATCACCAACAGCAATTACACGCATCTCCTCGTTTGCTGCCATCAATGCATGCACTAACGCATACTCTTCTGCGCTCATATCCTGAGCCTCGTCAATCACAAGGACAGTCTTTGCTATGCGATTTGGTTCTACCTCGCCGTCATTTATCATTTGCGCCGCGCGTGACACTACATCTTTTGCATCATCCAGATTACCTATTCTGCCGAGCAAATCGAAGCAATAGGAATGAAAAGTCTTTATCTCTACAAAATGGGCGGCATTACCTATCAATCCCATAAGTCGCTGTTTGAACTCCGTAGCAGCAGCACGCGAAAAAGTCAGCATCAGTAATTGCTCGTGTTTTACATCTTCAAGCAAAAGCAGTGATGCTAATTTATGTACCAATACCCTCGTTTTACCACTACCTGGACCAGCTGCGACAACAATACATCGTGACTCCTTGTCAGAAATTATCTCCATCTGCTTATCTGAAAGCGAGCCAAAGAGTTGTTCGTATTTTCCAGGCGTAACATTGCGTTCTATCTCTCGAACACGCTCACCTTTGAAATACTTTGCCACAAAGCGCTTATAGTCCATTTGGAAATAGTCTTGTACATATTGCAGAGCTGCATTGTAGTCCTTAACCATCAAATTGGCATACTCACCCACAATATGAACTTGCTGTATTTTCTGCTTATAGAATTCGTTTAACATACGATAATCCTCCTGCTTATAGCGCAATCGATTATCTTTAATGCGACGAATATCCATAGCATTATAGAGGACAAGAAAACCACCCTCTAATTTCAAAGCCTCGATTTTAGATAGATACAGTAATGCTTCCTCTACATCTTCAAGTTGCACATCTTGTAATGAACCAAAAAGATTAGAATTCTTTTTTATATCATTTAGCAGTTCAACTATAGAAAATTGTACGCCTCGCTTTTTCTCTTCCTCTCTGGCCGAAGATAATGTCTGCTTGAATAACCACTCCACAGCAAATTGACAAATTGCCAAACGCTTTTCAAATCGCTTTATAATGGTATCCAAATCTGCCTGACGGACAACTTCTATATTATGTGCAGCATCCTCTTTCTTACGAGTGTATCCCTTTATTGTAAGAAAGTAGAGCAATGTGCGAATATCTTTTTCTGTTGCCGAAGCGATTCCCTCTTTCTGCGCATTGTCATTCAATTGTTTGCACGAAATCTTTAGAACATCATCAGGAATATTATTGAGTATGTATCGTTCTAATTTTGTAAATTGTTCCAACAATCGCTTGGACTTGTGTTCTGACTCTCCCGCATCATTCAAATAAGCCGAAATATCCTTCGTATCAGCCAATATACCCTCCTGACGCATTCGTTCAACAACTGACACAACTTCGTTCTTCTTCAGTCCAAGAATATCCGCCAAATAATCGACACGCGATTCTGCTACATCATCTTGAGCTTTGGCAATGTGCTTTTGGGTGATTAGCGATTTGATGACGCGAACAGCCTTTTCAACCTCCTCATTTTCAAATAATACAGATTCAGTGATACGTCTACGCGCTTCATCCACATTCTTTACGGTAATACCCGTAGCATATACATGTGGCACATTATTTCCACGTTCCAAATAACCAGCTTGTTCTAAAGCAGCCAAAGCTGTACGAACACGTGTCTCAATATCAGATACAGAGTCGTCCCAACCCGCTTTGCGTGCTATTTCCAATGCAGAACAGCATGCGCGCGAACGATACTTTGTCATCTCTTTCACAGCTTTCCATACTTGCTGAATTTCACTTATACTCAGCTTTGTTTGATTTAGTAGGATAAAATGTTTGTCTAAGTCAGAATCACTGTATAACACAAAACATTTTGCTTGTAACTCCGGGTCTCTACCAGCTCTACCTGCCTCCTGTACATAGTTCTCTAACGAATCAGAAATGTCATAATGCACGACCAACCCAACATCTTTCTTATCTACGCCCATGCCAAATGCAGATGTCGCTACAATTATACGCACTTCGTCAGACATGAATGCATCCTGATTGGCTATCTTCTCATCAGCATCCATCTGGCCATTGAAAGGTAATGCTTTATATCCGTCACGTGATAATTTATCGGCTAATAGTTTTGTTCTTTTGGTTCTTGATACGTAGACTATTGTAGGACACGATGATAATGCAATTATTGAACGAAGTTTAGCATACTTATCTTCATCAGTATCGGCGTGAATAACAGAATAACGCAGGTTTGTACGTGAAGCAGTCGATGCATAAAGTTGAAGGTTGAGATTAAGTGTCTGTTTAAAATAGTCGCAAATATCCTGTATAACCTTTTGCTTTGCTGTAGCCGTAAAACATGAAATAGGTATCGGTGTGACGAGATTCTTTTTTTTCTGATATTCACTTATGAACTTACCTATGTAAAGATAGTCAACACGAAAATCTTGTCCCCATGATGAAAAACAATGAGCTTCATCTATAACAAAACGCACTATATGGCGTGCCAATAGAATTTTCTCGATTGTTTTTGAGCGTAGCATCTCTGGGGCAATATATAGTAGCGAAGCATCACCATCTAAAACACGTTGAATAGCAAGTGAGCGGCTAATAGGATCAAGAAGTCCATTTATTGTTACAGCTTCCGTAATACCTCGCTCGGCAAGATTATCGACTTGATCCTTCATTAGCGATTGTAGCGGAGATATTACAACGGTGAGTCCATGTACGGAACGCCCCTCCATCAATGCTGGTAACTGAAACGTAAGCGACTTACCTCCACCTGTGGGAAATATAGCGAGTAGTGATTTTCCATCAACAGCTGCGCATACTGACTTCTCTTGCAATGGCTCACCTTCGTATGTGCGAAATTGGTCGTAACCAAAATATTGCTTTAAGTTATAATGAACATTGAGATCTTTATTGCAATAATTACAACCACGCAAACACTTTGTGTGTCGCAAATGCCTAACAATATTTTCCACATTAGGATAATTGCATAGTACCCATGCAGGGGTGATTGACCTATGATCAGTAGTGTCTATCAAAGCTAATGCATATGCTAATTCGCAAGGATATTGAACAATTATATTCTCAATATCTGCATGTTCGCATATTTTCCCTTCATACGCAGAATGTATCAAATTCGACAAATCAGCAGCCTCAGTCGCCTTTGCATTTACAAAATGCAGAAAACCATCAAATTCTGCTACACCTTGCAAAAGTGTAGCATATATACTTCTTTTATCTTTTGGTAATGTATTCCATCTTGCAACTTCATCCATCAAAAGGTCATGAGCCTTTTCGCAGTCATTTACAGGATTATTTATCTGCTCGCTAATTAATTTGTCATCCTTCAATAGACGATGATATGGTTTTTCAGGAAATAGCAATGGAGAAATATAAAGTGTATCAACTAATACACATCGCTGAAAGCCATTTTCAAAAAGGTACTTCGCATCATGGTGAATTATATTATGTCCACAAATGAAGTCTACTCCTCTCAGAAATTCAAGTAGCTCAACTTTGTTTGCTGAGTGGAAAATAGCTCTATCCCATCTCAATGCGCCAATATCATGAATCTTATGATCTTTTAGACCAACCTCTATATCTATAAAGGCATATCGAGAGGCATCACGAGATACCGGCTTGCCGGAATTTTCTATTGTCTCGTTTATTGATTTTATAATTTTATCCCAAAGAGACATACTTCAAATATATATTGAAATTTGCCTTCATTTCCTGAAAATAAAGACAAATATTCGTTTGTCAATACAATGCGAATTTATTTCAAGATTGTAATATGTTTTGATTTATCTAACTTATGTGCAAATGTATTAAATTAATGATAGAATAAAAGAATAATCAAAAGGGAATTTAGTTAATGTGCGTATTTTTTGTAGCTCTACATGACTTTTTGAATATAGAATATTTCATCTCTATTCTGAATTAAATACATAAACGAGAGGTAAACTGGTTTGGTGAGTTCAAGAGATATATGTCCGAACTGACGGGGAGATAATAATAGTTTTGTGAATGTGATATATTTGCATTAGTTTTTCGCTATTTTGTGTGGGGGTTAAGGTAAAATGCTTACTTTTGTACCGGATAGTATTCGATGTATTTAATAGTCAAAATATAGTATTTTGCTCAATGGGTGAATGATAAAAAAATTAGTCCTAATTAAAATGATATATCAAATTATTACATTATGAAACGCACATTATTTAGCTTGTTACTGTGTGTCGTGTCGTTAGGCATGATAGCTCAGAAAACCGATGGTAACGAGATTATAAAGAAGGGGTGGAATTTCGGCCCATTGCCTGTTGTGGGGTGGGATAGTGACCTGGGATTTCAATATGGTGTCTGCATGGATATCTTTAACTTTGGCGATGGTACTAACTATCCTTCTTATAATTATAAAGTGAATCTTGAGGCTTCAACTTATACCGGTGGGTCGTCGTTGTTGCGTTGTTATGGCGATTTCAAGACTCTTATCCCTGATGGAAAATTGTTCTTCGACTGTGCATATTTCAGTGCCAAGAAATTTGATTTCTATGGTTATAATGGTTATGCTTCGCCTTTCTATGCCGATGGTATAGGGTTGGTGAATGACGAGACTTCGGCATTGAACTGGATGAGCCGTAACCAATTCCGTTTTGTGCTCAGCATGCAGCGACGTATTGTTGGCAATTTGCATTGGGCTGCTGGCTTCGGCTATTATAACATCAGTACCGATAATGTGAAGCTCGATGAGTACAAAGACCAAACTACATTGTATGACCTTTACTGTAAGGCGGGCTTGATTCGTGAGGATGAGGCTCGCGGAGGCAATGTGATGCACTTTAAGGCAGGATTGGTGTATGACACACGCAACCACGATAGTGACCCTACGAGTGGTGTGAACATTGAGGCTACGCTTGTGGGTGCACCGGACATCATAGACCGTGACGGTTATAGCAACTTAGGATTTACTTTTGTCGGCAGCCATTATGTACCTGTGGTGAAAGATCGCCTCACATTTGCTTATCGTTTGGGCGTTCAGACAAATATTACGGGCGAGATACCTTATTATTTCATTAATAACCTGAATACACTTTTCTTCCGTAAGGTGTACACCGAGGGGTTAGGTGGCAATGCTTCGGTGCGTGGTATCAACCGCAATGGTGTTGTGGGTAATGGCATGGCTTGGTTGAATGCTGAGTTGCGTTGGCGATTTGTGAATTTCCGTTTCATCAATCAGAATTTCTATCTTGCGTTGAACCCCTTCTTCGATATGGGCCGTACAATTCAATCTTATCGTCTTGACGAACAGAAGGCTGCTTACAATATCTATCCCGAATGCCCTGTTAATCCCTTCTATTCGGGTGACAATGAAAATCTGCATGCAACGCTTGGTTGTGGTCTGAAGGTGGTGATGAACCGCAATTTTGTGATTTCGGTAGAGATGGCAAAGGCGCTCGACAAACGTGATGGCGAGAAGCTATGGAATAATATCGGATTCAATTATTTGTTCTAATTAAACAACATCAGCGGCGAGCAATGCTCGCCGCTGATGTTTTCAGGGATATGTGATTGTTTTATATATTATTTAATATCCTTAAGATTGGTACAGTCCCTGAATGCATAATTGTTTATGTCAGTTACGCTTGCAGGTATTGAAATGGATGACAAACCAACACAAGCCTCAAAGGCACCATAACCAATACTCTTGAGGCTGTTGGGTAAAGTTACGGATGTCAGATTTTCACAATATGAGAATGCAAAAGAGTTAATTTGGGTAACTCCTTCGGGGATTGTTATAGATTTTATGCTTTTGCAACTTTGAAATGCACCTTCGCCTATTTCGGTTACGTTGTCGGGTATATTCACAGCTGCTAAGTTATAACAACCACGAAATGAAGTGAACCCCAAAAGTTTTTTGTCTAACTTTTGGGGTTCACTTCACTATTCTGCTCTCCCTGTTATATTAAGAATTTGTTGCTTTTAATAACAGGTAGGCAAAATAACACTTCTTAATAGTTGATTATCTCTCTTATTTGTGAGTATATATCTTTAAGCTTTTTTTCTCGCATGAGTTTGGTGTCAGATATCAAGAGTCTTACTGATTTCCATAGCTCGTGTGCAACAATGGGGGCAGGAATTGTGAGCAGTGATGCTGTGAGTGCCCATTGCCAGGGGAGCAAACAGAATGCTATGGCCGAATATATTATCACCAGCAGTGGCCATACAAAGAGATTCATAATGAATCTTAGTGAATTTCGGAATGCACGATCTTTGAGCTGTGTGAAAAGGTATTCACACAGCAGTGCTATGGGACTTGCAAGGAGCGATGCGGGCACGCTGTAAGGTAGTGTAGCAAGCGTAAGTACTGTTCTCGCAGCACGTGAGGCCAATGGTTTTGTGGTAGCAACCGACTCTGTGTCTATGTCTTTGGCTTTGCGTATTTTGTATGCTTCGTTTCCAAGCTCCAGGATTTTCTTTGCTTTTTCGGGGTTGTTTGTTTTCAGCTCGTCGATGCGCTTCAAGGTGTTGTTGTTTGCGCTGAACTGCATTTCGAGACGATGTTTCCCTCTGTTGTTTTTATCCTTTGAGAGTTGCTTTATTTCGAGCTCTTCCAGGGCATTGCATATCTCGTATTTTGCGTTGTATTCTTCGTCGTTGGGTATGTAGAATATTGCTTCGGTCAGGTTTTTGGTGAGCGACTCTTTGATTTGGTTCATCTGCTCCTGCTGTGTGAGGTCGTTGTTTTCGGCTATGAATTTTCCGACGTTGATGGGGGTGCCGAATTTTATATGAATTGTGGAACGGAACCTGAAGAGGTTGCCGTATCTTATTCCTACGGGTACAATGTACAGAGGAACATCGGGCATCTGCTCGTGAGCCTGGAACGCAATTCTGAATATTCCTTTAGAGAGGGGGAGGGCCGAGTATTTTGCTTGGTGTGTGCCTTCGGGGAATATGCAGAAGGGTATCTTGTCCTTAAGAACATCTACCGATTTGTCTATTATCTCCTGGTTTTTTTTGACAGCACTGATTCCGTCACGCTGGCGCATGATAGGCATTATCTTCAGGAAGGTGAGAATCTTGGCGAGTCGACGGTTCTTGAAGATGTCGGCACGAGCAACAAATACCTTAGGCTTTTTGTCTATGCACAATGTTACAAGAGCATCCATCAGAGTGTTTGTGTGGTTGGGAGCAAAAATTATTGCTCCGTCGGTGGGAATATTCTCTTTCCCCACGTGAACGATGCTGCTGTATGATTGGTTGACTACGAATCTTACATATTTATATAGAAAGTTGTAGGCTCTGTCGTTATCCTGTATTTTTTTGATTCTCTTCTTGTTCATAATTAACATTTTCTACGGAAATAAAATGCGATGGCGAGTCCTGAAATGATGTGCCATATTCCCCACCATGCTGTGATGAATAGCATTCCACCATAGTGTCCGTGCCATGTCTCGGGCGGGAAAATAGCCTGGTTGAATAGGAGTATCAGTCCGAGTCCCGAGTTTTGAATACCTGTTTCAATGGTCATTGATCTGATGTCGCTCTCGGGGGCTTTTGCCAGCTTGCCACCATAATATCCTGTTGCGAGCGCTGCTGCATTGTGTAGCATCACTATGAAGAATACGTAAAAAATGTTGTCGATGAAAATTTGGAAGTTCTGCGCGAAAGATACAACAACCATGCCTACAAACAAAAGGATGGATATTCCCTGTAAGGGCTTGATAATCTTTTTAGTTGCCGATGGGAAGTAGTGCGCAAAGAGAAGTCCCAATATAATCGGTAGTCCCAGCAGTAACACTATCTGCTCGAGCATGGGGAAGAATGGGATTACAAGCTCGGGGATGTCGTTCTTGATGCTTATAAAATATGTGTAAAGCGAACCCCATATAAAGAAATTGATGGGGGTGATGATGGGGGAGAAGGTTGTGGTGATTGCTGTCAGTGAGACGGATAGCACAATGTTACCTTTTGAGAGGGATGACAGGAAATTTGAGATGTTTCCTCCCGGACACGATGCCACGAGTATCATTCCGAGTGCTATCATCGGCGTGATAAACGGACTTAATGCCAGTACTATTGCAAATGTTATGGCGGGGAGTGCCAGCCATTGTAACAGTAATCCTACCGCGATGGGTTTAGGATTTTTGATGTTCTCCTTTATGGTTCGAGGCTTAATGCCCAACGCTACTCCAAACATTACAAAGGCGAGAATGATGTTCACTATCGCCATGCCCCCTTCCCCAAAATTTATGGTTACGGAATTGAGAGATTCCAACTGTTCTTTCATGGTAATATAGATTGTATTGTCTACAAAATTATAACAAAAAGTTTTATTATTGAACAAACTTCGATAAAAATGATTTTTTTTATATAATGTTTTGTAAATTCAGTTAAATTTGTTATTATTTTATGTGTAAAATTTACTGCTATTTGATGTTGAAAAATATAGCTGTGAATCAATAGTTTTCCGTTGTATGCTGTATGGGTTTTACGACCTTGTGCTATAAAAAACAGCGGTAGCAATGTAGCTACCGCATGTAATTGTATTATTGTGATTGTATTTACTTTGCCGGCTTCAATTTGCAGTGAATGGGCGACACTATTCTTTTGTCTCCATGATTGAAATTTAATAGTTACTGTTTCTTATTTCTAATGTGATGTCAATGTATTCGCGTTTGCCATCTATGTAGTCGTTGTAAAGTTTTTCGGCATTTTTGCCTTTTAGTATGCGACATTTACCACATGTTTCGCAGTCGTTAAGGCATTTCCATGCTTCGAGAATGTATTCTCGTCGTTCTTCTTTACTCGATGTGTCTATCTTGGGTGCTGTCATGATTGTTTACTCTGTTTCGAGCTGCCATCCGCAGTCGCCATGATATATCATTTGTTTGGTCATGCCGCCGTCGATGCAAATGTTTTCGCCTGTGATGAATCCTGCTTTCTCTGAGCAAAGGAACGTTACCATGTTGGCGATGTCCATGGGGTTGCCCACGCGTCCGGCGGGTTGCTGTGTGGCATCGGGCCCTTCGTAAACGGTTCCGGTGGTATCTATCCACCCAGGTGAGATGGAGTTTACTCTTGCCTTTCCGGCGAGGCTCACTGCCAGCGAGTGGGTGAGTGCTGCAATGCCTCCTTTGGCTGCTGTGTAGCTCTCGGTTTGTGGCTGGCTCATTCGGTCGCGCGACGAGGAGATGTTTACAATGGAAGCTCCTTCGGCTAAGTGGGGTTTCATGAGTTTAACCAGGTAGAATGGCGCGGTAACTCCCACGCTTAAAGCATATTGGAACTCTTCGTAGGTGCATTCGTCGATGCCTTTCATCAATGGCAGTGCATTGTTGATGATGTAGTCTATTTTTTCGTGTTTGGATAGTATTTCGGCTGCAAAGGATTCTAATGTATCTTTGTTGGATATGTCTCCTACAAAATGTTCGCCGTTTTCTTTGTCTATCACGTAGACGTGTGCACCTTGGGCGAGGAATTGCTCTGCTATGCATTTGCCTATTCCGCGTGCTCCGCCTGTGACTATTGCTACTTTGTCTTTGAAAGTTTGTGTTTGCATGGTGTTACTTTTTTCAACGACAAAGATAAATGAATTTTGGTAATTGTGAAATGGTAGTGAGGTTTGAGTGGGATTGACATTGCGGAAAGAGTGGGATTGGCCTTGCGATCCCGCCGCTGCCACGGGTGTCCTTGCAATAAAAGTGGTGTTGAGTGGGATTGGCCTTGCGATCCCGCCGCTGCCGCGGGCGTCCTTGCAATAAAAGTGCAAAAAGTTTCACTCAAGTAAACTTGGTTATCCTTTTTGCACTTTTATTGCGGAAAGAGTGGGATTCAAACCCGTAAAAAAAATGAAGACTCGTACCGTGGGTTTGTACTTGTCCTCTATTGCGGAAAGAGTGGGATTCAAACCCACGGTACGGTAGAACCGTACGCCGGATTTCGAGTCCGGTCCATTCGATCACTCTGGCATCTTTCCTTTTTTTCTCGTCTGAGCTCCGAAAAGCATTGCAAAGGTAATACATTTTTAAATAAGTTCATGCTTTTTATCGAAAGTTTTTCTAAATTTGCAAACTGATATTTTCGTAGTGAGAATAACTATGAAAATGCCTTTTTTGACGCCATGCGATAATATCTTTTTAACGAAATGAAAATAACAGTTGTTCAGCAAAATATTATTTGGAATGACGTGACAGCCAACCTTCGTCAGATGGAGAAGTTGGTTGCCGGTGCTCCAAAGTCGGATATATATCTTTTCCCGGAGATGTGTTCTACGGGTTTCAGCCTGAATCCCAAAGGGATGGCCGAGCGTGTCAATGGCGAGACTGTTGAAAGAATGCGCGTTTGGGCTGCAAAATATGATGCGGCATTTGCGGGCAGTGTGATGACTGTAGATGATGAGGGAAGATATTATAACCGTATGTATTTTGTTCGCCCCGACGGAGTGGTGGAGCATTACGATAAATGTAACCTTTTTATTTACAGTGGCGAGGACAAGATATATACTCCCGGAAAGGACAAGGTTATTTGGGAATTTCGCGGAGCACGCATAAGACCGGCCATTTGTTATGACATTCGTTTCCCTGTTTTCTTGTACAATAGGAACGAGTATGATATTTTGTTGGTGTCGGCTGCTTTCCCCACCAGCAGAATGCTTGCATGGGATACTTTGATAAGAGCGCGTGCGATAGAGAATATGTGTTATGTTGCTGCGTCCAATCGTGTGGGTGTCGATGATTTCGGTGACTATTGCGGTCACAGTGTTATCATTAACCCTTATGGCGAAACGGTGGGCAAATGTCGTTCGCGTTGTCAGGGTATCACCACTGTTGAACTGAATTGGGAGATGATGACTAATTTGAGGAATCGTTCCCTCTTTTGATTGAATGATGAATATTCTATTAATTTAAAAATAAAGAACATTGAAAAAGTTATTATTAGGAGACCAGGCTATTGCCTTGGGTGCGCTTAATGCTGGTATAAGCGGTGTTTATGCTTATCCCGGTACTCCTTCGACAGAGATTACCGAGTTTATTCAGGCTTCTCCCATCACTAAGGAGAGAGGAATTCACTCGCGTTGGTGTACAAATGAGAAGACTGCTATGGAGGCGGCTTTGGGTGTTTCGTATGTAGGTAAACGTGCGTTGGTGTGTATGAAGCATGTGGGTTTGAACGTTTGTGCAGACCCCTTTGTGAACTCTGCAATGACAGGTGTGAACGGTGGTATCGTAGTGCTTGTTGCTGACGACCCCTCTATGCACTCTTCGCAGAACGAGCAGGATTCACGTTTCTATGCTAAGTTTGCGATGATTCCTTCATTGGAGCCTTCGAACCAGCAGGAGGCATACGATATGATGAAGTATGCTTTCGAGCTTTCAGAGCAGCAGGGCTTGCCTGTGATGATGAGAGTAACTACTCGTATGGCTCACTCGCGTGCTGCTGTCGAGATTGACGAGACTCCCAACGCGCAGAACGAACTTGCATTCCCCAAGACTCCTGCAAACTGGGTGTTGCTTCCTGCAATTGCTACCCGTCGTAATAAAGAGGTTATTGCTCAGCAGCAGGTTCTCGAGAAGATGGCATGCGAGTCGCAGTATAACTCACTTACATTCCCTGAGGCCGGTAAACGCTACGAGAAGGGTGTTGTAACCTGCGGTATTGCTTACAACTATCTGATGGAGACATTCCCCGAGGGTGTTCCCTTCCCTGTGCTCAAGATAACACAGTACCCCCTTCCCAAACAGATGATTAAGGGGCTTGCCGAGGCTTGCGACGAGATTCTTGTTCTCGAGGAGGGTCAGCCTATTGTTGAAGAGCTTATCGGCGGTGTGCTTGGTGCCGACAAGGTGAAAGGTCGCTTGACAGGCGATGTGAACCGCACCGGTGAGCTTACTCCCGACTCGGTGAAGGCTGCTTTTGGCTTGCCTTGTGAGAAGGTATATGTGAAAAGCGAAATGGTGATGCCTCGTCCCCCTGCATTGTGTCAGGGTTGCAGCCACCGCGACGTATATACTGCACTTAACGATGTTATCAAAGAGTATCCCAATGCTAAGGTGTTCAGCGACATTGGTTGCTACACTCTTGGTGCGTTGCCTCCCTTCCGTACAATATCTTCGTGCGTGGACATGGGTGCTTCAATCACTATGGCTAAGGGTGCTGCCGACTCGGGTCTTTTCCCTGCTATCGCAGTAATCGGCGACTCTACATTTACTCACTCGGGAATGACCGGTTTGCTTGATGCTATCAATAGCAAGGCATCTATCACTGTGGTTATTTCGGACAACCTTACAACTGGTATGACAGGTGGTCAGGATTCGGCAGGTACAGGCCGCATCGAGTCTATCTGTCTGGGCTTGGGTGTTGAGCCCGAGCACTTGAGAGTGATGTTGCCCATTCCCAAGAACCACGAGGAACTTTGCAACATCATCCGCGAGGAGATTGAGTATAAGGGTGTGTCGGTGATTATCCCCCGTCGTGAGTGTATTCAGGTGATGAACCGTAAGTTGAAACAAAAAAGAGCAAATAAAGCATGAAAACTGATATAATTCTTGCCGGAGTAGGCGGACAGGGTATTCTCTCTATTGCCACCATCATTGGTGAGGCTGTAATGAACGAGGGCTTGTACATCAAACAGGCCGAGGTACATGGCATGAGTCAGAGAGGTGGTAGTGTTGAGTCGAGCCTTAGAATCTCCTCTAACCCTATTTACTGTGACTTGATTGCTGAAGGTACAGCTGATGTGATTATCTCTTTGGAGCCTATGGAGGCTTTGCGTTATACTCCTTATCTCTCGGAGAAGGGATGGATAATCACTTCGTCGAATATCTTCGCGAATATTCCTAATTATCCCGAGGCTGAGGCACTGAAAGAGGAGCTTGCAAAGTATCCCAATGTGGTGTTGGTAGATGTTGAGGGCTTGGCTGCCGAGAACAATATGAAGAAGAGTGGAAACATGATTCTATTGGGTGCAGCGTCAAAGGCTCTCGGTCTTGACATTACATTGCTCGAGAATGCTGTTGCAACAGTGTTTGCATCTAAGGGTGCCGAGATTGTAGAGATGAACAAAAAGGCTCTCGCGATTGGTGTAGAGAACAGCAAGTAACGATTGCTCGCTATAAAAAAATGAGATGGAAATTCAAACGAATTTCCATCTCATTTTTTGTTATCTATATTCAAGGTAGGTGTGTATGTCCTTATCGCCTCGTCCCGAGAGGGTGAGTACCACTACATCGTCGGGTTTAAACTCTATCTTGTCGAGTGCTGCAAGGGCGTGTGACGATTCAAGTGCGGGGATGATTCCCTCCATGCGTGTAAGTTCGAATGCGGCTTTTATTGCTTCGTCATCGTTAATGGCAAATACCGTTGCGCGGTTCTGCTGAGCGAGGTTTGCGTGCATGGGGCCGATGCCGGGATAGTCGAGACCTGCGCTGATAGAGTAGGGCTCTTTGATGCTTCCGTCTTCGTTTTGTATTACGAGAGTTTTGAAGCCATGAATAACTCCCTCTTTTCCTAACTTGATTGTCGCTGCCGACATTCCTGTCTCGGTGCCTTTGCCACCTGCCTCGGCGAGAACAATTTTCACGCGCTCGTCGTGGAGGTAGTGGTAGACGGTTCCTGCTGCGTTGCTGCCACCACCGATACATGCGATGAGATAGTCGGGATATTCGCGGCCTTCGTGTACGGGCAGCTGTTTTTTTATCTCTTCGCTGATGACCGATTGCAGACGTGCTACGAGGTCGGGGTAGGGGTGGGGGCCTACTGTTGAGCCTATTATATAAAAGGTGTCGGCCGAGTTTTCGCACCAATCGTTAATGGCTGCGTCTACAGCATCGCTCAGTGTCATGCTGCCGTCGGTTACTGCTTGCACCTTTGCGCCGAGCATCTTCATCTTTTCTACATTTACATGCTGACGCTCAATGTCGGTCTTGCCCATGTAGATGGTGCAGTCGAGGTTCATCAGTGCACAGACGGTTGCTGTGGCAACACCATGCTGTCCTGCGCCTGTCTCGGCAATGATACGTGTCTTGCCCATCTTTTTGGCAAGCAGCACTTGGCCGATAGCGTTGTTTATCTTGTGTGCGCCTGTGTGGTTGAGGTCCTCGCGTTTGAGGTATATTTTGCAACCATGTTTTTTGCTTAGGTTCTTCGCGAAGTAGAGGGGCGAGGGGCGACCAACAAAGTCGCGAAGCAGAATGGCAAACTCCTCTTTGAAACTCTCGCTGTTTAATATCTCAACATATTTGCTTTTAAGCTCTTCGACGCAGGGTTTTAAATTGTCGGGAATATAAGCACCGCCATATTCGCCATAGAAGCCCTCGTCGTTTACTTGATAATTTTTCATGATTGTCTTATTTTATTTGTTCTTTTTACGTAATTAAAAAGAGCTGTCGTAAGTGCGACAGCTCTTTGGATTTTATTATGTGTTTGTTTTGTTCGGACACATAGGCTTGCGACTTACGACTTTATGAGTTGTAAGCGACGCCACCAATACTTATTTATAATACCTTTGTTCATGTTTGAATTTTCTGAGCGCAAAAGTATTTTAATATTTTTATAATTCCAAAGAAATTTCTGTTTTTATTAAAAAATGTTTTAATTTTGGCCTGTTTTGGAAAAAAGTTTGCGCTATTTG
>JAZRFE010000052.1:0-17846 GCA_045661205.1 Bacteroidaceae bacterium | reverse complement strand
ACCCATCCTTCTCAAACGTGGTCTTGCGGCTACTCTCAAAGAGTTCCTCATGAGTGCCGAGTATATTCTTGCCGAGGGTAATGAGAATGTAATGTTGTGCGAGCGCGGTATCCGCAGTTTCGACACCTACACACGTAATGTTCTCGACCTTGCTTCGGTGCCCATGCTTCACAAACTTACCCACCTTCCTGTGGTCGTAGACCCCAGCCATGCAACAGGCGTTGCAAGCCTCGTAAAACCTATGGCTTGTGCAGCAACCGTTGCCGGAGCCGATGCCCTCATCATCGAGGTTCACAACAACCCCGCATGTGCATTGTGCGACGGTGCACAGTCGCTCACTCCCGAGCAATTTGCCGATGTAGCAAAGAATGTTCAGGCGTTGCGTGAGTTCCTCACAAAGTAGAGCCATGAAAATAGGTGTAGTAGGCTTAGGCCTTATAGGTGGTTCCGTTGCGATGGCCTATAAGGCTGTCGGACACGTTGTGTACGGCTTCGACACAGATTCTACTATTTTGGGATATGCAAAGCTCAGTGGAGTTATCGACGATGTGCTTTCCCCCGAGCGATACCCTCTTTGCGACCTTATAATCCTTGCGGCAACACCCAAGGCGATGGTAAATTATCTTGCCGAGAATGCTCCGGCAATTCCAAGTTCTGTGCTTGTGATGGATTTTTGCGGCGTCAAACAGGACATTTGTCGCGCAGGCTTCGAGGCGGCTGCCCGTTACGGCTTTACGTTTGTCGGCGGTCATCCCATGGCTGGTTTGCAATACTCGGGTTTCAAGCATGCACGCGCAACGCTTTTCAACGGCGCATCGATGATAATAGTTCCACCGGTGTACGACGACATGGCACTGCTCGAAAGAGTGAAAGAGGCACTTGCGCCTTTGGATTTCAAGCAGTTGGTGGTGACGACAGCCGAACATCACGACGAGATGATAGCATATACCTCGCAACTGTGTCATGTGGTCTCCAACGCTTTTGTGAAAAGCCCCTCGGCGCAGAAACATCATGGCTACAGTGCCGGCAGTTTCCGCGATCTCACAAGGGTGGCTCGTCTCAACGAAAATATGTGGACAGAACTTTTCCTCGATAACAAAAAACCGTTGCTCGGCGAGCTTGACATAATAATTAACTCTTTGCAGCAATATCGCGAGGCTATCGCTAACGACGATGCACAGACACTGTGCAGTCTGCTTCGCGAAGGACGTATTGCAAAAGAACAATCCGAAGGATGACACAATTAACTTCATACAAAAAAATACATGTAGATGCTTCGAGCAGCTACGACATTATAATAGGCGACGGTGCACTCTCCTGTTTGGGAGATTACGTGCGCGAACTGTTGGGCGAGTGCCGTTTAGCATTGCTCACCGACAGCAACGTCAATGCCCTCTATGGCGACAAAATAGTATCGGAACTCTCCGTTGCCGGATACGATGTGTGCAAATATGTAATCCCGGCGGGCGAGGAATCGAAGTCTGCCGAGAATATGCTTGCTTTTCTCAACTTCATGGCCGAGAACAGGCTCACACGCAGCGACGCCCTCATTGCCTTTGGCGGTGGAGTTGTGGGCGACCTCGGAGGCCTATCAGCTTCGCTCTATCTGCGTGGAATAGCATACATACAGGTGCCCACAACTCTGCTTGCAGCAGTAGACAGCTCGGTGGGCGGAAAAACAGCGATAGACATTCCTGCGGGAAAAAATCTTGTGGGAGCCTTCTATCAACCCCGCCTGGTGTGCTGCGACACACAGCTCATGGATACCCTCTCGGCTGATATTTACCGCGACGGTTGTGCCGAGGTTATAAAATATGGAGTGATACTCGATGCCGCGCTCTACGAAAAGTTGCAAACACCTCCTTTCAATAGAATAGAGGTCGTTGCGCGATGCGTGGAGATAAAGCGCGACGTTGTGCAAGAAGATGAGTTTGACAATGGTAAACGTGGTCTGCTCAACTTCGGTCACACATTCGGCCATGCCATCGAGAAACTGAGCAACTTCACAGTCTCTCACGGTGCGGCTGTGGCAAAAGGCATGGTCATTGCCGCGAAATTTGCCCCCTTGTGCGGTCTCGCCGACATCGAGAAAGAGCTTACAGTTCTGCTTGGGCGTTACAATTTCAATCTCGAATGCCCCTACACAGCCGAGCAGCTCTTCGATGTTATTCTCTCCGACAAGAAACGTCGCGGAGGCAACCTGACGCTTGTGCTGCCGCGAGCAATAGGCAACTGCGACCTTGTGACGATGCCCGTCGACGAGGTGCTTGTGAAACTGAAACAGATACTTTAGACTATGGATAAAAGAGTTTCAGGAATATTGTCGGGCGCGGTGACGCCTCCTCCGTCAAAATCACAGGCCCATCGTCTGCTCATCTGTGCAGCACTTGCCGAAACTCCCTCAAAGGTTGCATGCGACACTCTCAACGACGACCTTTATGCAACCATGGACTCCCTTAACGCATTGGGAGCAACGATAAAATATTCCGACGGAGTGTTTGACGTAGTGCCCGTAAAACGCTGCAAGGGTAGCGAACTGCCCTGCGGCGAGAGTGGTTCCACACTGCGTTTCCTGTTGCCGATAGCTGCGGCTTTGGGTGCCGATGCCACCCTCACAGGTAAAGGCAAACTGCCCCAACGCCCCATGCAACCCCTCTGCGAGGCTCTTACTGCGCATGGCGTTGAAATTGTTGAGCACCGCAGCGATGCTCACCTTCCTCTCACTTGTAAAGGACAGCTTACCGGTGGCGACTACTCGCTTGCCGGAGACATCTCCTCGCAATATTTCACAGGACTGCTCTTTGCATTGCCCCTGCTCTCTTCGCCCAGCAATCTCAATGTTATTGGCGAGCTTACAAGTGCGTCGTATGTGGGTATGACCCTCGACGCTCTGCATCTTTCGGGAATCACCGTCGCACAGCGTGAGGGTGGTTTCTATATTCCTGCTCCGCAGAAATACAGCGTTCCCGCAGGGTTGCGTGTCGAGGGCGACTGGTCGGCAGCAGCCTTTTGGATGGTGGCAGGTGTCATAGGACGCAACCCTGTGACAGTGTGCGGAATGAACCCCCAATCGTTGCAGGGCGACCGCTACATTGTGGAGCATCTTCGCCGTATGGGTGCCGACATACGTTTCACCGACGAGGGAATCGTTGCTCACCCATCGCAGTTGCGTGGTACAGAACTCGATTGTGTCGATACCCCCGACCTTGTACCCATCCTCGCGGTGGCTGCTGCCGCCGCGCAAGGAACAACGCTCTTCACTCACGTGGGGCGTCTGCGCTACAAAGAGAGCGACCGTCTGGCAGCCATGCAGACACTGTTGCGTGCCTTCGGAATCTCCTCGGAGATAGGCGAGGATACATACGCGGTAACAGGTGGTGAGGCTGTGGTAACCGAGCCGGTAGACAGTTTCGGCGATCACCGAATAGCAATGTCCGCGGCGATACTTTCAACCATTGCACGTGGTGCCACAGTAATAAACGGTGCCGAGTGCGTAGCAAAGTCCTACCCCCTCTTTTTCGACGATTTTGCAGCTCTCGGTGGCAAGGCAGATAATATATAAATTCAAATAAACAAAACTATGAACTTAGACGAGTTACGCAATAAGATTGATAGCATCGACAGCGAAATGTGTCGTCTTTTCGCCGAAAGAATGCAGGTCGTGACAGATATTGCATTATATAAGAAGGCAAATAATATGGTGGTCTACCACCCCTCACGTGCACGAGCTGTGCTTCAGAATATTTCCAAGCAGTTGGGCCCCGAGTTCGAGGGTTACGGTCGCTCGCTCTACCGCACGATATTCGACCTCAGCGAGTCGTATCAGACAAAAATGCTCTCACAAGACGAAGAGTTCTTCAAGCAGATAATGGAGATGACATCCAAGCCCCCCATGCCTTTCCCCAAGCGCGCGTCGGTAGCCTGTGCCGGTTGCGAGGGTGCCTATGCTCACCTTGCAGCCGAGCGTCTCTTCGACCTCCCCGAAATGGTGTTTGTGAGTGGCTTCAGAAACGTATTCAGCGCAGTCGATTCGGGGCTTTGCGAGTATGGAGTGCTGCCTATCGAGAACTCTCTCGCAGGCTCGGTAAATGCCATCTATGACCTTTTGGGCGAGCACAACCTGAGTATTGTGCGCAGCGTACGTCTCAAAATAGACCACTCTCTTCTGGTGCAGCCAGGTGCTAAGCTCGAGGATATACGAGAGATATATTCCCATCAGCAGGCAATCAGCCAGTGTTCCGAGTTCCTCTCCTCTCTCAAAAACGTGCGCATAATCCCCGTAGAGAACACCGCCGAGGCTGCACGCATGGTGGCAGAGTCCGAGGATAAGACAAAAGCATCGCTCTCGTCACGTCTCTGCGCCGAGCTTTATCAGTTGCAGGTGTTAAAGAGTGCTGTTCAGAACCGCGACAACAACTACACACGCTTCATCTGCATCTCCAAAAAACCGCAGATATATTCGGGTGCCAACCGTACAAGCATCATGATGCTCATTCCCAACCGCCCCGGCACACTCTTCCGCATCCTTTCTCGTTTCAACGCAACGGGTGTGAATCTTGTTAAACTCGAGAGTCGCCAGATACCCGAGCGCGAATTTGAGTATCGCTTCTACTTCGACATCGAGGCATCTGTGTTCAGCCCCGAATTTCTTTCAGTGATGTGCGAACTAAACAACTGTGGCGAGCAGTTCAAATACTTTGGTACTTATGCCGAAATAATATAAACCACTATGAAAGTACTTGTAATAAACGGACCTAATCTCAATATGCTGGGGTTGCGCGAACCGGCTCTCTATGGCTCGCAGAACTTTGCGGCTCTGCAAGAGTTCATCCGCGCAAGTGCGCAGGAGCTGGGCATCGAGGTAGAGCTTTTCCAGTCCAACCACGAGGGAGTCATTGTAGATGCCATTCAGGGGGCTTACAATCGCATGGATGCAATTCTCATCAACCCGGCGGCTTATACTCACACGAGTGTGGCTATTCTCGATGCTCTCAAGGCGGTGGCTCTGCCGACGGTGGAGGTACATCTCACTGATATTTCCACTCGCGAGGCTTTCAGGCAGTTCTCTTATGTATCTCTTTATGCTCAGCGCACTATCTGCGGGCTTGGTTTCGAGGGATACAGGCAGGGCTTGCAATATTTGAAAGAGAATTATGATAAGTAGCGTATTTTGAGGTTGCCAAATTGGCAACCTCAAAGTTTTTATCAGCTTTTGCGAGGAATTGATGGTTGTTTTGACTACGCTGTATTTTTTAGTAACTTTGCAAAAAAATAAGCACGATGAAATTTTTCTCATTTCTAAAAGACTGGTCACTCCCCATAGCAATGCTCGGAGGTGTCGCCGCATATTTCATATACGTAAACATCCCCTTTTTCGACGACACACACGCCGTTGCAAACGAAATTATCAGCTACATGCAGCCGGCACTTATCTTCTCAATGCTCTTCGTGACATTCTGCAAGATAAGTTTCCGCGACTTGCGCTTCGAGCGATGGCACTTCATACTGCTTGCCTTTCAGCTTGTCAGTTTCATACTCTTCTCGTTGGTGGCAGCCTTTACGCCACTCACCCCTTCGTTGCGTGTGCTTGTAGAGTCATTCATGCTATGTCTTATATGCCCCACAGCTACTGCGGCGGCAGTAATCACTGCTCGCTTGGGTGGTAGTGCCGCAGCACTGCTCACATACACCATCACCATGAATTTTGCAGTGGCACTTGTGGCACCGCTCTTTCTGACGATTGCCCACCCCGTTGAGGGAATGGACTTTTTCTCATCGTTCATGCTTATTCTGGGCAGAGTGTTTCCGTTGCTGCTCTTTCCGTTGCTGGCTGCCTCGCTGGTGCGTCGTTTCCTTCCTTCTGTCAAGGAATTCATGGTGAAGAAATGTCGCAACCTGCCATTCTATCTGTGGCTCGTAGCCTTGTCGCTTGCCATTGCCATGACGGTAAAATCCATTGTGCACAGCAACCTTTCCATATATGTGCAGATGGGCATTGCTGCTGTGTCTCTCGTCTGCTGCTTGGTGCAGTTTGCCTTTGGTCGCTATGTGGGTCGTCGTTACGGCGATGCCATTGCCGGCGGACAGTCTTTAGGACAGAAAAATACAGTCTTTGCCATTTGGCTTGCCTACACCTTCCTGACACCTGTAACATCCATTGCCGGCGGTTTTTACAGCATTTGGCACAACACGGTGAATACGTGGCAACTCTATCGCAAGAACCACGAAAAATAATATACAAAGAAGGCAGAAACGTCTGTTTCTGCCTTCTTTGTATATTACACTTTATTAGAAGTTATATTTCAGCAGGGCGCAAATTCTGTGGTTTGTAACCGAACGCTCTTTTTCCACGCTGCCATCGGCTCTCATTTTGCCGTAGCCTACTGTTGTAGGCTCGTATTCAAGACCGATTTGCATTGCGTTGTGTGTGTAGAGCACGCTGGGCGATACGCGCCAGAAGTTATCGATGTTCTTGTAACCGCGTATATACATCATGCTTGAGCTTACAAAGTCATCCTCGCAACCGAGATTCTTTCCGTAACCACCGAAGAGACAGTAGGTGAGTGTACCCTTTTTTAACTGCTGCTTGTATGTAACATCTATCCATCCTGTGATGCTCTTGAGGCTTCCATATTCAACTTCACCATTATATTTCATCTTAGTTACACCGAAGCCGCTGAGCATGTTCAGGTGCGATGCATTCTGTGCGTATGTCACGCGACCTTTAATGCCGAAGTTGCCCTCTTTGTATGCAAAGAATGCTGTGGGGGTGATGCTTGTGATAAGTTGGTTCGAAATAACATTCTCGCCGAGACGGTCGGAGTACTCTGTGCGGGGTTTCAGTGTGAGAATGTCCACACCTGCGCCGGCCATAAAATCACCCTTCTTGTACATTGCCTGGAAGTAAAGCTCGGGAATAAGAGCCTTGCGGGCATAGTCGAACGATGTTGTCGATTTCTCAAGATTGTTTGCATCGGGGCCGTACGACAGATACTGGAACTGATAGAGTGCAGTAGCTGTCAGTTTGAAGTTGCCTGCGAGACGGTCGTAACGCACCTGAGGCGAGCGGCTGAAGGGTGTGAAGGGCGCACCTGTTGCAAGGCTGAACACGTCGGGCATCATGTCGCCCATCATGGGGTGCCACGCCTGACCAACGAGCAGGTTATCCTTCTCCCAATCCATCTTTGCGTATGCCTGACGAATGCGCAACACAGTGTTGCTTGTACCGAATCCTGCAAAGTCCGATTCAATTTTAGCCGAAGTCTTTGCACCCAGGAACTCAGGGCCTGTGATGTTCAGTCCCAAGCGTGTGGTGATGCTCAGCAACAAAATATCGGGCTTTTCGTTCAGGTCGTCGCCATAGCTGTTGAGCTTCTCGTCTTGCGGAATCATATTAAACTGGTCGCTATTGCTGCTTAAATTGGCTCGCGAGTCGAACGCAGCATAGTTACGCACAAAACCGTAAGGCTTGAATGTGAATTTTTTCTCTTGTGCAAAGCCGCATAGTGCAAGGCACACAGCAGCAATGGTCAAAATACTTTTTTTCATAGTGTCTATTGTTTTTTATGCAAAATATCCCAAAGTGCCTAAGAAGAAGAGTAGTGAATAACCAAGGATAAGCGAAATAACACCCACGATGATACCGGCGCGTGCCATCTGCGACGAGGTCACAAGGCCTGTCGAGTAGGCAATGGCATTGGGCGGCGTACTAACGGGCAGTGCCATAGCAAAAGATGCCGACAAAGCAATACCGATGAGCAATGTACCTATGCCTCCTGTCTCGTCGAGCAAGGGACCCATGCCCTTTCCTACGGCAGCAAGGATAGGCACCATCAGCGCTGTAGCCGCCGAGTTTGAAATAAATGTAGAGAGCGCCCAGCACAGCAATCCGCTACCGATGATTACCGCAATTACGGGCCATTCGTTGAAAGGAATAGCCTCTACCAAGGTCTTTGCAAGGCCTGTCTTGTCCATGCCCACGCCCAGCGCAAAACCTCCGGCAACCATCCACAGCACGCTCCACTCAATCTCTTTAAGGTCGTCAGTGGTGAATATGCCCGCTGCGCAGAACACACCCACGGGGATAAGCGCAACAACATAAGCATTCATTCCCACCAGCTTCTCGAGCATCCACAGTGCAATGGTTACGGCAAACGTTACATATATAAGATTGGTGCGCCAATTGTTGCGTGCGCCACCCTTAATTTCGAGCTTAATCTCCTTAGCTTTGAAGGGGTACATTGTCTTCAGAATGAACCAGGCGAGCACCACAATGGCGAGCATCAGCGGGAACATAGCCATGAACCACTGTCCGAAAGTGATTCCCATGTTCAGCCCCTCAATGTCATTCAGATAACCAAGTGCAATACCGTTGGGAGGGGTGCCGATGGGCGTTGCAATACCACCGATGTTAGCACCGATGGGAATAGCAAGAGCAAGTGAAATGCGGCCGCCGCCATCGGGGGGGAGCATCTTCAATACAGGGGTAAGGAATGCAAGCATCATAGCTGCTGTTGCAGTGTTGCTCACAAACATAGAGAAGAATGCGGTTACCATCAAAAAGCCCAACAATACAGTGCTTGGGCGTGTGCCGAAAGGCTTCAGCAGTGCGCGTGCAAGGGTAACATCCACTCCATACTTCGATGCAACGATGGCAAGTACAAAGCCACCGAGGAACAGCATCACCGTCTGGTCGGCAAATGTGTACATGATTGATTTATAACTCACAAGTTCCTCTTTGGGGATGTAGTTCACAAGCGGGGTGATACCACTGTTCGACACCGTTAATAGCATTATCACTATAATCAGCACCGAGGTTACCCACGCGGGCACAGTCTCGGTAATCCACATGAGCGCGGCAAACACAAAAATAGCAATTACACGATGTTGCAGTACTGTAAGTCCTTCAATGCCGAAAATGCTTGTGGGAAGCCACCAAATGATAAGTGAAATAAGAGAAACGATGATTGTTTTGATAACGTCTCTTCTTCTGAGAAACGCAAGAATTCTTTTAAGAGTCATTTTTTTTATGTTTGTATGTTTTTCTTTTTTGGGGTGTACTTTTTAAACCTCGCGAATTTAATTCATTATCTGCAAACAACCCAATAAACAGCACTCTTTTTGTGTGAAAGGTGCTTTTTTTGTCTCCTTTACTTGTTGCGCCTCTCCTTTAAGAATAAAAAACGGGCGCTGCAACCGTAATAGCAACGCCCGAAAATATCAACTGTGGCTTTTTAATTCATAATCTTCATACCCACAAAGAAGGTGCGTGGCTGTGTGGGGCCATAGAAATATCCCGAGTCGCGGAACTCCCCTTTGTCAAGGTCCTTCTGGAAACTGTCAAAGATATTCTGCACGCCGGTGTTCAGTTGCAGCTTTATGTGGTCGCGCAACACAAATGTGTAGTTTAGTTTCAGGTTCACGTCGAAAAAGTCGGGAGTATTTTCCATTCTGTCCTTCTCGATATATCCCGCGTAGTGGGGCACAATCATCTCTCCTGTATATGTTCCCGAGAGCGACGCCTCGAAATTATTGAAAGGCGAAGTTGTCAGCGTCAGGTAGGCATAAAGTTCGGGGGTGCGGGGCATACGTTTGGTTGTAAGTTCCACGCCATCCACCTCGGTCCACACCTCGGGGTTCTTGTAGCGGCTGCGCTGCGCCGTAGCTCCCAGCTGCACCGAAACATCCTTTCCATGCGCAAATTTTGTCTCTAAGTTCAAGCCGTACACCTTGGCACCGCTACCGTTACGACGCTCCTTCATCACAAAACCCTCGTCGTTCACTCCAACATCTTCTAACACAAACACATCGCTCAGTCCGGTGTAGAATCCCTCAAGCAGGATGTTCGATTGCCAGTGCCCCAACTTTGTGGTGTAGTCGATAGAGCCGCTGAAGCTGTTCGAGCGTTCCTCTTTCAACCCCTCGGCAAGTCTTATCTGCACACCTTCGCCACCTACTGCTGTCACGTGCAGGTCCTCGTCGTAGGCCTGTGGTGCGCGGAATCCCGTAGAGTAGGTGAGTCGTGCCTGAAAATTGTCGTTAGGTTTGTACATCAGGTTCACACGCGGGCTTGCAATGGGATTGTCTATAAGGTTGTGCTTGTCCATACGTGCGCCCACGAGTAGCGAGAAAAGATCCATGTTCCACTCGTTCTGCACAAAGATGCTGGCGATGCGTACATTCTGCTTCATGTCGCGGTTGTAGCCGGTCATAATATCGTGCAGGCTATTCTCCTGATACTCCACGCCTCCTGTGAATGCGGCGGGAGCAAACAGACAGTTCTCCATGTTTCCTGTGTATGTGGCACCTGTCACCCAAGTGATGTCATCGGTCTTACCGTAGGCATTGGGGTCGCGCTGAGCACCATAGTAGCTGTCGCGGTCGATGTGCTGCACCGAACCATATACCGAGAGCTTATGCTTGTAGTCGTTCCACGATTGGTCGTACGACACTCCACCGCTGTTTATTATATGTTTCGTCATTTCGGTGATGTCCGCCTCGTGGGGTTGCAGGTCGAACTTATTACCACCGCGACGTGTCTCGTTGGTAGTGTGATATTCAAGATTGATGCGGCTTGTGTGGGTAGGGCGGTAGTATGTGCGCAACCCGAAAGTGTTCATGTTCAACTTGCCTATTTCAGAGAATCCGTCGCCGTCGTAGTCATAGTCGTTACGGTTGCGGTAGTTCTCGTAGATGGCAATGCCGTATGAATTGTCCTTCGACACAAGCGAGGTGTTGGCACCCATGTACTGTTCCCATGCGCTGCCACCCATGTTTGCAAAATTGCTCGATACCTGGAACGAGTTATTCACAGGGTCTTTGGTGATGATGTTTATTGTTCCGCCCACAGCATTCGCGCCAAAGAGAGCCGAGCCTCCTCCGCGCACCACCTCCACGCGTTCAATCATGTTTACAGGAATCTGTTCAAGACCATAAACACCGCTCAGCGCGCTCACCACAGGACGGCTGTTGATAAGAATCTGAGAATAAGGTCCTTCGAGACCGTTTATCCTCACCTGGGGGAATCCGCAGTTCTGACAGTTGTTCTCCACGCGCAGTCCCGGCAGATAGTTGAGGGTCTTTGCAAGGTCGGTGGAGTTTACAGTCTCTATGAGTTTGGGGCCTGCAATGTTCACCACCACAGGAGCCTCTCTGCGGCTCACCTCGTTGCGGTTAGCCGAAACTACAACCTCGTCAATCTTCAGAGCCTCCTCTATAAGCTCAAAATGCACCACCGCCGCATAGTCTTTGTTCACAATGACCTCTTTTGACTGTGTGCGGTAGCCCATTGCCGACACGCGCAATGTATATTTTCCGGGGCGCATATCCTTAAACTCGAAATGTCCGCCTTCGTTGCTTGTGGTGCCCTGCTTGGTCTCTTCAATAAATATATTGGCGAAGGGAATATTCTCTTCGCTGTTCTTTTCAATAACATGTCCCGAAATGAATCCTCCTTTTTTTATATTGGGGTTGTTGCCGGTAGAGTAAGTGGCACATATCCCCACGAAAGAGAGAATAAGCGTAGTGATAAAAATTCTCATTTTCAAATATTGATACAAGTTGGTTATGAATGTGTAGATTTTACGTTTGCAAAGGTACGAATAAAAACAGTTTGTGCGCAATCACAATATTTTGTGAAATAAATAGTGGTTACTAACATCATGTAACTATATTTTTGATGATTAGTCTCTGAATATGTAAACAGTGAGGGCAGGCTTCAAAAAGAGCCTGCCCTCTTTTCCCCTGTTGTTGAGACGTTAGAACTCGAAACGCTCAATCTTCATTTTGCCAAGCTCGGCGAGTTTGGGTACAAGTGCCTTGAAGTGCTCGGCTGCCTCGTGAGCGGCAAGAGCAGCATCGTCGGTCCAGGTCTCGCATATCATCAACACTTCGGGGCGTGTGCTGCTCTCGAAAATGTCGTATGCAATACAGCCTGCATCTTTCTGCGACGCAGCTACCAACTCTTTTGCAATCTCCAGATAAGCGGCGCGGTTCTCACTGCTCACGCTTATAAATACGTTTAATCTTATCATCGCTTTTCTCTTTTTGAGTGATTAATATTTTTTGTTCGCAGACAGTTTGTTAAGCTGTGTGCGGAAATTTTCTGTCATCTCTTCGCTCTCGTCGGCGATTTTGTGTATGTCGAGAATTTTTCTCACCTTTTCGAGGCTGCGCTGCATGCTCTTGTCGTTGCGTGCCTTTGCATCCTCCATCATTATGTGCCACTTCTCGAACGATTGCACACCCTGTACCAGACGCTCCCAACGTACCGAACTTGTGTTGCCGGGGTATATCACATGTGTGTCACCGGCGGGCCATGAGCGGAAACGTGCATCCTTCTCAGGCTCTTTTGTCCAGCTGTTGTATGCCCATCGCAGATAACCGTCTACGTCAATTTGCAGACAGTGCAGTGCAACATATTCGCAGTCGGCGGGGTCGCTGAAAGTGAACAGGTTGGGGTATCTTGCCGAGCAGCATGTGTAGTAGGTTGATACTTTGCCCTCGCTGCGGCGACGCGCAACCACGCCGTCGGGGAACTTCTTGTGTCCGTTGTAGTTTACGCAGTAGTCCGAAAGCTCGCTCTCAATCTCGGGGTGGTAGTAGCCGGCGAGAGATATTTTCAGTCCGGGGGCATAGTCGCGTATCACCTTTATGGCTGCCTGCATCTGCTTGAGTGCGCGTTCGTCCATGGAGATGAAGGTCTTGTCGAGCCATCCTTTTTCGGCAAGGTGGGTGCTGAATGCCTTTAGCATGTTGCCCCAAAACTCGGCATATTCGGGCTGTCCGGGTGCACATTTTATCTCTTTGTGGCAGTCGGTTGCCTGGTCGTAGTAGCGGAAAGAGAGTTTCCAGGGAATCATCGAGAAGCAGGTAATCTCTTTGCTTATGCCGCAGCTGTGCATGAACTCAACCCAACGGTCGAATATCGTGAAGTCGTAGAGCCATGTGCCGTCGGCGCGCTTTATCCATGTTACCATGCTACCGAATGGGTCTTCGGTCTGTCCGTTCCAGGGACGGTTGATGAGTGTGGCGGTAATTCCCTTCTGTCCTGCCGAGGCGAGTTTCTCCATGTAGGGGCGCAACACCTCGAAGTGTTCGGGCGACCACAGCTCTACATTGTGCATGCGGGCAACGGCATAGGGGTTTTGCCACAGGTCGAGGTGGAAACGCCACTCTTTAGGCTCGGGCAGGATAGACTCCAATACCTTTACCTTGTACTCGCGTACGCTGCTCTTGTCGCCGGCTGTCACTGTGACACTGCCGCTGTATGTTCCGACTGCAATGTCGCGGGGCACTTGCAGTGTCATCCACAGGCCACGCATGGCGTTATTGCCTATTTTTACAGGGCTTGCCATTGTTATGCGGTCGGCGGTAGGGAATGTGCCATGAGCATCTATTTCGTGATTGCTGCAACCCGAGAAGCTGTCGGCGATGACAGGCTCCACGATTCCTCCCTTGATGTAGTCGGCCGAGATTTTATTTCCTTTCTTGTCGGTGAGGTCGCCGAATGTGTAGGTAATCTCCTGCTCTTCGGCGGTGTTGGTTACCACCAACTGCAGGTTCACTCTCTCGCCTTTCCATGCTGTGAGCGTTGGATTCTTTATTGGCTTTATTTCTGCTGTAACCTCAACAGGGTAGCGCTTGTCGATGCTTCCCCACGACACTGCAACTTGAGCCGATAGTTGGCTTATGGCTGTCAGGGCAAGCAGTAGAAGTGTGTGGCATTTGTTTATTTTCATAGTATCTGCTATTTAAAGTATGTTGTATTGTCGCAAATGTATGAAAAAAAAGAGTGTCTGCCAACAGACAGACACCCTTTAGGCTTTTTTTGTTCTCTTTTTATTGGAGAACTCTTTTTCCACGGAATACGATTGTACCCATAGAGAGTGTACCTGAAAAATCGAATACATGGTATCCTATGCTTCCCTCAATAGTTGTAAATGTGCGATTTGGAACAGGTGCAACGCCCATCATGGGTACGATGTTCTCGCCACTGAACTCAAACGAGTTTTTGTTTAGTTTTTTGCAAGTGATGTCCTTCAGGGTAAAAGTCATCGGGTAGGGCATCTGTGCGGCAAATTTTACCTCGTTCATATTAATAGTCACCTTATTGTAGGTGCTATCGAAGATTGCTTCGAAAACAATGTTTTCTTGTGTGTAATTGCCGTTTACAATCACACCACCTTTGAATTTTATAGGCACGTTGCTATGCAAATAGTCGTTTGTAGCATTAGTAGTGATTGTGTCATTTGTTACAATAGTATCATTGACTACGGTTGAATCACCTCCTTCGGGGGGGAATATCTCTTCGTCGTCGCCCGAGCATGCGGGTACAATAAACGCGGTCATAAAGACCAAAAGTGGAAATAATAAAAATTTTTTCATTGTCGCTTTTTTATAAATTATAATGTAATGTTATTCCTATTTGTCGGGGTTTGCCCAATGAGAAGAATGGGTGTTGCAGCGATTCAAAATAGAATGCTTTGTACTTCTCGTTGAACAGGTTCTTGCCCCACACCGATGCTCCGCAATGGCCTTTCTCCCACGTGAGTGATGCCGATGCCAACCCGTAGAAGGCTTGCGACAGAGTGTTGCTCTCGTTCCAATATATACGTCCCACTCCGTTCCAACCGATGTTGAGTATCAGGTGGTTGGCAAAGTTCTTGGGCGCGGGTATGCGGTAACTTATGTTGGCGGACATTGTTTCGCGCGGTGCAAGTGGCAGATAATTGCCCGAATAGTCATTTTTGCCGCTTATGTAGCTGCGGAACGTTGCGTGGGCATATCCGTAGCTGCCCTCGATTGTCAGACGTTGCGTTGTGTAGCTTGCGCTCACCTCGCCTCCGTAGCTGCGCGATTTTCCTGCGTTGGACATCATGCGGCCTGTTGCGCCCTCGGGAAAAATTGTCAGCTGCTGGTTCTTACATTCAATAAGGAATATTGCAGCGTCAATCTTCAGACTGCCGTCGGCAAGGGGCGACAGGTGTGTGCCTATCTCGTAGTTCCAACTCTCTTCGGGGTGGTAGGTGGTGGCAGAGGCGTCGTCGTAGGCGGTGTTGCCTTCCATTGTCACTCCGAACTGTCGCATAAGGTCGCTCTTCATGCGGTTCTGCAATATGTCCGAGAAGAGTTGTGTGTTGAAGCCTCCTGCCTTGTAACCTTTTGCCGCCGATGCATACACGTTGCCTTTGCTGTGTTTGTAGCTTATAGACACTTTGGGCATTATCTCGGTGGTGGTCAGCTTCTCTTTGCCGTTGAAGTGTGTGCTCAGTGGCAAATAGGCTGTCATGTTGGGGTACAGGCGGAAGTTTATATCTGCGCGGCTGTCATACTTCATCGACGACTGTTCGCCGTCGGCTCTGATGCCTGCCGTTACATTCCATCGCTCGCAGTCGTAGTTCAGTTGTGCATAGAGCGATGCGCCCAGGGTGGGGGTTGTGAAGTCGTCGCTTATCAAGAAATTGTCGCTTTCAAATTGCAGTTCCGAGCCTGGGAGCGCAGTTTGCAGCCCTTTGTTGGCATTTTCGAGTATCAGCGACTTTATACCCTGTTCCTTAAATAGCACAGGCGCGCTCAGCTTTTGGTGTTTGTAGAATGCGAAGATACCGCCCAGCCAACCGAAACCTCCATTGTTTTTCGACTTTGCCACAAGTTCTTGTGTCAGCGAGTGTTCGCGCTGGTACTGTCCCAATGTGAAGTAGGCTTCGGGCAGAAAGTCGTTGTCCATGCGCATGCGGTCGTCGGTGTAGCTATAGCCGGTGGTAGACGAGAATATCACTTTGGGAAGCGAGTATTTTACTGTCAATCCGTCGGCAATATTCAAGCGGCGATAGGTGCAGGCGTCGTTGTAGTTTACGGGCATCAGCATACCACTCTCTTTGTCGTAGAAACGGTAGGCATAGCCACCCTCGTCGGTGTAGCTTGTCGTCAGACTGTTGTCGATGTTCCATCTGTCGGAAATCTTAAATACCTGTCGCAGACGTGCTGAGAAATTGTCTCCCTTGTCACATTTACCTCCGTCGTAGGTGTTGGTAAAGAATCCGTCGGTGTGGTTGTAGTGCACGCTTGCCGACCATCCGAACTTATCGGTGGGGGCTGCGTAGTGCGATGCTTTTATACGCATGCTGCCGGCACTGCCATACTCGGCGGTAAATCTTTTTCCTTGGAAATTGAGTGGCGACAATGTCTGTATGTTCACAGTTCCTCCGGCGGTGTTGCGGCCGTAGAGTGTACTTTGCGCACCGCGTATTATCTCCACCTCAGAAATGTCGAACAGCTCAAAATCGTAGTTGTTCTTGTTCATTATGGGCATCTCGTCGATGTTCATACCCACGATGGGCTGGTCGATGCGCGACCCGAATCCTCTGACGTATATCGACGACGTCATGCGCGACCCATAGTCGGGCTGGTAAAAGTTAGGTGCCAGCGATGTAAGCTCTTTCAGCGAGGTGATGTGGCGGTTCTCTATTGTCGTGCGCGGAAATCGGCTCGACGAACGTGCATGGCTTTTGCTGTCGTCATCTTGCTTTATGGAAGCAACGATGTCTATGCCTTGCAGCATCACGCTGTCACCATACTCCTCGATGGTAGGAGAAAACAGTGTAAGCAGTGTTATTATAAGATATTGCACTTGTTTTTTACTCTTTTTGTGTTTTTCGCAACAAAGATAGATATTTTTGCTCATGTGGAAAGCAAATAGCCTCCTTAAATTGTGTTAAGACTTCGTGACGGTCGCTTAATCTTAAAAACAGATACAAAAAATACATTATTATAATATATATAAGATTTTTTTCTTCTTCTAAAAAACATAAAAAGCTGTATTCAACGAGGGTTGTGGGCTGTCGAAATAGAGAGAAATCTCCTTTTTAGCATCAATTAAGGAAAAATTTCTTTAATTGTTTTTGCAAATTAACTAAAAAGTTTTATCTTTGCACTTGGAGAACTTCGGCAAGCCTCGAAACGTCTTGTCTCGGCCACCTCTCCTTCAATGGGCGAGAGCATGTCGGCAGATGAAATATTTACGGGCTAAGTTCTTGGTTTTTCACGAAATAAATTATTGTAATATAAATTTTAATCTTTTAATTTATGGCACAGATTGATCTTACCAAGTATGGTATTACCGGTACTACGGAGATTGTTTACAACCCTTCGTATGAGCAACTTTTTGCAGAGGAGACAAAACCGGGTCTCGAGGGTTTCGAAAAAGGTCAGGAGACTGAGCTTGGTGCAGTAAACGTAATGACAGGTGTTTACACCGGCCGTTCACCCAAAGATAAGTTCATTGTGTATGATGAGACTTCAAAAGACACTGTATGGTGGACTTCTGAGGAGTACAAAAACGATAACAAACCTCTCTCTACTGAGTCTTGGAACGTGCTCAAAGAGATCGCTCAGAAAGAGCTCTCTGGCAAAAGACTTTTCGTAGTTGACGCTTTCTGCGGTGCTAACCCCAGTACACGTCTTAAAGTACGTTTCATCATGGAGGTAGCATGGCAGGCACACTTCGTAACAAACATGTTCATCCGCCCCACAGCTGAGGAACTTGCTTCATTCGGTGAGCCCGACTTTGTAATCTACAACGCTTCTAAGGCTACTGTTCCCAACTATCAGGAGCTCGGCCTCAACTCAGAGACAGCAGTTGTATTCAACCTTACATCTAAGGAGCAGATCATCATCAACACATGGTATGGTGGTGAGATGAAAAAAGGTATGTTCTCTATGATGAACTACTACCTCCCCTTGCAGGGTATCGCTTCTATGCACTGCTCGGCTAACACAAACGAGAAGGGCGAGACAGCAGTATTCTTCGGCCTCAGCGGTACAGGTAAGACTACTTTGAGTACAGA
>JAZRFE010000051.1:0-19865 GCA_045661205.1 Bacteroidaceae bacterium | reverse complement strand
CAGTGCCGATGTTTACTTGAAACCCGAAGAGGTATCTTTGGCTATCGGTAAGAACGGTCTGAACATCAAGCTCGCAAGTATGCTTACAGAGTACACCATCGATGTTTATCGCGAGAATGATACTCAGGAGGATGATATCTATCTTGATGAGTTTACCGACGAGATTGACGAGTGGATAATCAATGCCATCAAGAAAATTGGTTTTGAGACTGCAAAGTCGGTGTTGCGTGTGCCTCGCGAGGTGCTTGTAGAGAAAGCTGACCTCGAGGAGGATACTGTAGACCACGTTATCAGTGTGTTGAAGGCAGAGTTTGAGGATGATAACGATAATAGTGAGGGTGAAAGTGAAGAGTAAGGGTAATTTTAAAAACGTAAGCGCCGATGAAGATTAGATTAAATAAAGTACAGAAAGAATTGAATGTGGGACTTTCAACGATAGTGGAGTTCCTGCAAAAGAATAACTTCGAGATTGAAGAGAATCCTAATGCGGTGGTACCCGAAGAGGGTTATAACTTGCTGATAAAGGAGTTCAGTACCGATAAGAATCTTCGTATTCAGTCGGACAAATTCACTCAGGAGAGACAGAATAAAGAGAAACCCAAGAGCGTTTCTATCCCCACAGCCAAAGGCGAAGATGCAGTTAAGGGCGAGGAGCCTGCAAGTGCAACTGAGGCTGACAATACTCTGACCGAGAAGAAGGAGGCGCAGAGCGCCGACGCTTCTAACGGCGAGTATAAGATAAAGGTTATCAACCGCATCGACCTCGACGCATTGAATCAAAGATCGGTGTCGGCTGTTGCCAAGAAGAAAAAGCCCCAGCCTGTGAAGGAAAAACAGCAGCCTGTGGCAAGCGAGGCTAAGCCTGCGCAGAAACCTGTGAAAGAGGATGTCGCTCCCGTAGCAGAGAGACCTGCCGAGAGCGTTAAGCCCGAGGCTGCTCTTGTTGCCGAGGCCGCAAAGAAAGAGGCTACTCCCGCACTTACTCAGGTTAATGAGATTAAACCTAAGCTCAATATCGTTGGTCAGATTGACCTTTCGGCAATCAACCAATCTACACGCCCCAAGAAGAAGAGCAAAGAGGAGAAGAGAAAGGAGCGCGAAGAGAAGGATAAGATTCGCGAAGAGCAGCGCAAGCAGGCTAAAGAGAATGCCAAGAGCAATCATGGCGGTGAAAATTCTGCCGAGAAGAAGAAAAAACGTGCACGCATCGGTAATCAGCGTGTAAATATCGACTCGGTTCAGGGTGGTGGCAATGCTCAGCAGAGTAACGACAACCAGAATAACGGCTGGCAGGGCGGTAACAAGAATAATGGCGGTGGCAACAAGGACAATGCTTCCAAAGGCAGCCGTAAGGATCGCGATCGTCAGCACAAACGCTACGACAAGAGCGAGGTTAATGACGAGGATGTTTCAAAGCAGATAAAAGAGACGCTCGAGCGTCTGACCAACCGTGGTAAGGGTAAGGCTGCAAAATATCGCAAAGAGAAACGTGAACTTGCTGCCGAGCGTCAGCAACAGATCGAGAATAGCGAAATGGAGCAGAGCAAGGTGCTGAAGCTCACAGAGTTCGTTACAGCAAACGAGCTTGCAAGCATGATGAATATCTCTGTGACACAGGTTATCGCTACATGTATGAGCATCGGTATCATGGTTTCTATCAACCAGCGTCTCGACGCAGAGACCATCAACCTTGTTGCCGAGGAGTTCGGTTACACCACAGAGTATGTGAGTGCCGAGGTTGCTCATGCCATTGCCGAGGATAACGACGACGAGGCTAACCTCGTTCCTCGTGCGCCCATTATCACTGTGATGGGTCACGTAGACCACGGTAAGACTTCGTTGCTCGACTACATCAGAAAGTCTAATGTGATTGCCGGTGAGGCCGGAGGTATCACTCAGCACATTGGTGCTTACAATGTGAAGATGGAGAACGGCAAGCGCATCACCTTCCTTGACACTCCCGGTCACGAGGCGTTTACAGCTATGCGTGCGCGTGGTGCCAAGATTACCGATATTGCTATTATCATCATTGCTGCCGATGACAATGTGATGCCCCAGACCAAGGAGGCTATCAACCACGCTATGGCAGCAGGTGTTCCCATTGTGTTTGCTATCAACAAGGTGGATAAGCCCAGTGCCGATCCCAACCGCATCAAGGAGGAACTTGCCAATATGAATCTGCTCGTCGAGGATTGGGGTGGAAAATACCAGTCACAGGATATCTCGGCGAAGAAGGGTTTGGGTGTTTCCGAGCTTATGGAGAAGGTGCTTCTCGAGGCTGAGCTTCTCGAACTGAAGGCCAACCCCGACCGCAAGGCTGTTGGTTCGGTTATCGAGTCTACTCTCGACAAGGGTCGCGGATATGTGGCTACCGTACTTGTGCAGAACGGTACACTTAATGTAGGTGACATTGTTGTTGCCGGTACTCAGTGGGGTAAGGTGAAGGCTATCTTCAACGAGCGTAACCAGCGTATCAAGCAGGTGCGTCCCGCAGAGCCTGCACTCATCTTGGGATTGAACGGTGCTCCCGCAGCGGGTGACACATTCAACATCGTAGATAGTGAGCGTGAGGCACGCGAGATTACAGGCAAGCGCGAGCAGTTGCAGCGCGAGCAGGGTCTGCGCACTCAGAAGATGCTTACTCTCGACGAGGTGGGTCGTCGTATCGCTCTCGGTAACTTCCAGACACTCAATATCATTGTTAAGGGTGACGTTGACGGTTCTATCGAGGCTCTCAGCGCCTCGTTGATTAAGCTCTCTACCGAGACTATCCAGGTGAATGTTATCCACAAGGCTGTCGGACAGATTTCAGAGTCTGACGTTAGTCTTGCGGCAGCTTCGGATGCCATCATCGTGGGCTTCCAGGTGCGTCCTTCGGTGACTGCACGCAAGCTCGCTGAGCAGGATGGTGTGGATATACGTCTTTACTCTATCATCTACGATGCTATTGAGGAGGTGAAGGCCGCTATGGAGGGTATGCTTGCTCCTGTACTCAAGGAGGAGATTACTGCTACCATCGAGGTGCGCGAAACATTCCACATCAGCAAGGTGGGTACTGTTGCCGGCTGTCTGGTGCGTGAAGGTAAGGTTAAACGTACCGACCGTGCACGTCTCATCCGTGATGGTATTGTTATCTTCACCGGTGGTCTTGCTGCGCTCAAACGCTTCAAGGAGGATGTGAAAGAGGTGAACGTGAACTACGAGTGCGGTATCAGCCTCAATGGTAACGATGATATTAAAGTTGGAGATATTATCGAGACATTCACCGAGATAGAGGTTAAACAGAAACTTTAAGAGACTGTTACCGTATTTTTTATTAAATAACGATTAAACGGTTTCTGAAAGATGAATACTTTGGATATAATCTTTGCAGTGGTGGTGTGTATAGGCTTTGCCATCGGTTGCTACAAAGGTATTATCAAACAATTGACACTTGGAGCAGGTATTGTTATAGGCCTGCTCCAAGCTATCTTATTTTATCATACACTTGGCTCTAAACTTGCCGAATGGACAGGATGGTATGTTGTCGTATGTAATATTTTGGCAGGCATACTCATCTTTGCGCTTGTTGTGGGTCTGCTCAGCGTGATAGGTTCCATTATACAGTGGTTCTTCAGGTTGATATTGCTGGGCTTTGCCGACCGTCTGTTAGGGGGCTTGTTGTCCGGTGCTGTTACCATGTTGTTGTTCGTGGGTGTGGTGTCTGTAATAAATAAGATAGATAGTACAAATGCGATTTTCGGTAAAACATCACAGGAAAATTCGATGTTATATAGACCGATGCGCAAACTCTCGGTCGATTTTGTCGAAGGGATGAAAAAAGAGATACATGAAGAAAAAGAGTAACAATATATTCAAAAAGATTGCCGATAAAGCTTATAAATATGGCTTTATCAGTAATATCAATACTGAAATTATAGATAAGGGACTCAACGAAGATGTCATCCGTCTTATCTCTTCAAAGAAGGGTGAGCCGGAGTGGTTGCTCGAGTTCCGTCTGAAGGCGTATAGATATTGGCTGACGCTGGAAATGCCGAATTGGGCGCACTTGAATATTCCGCCCATCGACTATCAGGCAATATCGTATTATGCCGACCCGCTGAAAAAGAAGAAGAGCAACGAGAATAAAGAGATTGACCCAGAGCTTATGAAGACCTTCGACAAGTTGGGTATTCCTCTCGAAGAGCGTCTCGCGCTGAGCAACACTGCGGTGGATGCAGTGATGGACTCGGTGTCTGTAAAGACTACATTCAAAGAGGAGTTGCGCGAGAAGGGTATCATATTCTGCTCTATGAGTGAGGCGGTACAAGAGTTCCCCGACCTTGTGCAGCAGTATCTTGGCTCGGTCGTAAACTATCGCGACAATTTCTTTGCGGCACTCAACTCGGCGGTCTTCAGCGACGGCTCGTTTGTCTATATTCCCAAAGGGGTGCGTTGCCCCATGGAACTGTCTACATATTTCCGTATAAACGCGGCTCAGACAGGACAGTTCGAACGCACACTGATTGTTGCCGATGACGACAGCTATGTCTCTTATCTCGAGGGATGTACTGCTCCTATGCGCGACGAGAACCAGCTTCATGCTGCCATTGTCGAGATTGTTGTGTGCAACAATGCCGAGGTTAAATACAGCACAGTGCAGAACTGGTACCCCGGTGATGCTCAGGGACGCGGTGGTATATATAATTTTGTTACCAAGCGTGGTGAGTGTCGCGGAACTAACAGCAAGTTGTCGTGGACTCAGGTAGAGACAGGCTCGGCAATAACATGGAAATATCCAAGTTGTGTATTGCGTGGCGATAATTCTCAGGGAGAGTTCTACTCGGTTGCGCTGACAAACAATTTCCAACAGGCCGATACGGGTACAAAGATGATTCATCTTGGAAAGAATTGTCGCAGTACCATCATCAGCAAGGGTATTTCTGCCGGACAAAGCCAGAACTCTTATCGCGGTCTTGTGCGTGTGGCTAAAAATGCCGACAATGCGCGCAACTACAGCCAGTGCGACTCGTTGTTGCTGGGCAGTCGTTGCGGTGCGCACACATTCCCTTATATGGATATTCACAATGAGAGTGCGATTATAGAGCATGAGGCTACAACCTCGAAAATATCCGAGGAACAGCTTTTTTATTGCAACCAGCGAGGAATTGACACCGAAGAGGCTATAGGACTTATTGTCAATGGTTATGCCAAGGAGGTGCTTAATAAATTGCCTATGGAGTTTGCCATTGAGGCACAGAAACTGTTGAGCGTGTCGCTCGAAGGCTCGGTAGGTTAATCATTATATATTGAAAAAATGGAAAATCTTTTAGAAATAAAGAATCTTCACGCCACAATAGAGGGAAAAGAGATATTGAAGGGTATCAATCTCACCGTAAAGCCTGGCGAGGTGCATGCAATCATGGGCCCCAACGGTTCGGGTAAAAGTACATTGAGCAATGTTCTTGTGGGACATCCTGCCTACACTGTTACAGATGGTGAGGTTATATACAAGGGCAAGAATTTGCTGGAGTTGTCGCCCGAGGATAGAAGTCACGAGGGTGTCTTCCTCTCTTTCCAGTATCCTGTGGAAATTGCAGGTGTCAGCATGACAAATTTCATGCGTGCAGCGATAAATGCCAAACTCAAATATAAGGGCGAGCCTGCAATGAGTGCAGGCGATTTCCTGAAACTTATGCGCGAGAAACGTGCGCTTGTAAATCTTGACAGCAAGCTCGCTAACCGTTCGGTGAACGAGGGCTTCAGCGGTGGAGAGAAGAAACGCAACGAAATTTTTCAGATGGCGATGCTCGAACCCTCTCTGAGCATTCTCGACGAGACCGATTCGGGTCTTGACATCGATGCTTTGCGCATAGTTGCCGAGGGTGTGAACAAACTGAAACGCCCTGATACTTCGACTCTTGTGATTACACACTATCAGCGTCTGCTCGACTATATAAAGCCCGACATTGTGCATGTGCTTTATAATGGCCGAATTGTAAAAACTGCCGGTCCTGAGCTTGCTCTGGAACTCGAGGAGAGAGGCTATGATTGGATTAAAAACGAGAATCAATGAGTAACGAACAGGAATATATAGAGCTTTTTGACAATAACAGGACACTCATTGAGGAACCTTGTGCCGAATTGCTTAACAAAGAGCGTGCAAAGGCTTATACGGCTTTCAAGGCTGTGGGGTTCCCGTCTGCAAAGAGCGAACAGTACAGATATACCGATGTGAATCCTATCTTCTCGGAGAATTATGGAATGAATCTCGGTCGCTTGAATGTGCCTATCAATCCGCGTGAGATATTTTCGTGCGATGTGCCCAATCTGCATACTCACCAGCAGTATATTGTCAATGATACCTATTTCCCCAAAGGTGGAGAAGAGGCATTGCCCGAGGGTGTAATTCTGGGCAGTCTCAACGAGATTGCTACCCAAAACCCTTCGTTGCTTGCGCCTTATTATAATATGCTTGCCGAGCGTGGCGATGGTGTTACCATGTTCAACACCTCGTTTGTGCAGGATGGAGTGGTGCTGTATGTCTCGAAGAACAGTTGCGTGGAAAAGACTGTGCAGTTGATGAATGTGTTGCGTTCAAACATCGACCTGCTCACCAATCGCCGTCTGCTTGTTGTGCTCGAAGAGGGTGCTCAGGCGTCTATGCTTGTGTGTGACCATGCAGTGGAGAAGATAAAATCACTGTCGGTGCAGGTTATAGAGGTGTTTATCGGCCGCAACGCGCGTCTCGACCTGTGCGAGCTCGAAGAGACGCATGGCGAGAATGTACGACTCTCACAACTCTTTGTGAAACAAGAGGCGGGCAGTAGTTTCAACCACACAACAATCACGCTGACAAACGGTGTTACACGCAACAGTGCGCATGTATCGTTGGAGGGCGAGGGTGCCGAGGTCAATATGTATGGCCTTGCTATTTCTGACAAGAAACAGCAGGTGGAGAACAATACTCTTGTAGACCATGTAGTGGGTCGTTGCAACAGTAACGAACTTTATAAATATATACTCGACGAAGAGTCGAAAGGTGTCTTCTCGGGCAAGATGCTTATACGCAAGGATGCCCAGCAGACCAATTCGCGTCAGACGAACCGCAACCTCTGTCTCACAAAGTGTGCGCGCATGTATGCTCAGCCTCAGCTTGAGATTTATGCCGATGATGTGAAGTGCGGACACGGTTCTACTGTTGGTCAGCTTGACGAGAATGCGCTTTTTTATATGCAGCAGCGTGGTATTCCTGCCGACGAGGCCAAGCATTTGCTGATGTTTGCCTTTGCCGGAGAGGTTATAGACGCGATAAAGCTCGATGCTCTGCGCGAGAGGTTGCATATTTTGGTAGAAAAAAGATTCCGTGGAGAGCTTAACCGTTGCAAGGGATGCTCTCTGTGTAAATGATGATGTATGTTTGATCCGTACGAAATAAGAGGGGAATTTCCTATATTGCAGCGCGAGGTGTATGGCAAGAAACTCATATACCTTGACAATGCTGCAACAACGCAAAAGCCGTTGTGTGTAATTGAGGCAATAACAGAGGCTTATACCAATGTCAATGCCAATGTGCATCGCGGTGTGCATTTCCTGTCGCAGAAGGCTACCGAGCAGTATGAGGATGCTCGCGAGACAGTGCGTGCCTTTATCAATGCGCGTCATCGTCACGAGATTATCTTCACCCGTGGTACCACAGAAAGTATTAATCTGGTGGCAGCATCTTTTGGCGAGAGTTTCTTGCAGAGTGGCGACGAGGTTATCATCTCGACAATGGAGCACCATAGCAATATTGTTCCCTGGCAGTTGCTCGTAGAGCGTCTGGGAATAAAACTGCGCGTGATTCCGCTTACTGCCAATGCAAAACTCGATATAGAGGCCTATCGTGCTCTCTTCAACGAGAAAACACGCATCGTGAGCATAACCCACACATCTAACGTGATGGGTGTTACCAATCCTGTAAAGGAGTTTATAGATATTGCTCACGAAAATAATGTTCCTGTGCTGATTGATGGTGCTCAGAGCGTTCCGCATAAGAAGGTGGATGTTCAAGAACTTGATGCCGACTTCTTTGTCTTCAGCGGACATAAGATTTACGGCCCCACAGGCATTGGCGTGCTTTATGGAAAGGAGGATTTTCTCAATCGCATGAAACCTTATCAGGGTGGTGGGGAGATGATTCAGACGGTGCGTTTCGAAAAGACTACTTTCAACGAACTGCCTTATAAGTTCGAGGCGGGTACTCCCGACTATGTGGGGGCTATTGCTCTTGCCAAGGCTCTCGACTTTGTCAGCGCCATAGGTATTGACGTAGTGGCGGCTCACGAGCAGCAACTTACACGCTACGCGCTGGAGCAGTTGCGAGAGATTCCCGGCATGCGCATCTTTGGTGAGCCTGACGGTGCTGCAATATCTTTCCTTGTGGGTGATATTCACCCTGCCGACTTAGGCACTCTGCTCGACAGGTTGGGAATTGCCATCCGCACAGGTCATCATTGTGCTCAGCCGCTTATCGACCATTTTGGTATTCCGGGTACGGTGCGCGCGTCGTTTGCAATATATAATACTCGCGAAGAGGTTGATGCACTCATTGCCGGTATCAATCGTGTGGCGAAAATGTTTGGTTAGGCTTTCTAATGGCGTATGTTGCAGCAGTTTTTACATCCCGATAAGATAGAGGCAGGATGCGACGAGGCGGGTCGTGGCTGTCTCGCAGGCCCTGTATATGCGGCGGCTGTCATTCTTCCAAAAGACTTCAGCAATGAGCTGCTTAACGACTCCAAGAAACTGACCGAGGCGCAGCGATATGCGCTTCGCGAGGTGATAGAGCGCGAGGCTTTTGCGTGGGCTGTGGGCGTGGTGACTGCTGCTGAAATTGATGAGATTAATATCCTTAAAGCCTCTTTCCTTGCCATGCAGCGCGCTGTGGAGCAGTTGAAGATAGTGCCGCAACATCTGCTTATCGATGGTAACAGGTTTACTCCTTATAAGGGCATTCCATATACGACGGTTGTCAAGGGCGATGCTAAATTCATGAGCATAGCTGCCGCTTCTATTCTTGCAAAGACTTACCGCGACGATTATATGCTTGGTATCAGCAAGGAGTTTCCGCAGTACGATTGGCAGCATAATAAAGGCTATCCCACTCCTAAGCATCGTGCGGCTATTCGTGAGCATGGAGCTACGTGCCACCATCGCATGACATTTAATCTGACGGGCGAGGATCCTCAGCTTTCGTTGCAGTTTGGCGAGTGATGGCTACACTTTCACTACGATAATATCATTCCATTCGGTGGTGTATTGCGGTGATAGGTGCTGATGGTTGGTGTGGTGCGAAATAGTGCCTTGCGACACCAATCTGATGCTTTCTCGGCCCATGGTGGCGTTGATGTTGTCTATCGTTTGCATCAGTTGTTTGTGTTTCGGGCGGTCTATTGTGTCGAATATTGAACTTTGAACGGCGTTGTCGGGCATTATGTTGCTCAGCGTGACGCCGCTTTTTTTATATCCGTAACCTTTGCGGTAAAGCTCTTTTAGCAATTCGGTGGCTACTTTTACAATCTCCAACGTGCTGTTTGTGGGCGTGATGAACCTATGCAGTTTGCCTTCGCGGTGTTGTGGCTGGTCCTCGCGGTGGCGATTGGTGAGTATGAATGCCTGTATCTCTCCTGCTACGGAGTGCTGTCGGCGCAGTTTTTCTGCTGCGAGGGTGGCGAAGGTGGATATTGTCTCGTGAAGTTCTGCAATGTCGTACAGCTCTTTGGCAAAGGAGCGCGAAACGGTTATTGTCTGCCTGTCGGCTATCTTGTCGGTAAATTCTATGCTTGGTGTTCCATGCAGTTCGCGCCATGTGCGCACGCCGGTTATGCTCAGTATGTTGCGTATCCATATTTCGGGCTTTGAGCATAGCTGTGCAGCTGTGGTTACTCCCAGCGAATGTAACTGTTTGCTGTGACGACGGCCTATTCCCCATATATCCTCGACGGGGTAGCGCGAGAGCACCTTCTTTATATCTTCGTCGCGGTGCATGAGGCATGCGCCTTGCAACTTTGGATAGCTCTTGCACAGTTTGCTTGCTATTTTGGCGAGTGTCTTTGTGTGGGAAATTCCGATGCTTACAGGGATGCCTGTGTTGCGTTTGATGATGCGTGATAGCTCGCGTGCAAACTCCTGCATCTTGTCAATGGGCTGCCCTTCGAGGTCGAGAAAGGCCTCGTCTATGGAGTATATCTCTATGTGTGGTATGTAGCTTTTGAGTGTTTCCATCACTCGTTGCGACATGTCGCCGTACAGACGGTAATTGCTTGAGTGTATTGCTACATTATGATGTTTTACAAGGTCGTGTATTTGGTATAGGGGTTGCCCCATCTTTATGCCTATGGCTTTGGCTTCGTTGCTGCGCGAGACTACGCAACCGTCGTTGTTGCTGAGCACAACTACGGGGCGGCCGTTGAGTGAGGGGTTGAACACACGCTCGCACGATACAAAGAAGTTATTGCAGTCGCACAGCCCGTACATTTACACTTTCTTTATTATGTAGGTTACAATGCCCCAGATGAGAAAATCGTTCTCGTCGGTAACTTTTATGGGGGTGTATTCTTTGTTTGCCGGTATAAGAAGGGCGTAGTCCTTGTGCTTCTCGAATCTTTTCAGGGTAAACTCCCCGTCGATGTAACAGACGGCAAGGCTGCCGTTGTGTGGCTCTATGCTTTTGTCTATGACTATAAGGTCGCCGTCATCGATGCCTTCGTCAATCATTGATACTCCCTTCACCCGAGCGTAGAATGTGGATGCGGGGTTTTTTATCAGCTCTTTGTTTAGGTCGAGCTTCAGGGAAAAGTAATGCTCGGCAGGCGATGGAAAGCCTGCCGTCACACTACTTTCGGAGAGTGGTATCTCCATTTCTGTGTTGCTGTCGGGAGAGAATATGTCTATCTCTTTCTGCACGTTTGCGGGGTATTATTTTCCGAACTTGCCACCGAATTTACCTCCGGCTTTTCCTCCCATTTTTGCGCCCTGTGCGCCTTTTCCCGAGAAGATGTTGTCGCCGTAGTTCACTACCTTTTGGTTGGCATCCTGCTGACGACGGATGGCAATCTCTATCAGACGGTCTACAAGGTTGCTGAAGTTGATACCGCTGTACTCCCACAGGTAGAACGAGAGTGAGCCGGGGATGGTGTTAATCTCGTTCACGAATATTTCTCCTGTTGCCTCGTCGATGATGAAGTCGATGCGTGAAACACCGTCGCACGAGAGGGCACGGAATGTTTCACATGCTGCATTCTGTATGAATTTTGTTGTCTCTTCGGGCAGGTTGGCGGGAATTTCGCGCACTGTCGACTGCATTCCCTGTGACTGCTTGCCGCCACCGTTCATGTACTTGTCCTGATAAGAGAGAATCTCGCCGCTGCGTACAGGCACCTCGCACACCGAGGGCTGGCAGTCGTAGTAGTTGCCCAGCACTGCACAGTTTACCTCTTTCAACTTCTGTACATATTTCTCGATGATGATGCGGTTGGTGAACTGTATTGCATTCTCAATGGCGTCGATAAGCTCCTCTTTGTTGTGTGCTGCCTTTATTCCAACGCTCGAACCGAGATTGGCGGGCTTTACAATTACGGGGTAGCCGAGCTTGCTCTCGATTTTTTCTACAACTGCTGCCTGACGGTCGAACCACTCTTTGTCCGAGAACCAGCAGTAGTCAATAACAGGCACGCCACACTCTTTGAGTATCATCTTCATGGTTATTTTGTCCATTCCGTTAGCTGACGCAAGGGTGTTGCAGCCGGCATAGGGGATTCCTGCAAATTCCATTACTCCCTGGAATGTGCCATCCTCGCAGTTGGTGCCATGAAGGGTGGGGATAACAACGTCGAGTTTGGCTACAACATCTTTCTTGAACAAGCTTTTGTTGCAGCGGTAGAGATTGGTGTCGCCGTAGTTGGGGCGGATGTACACCTCTTCGCACTGAGCGAGCAGTTTCTTGGTGTCGCGGTAGTTCTCTACATTAAAGAGTGCATCGCCACTATACCATTTCCCCTCTTTGGTTATGTATATGGGTATGATGTTGTATTTCTCGCTATCCATTGCGTGAATCATCTGATTCGCGGTAACCACTGATATTTCGTTTTCTACGGAACGTCCGCCGAAAACTACACCTACGTTTGTCTTCATTGTATTTTATTTTTTATCTGTTTTTTATTTGAAATTGTCGGGCAGGTCATTCTCGTAGAGCACCACATCTCCTGCCTTCAATATTGTTGCAAGGTGGGCGTGTGCATCGTTGAGATTTGCTGCAAAATATGTTTTATTGTTGTCGAATTTCTTTTCCTCGATGCCGCTTTTTATTGCTTCGCGGTTGGTCTCGTTTACGATGATTGCATAGTCGCAACCCTCTGCTATCTGCATGCCGAGAGTCTTGTTTGCGTCGAACTGCTTTTGTCCCATTTCCACGAATCCCGGTGTTATTATTATGCGTTTGTTTCCTTCGCCCACGTTGAAGTTCTTCAGCACCTCTATTGCCATTGCTGCTCCCGAGGGGTTTGAATTATAGGCATCGTCGAGTACTGTTATTCCATTCGCACGACGCATTGACAGGCGATGCTCTACGGGCTGCAAGCGCGATATTGCTGCTTTTTGCTTGTTTACGGGCACTTGCATACGATTGGCAACAGCGATGGCTGCCAATATGTTGAGCAGGTTGCCGCGACCGAGGAGCTTGCTTTCGTACTCTTCGCCGGCGAGGGTGAATGATACTCCGTTTGCGCCGTAGACGATGTTCTGTGCGTTGAGTACGGCGGTGTCGTTGTTCACTCCGTATGTGAGTGTCTCGCAGGTAGATTTTTGTTCTTTATAGTTGCTGATGCCTTGTGAGTCGTGGTTGAGCACTGCAAGGCCGTCGGCGGGTAGCGAGTCGATAAGCTCGAATTTTGTCTTTTGGATATTTTCAAAGCTCTTGAATGTCTCCAAGTGCATTTCGCCTACGGCTGTTAGTATGCCTATATGGGGGTGTACAAGGTCGCATATCTCCTTGATGTCGCCGGGCTGCTTGGCTCCCATCTCCACGATGAATACCTGATGGTAGGGACGTAACTGTTCGCGTATGGTGCGTACTACACCCAAAAGGGTGTTAAAGTTACCGGGGGTTACAAGCACGTTGTATTTTTCGGAGAGTACGCGTGCAAGATAGTTCTTGGTGCTTGTCTTTCCGAAACTGCCGGTGATGCCTATAATCGTAAGGTTCTTGTGCGATGTGATGATTTTTTTTGCGTCGTTGTAGTAGTGGAGTGTGATTGCCTTCTCAATGGGGGTGTTGATGATGTTTGCAGCAAGTACTACGAAGTTTGAGAACAGAAGTGTCAGCACTGTTGCCAACGGTACGTACGCTGTGTTTGCCACTGCCGTAGCTGTCATTATCAGTGCCACGAGTGTGAGTGCTGTTGCATAGAGTCTTTTCACTCTCATTGTAAAGACAATGGGTGTCTTGTATTTTTCGGTCAGCTCTTTGTATATGCTTGCTGTTGATATCACTGCCGCAGCTATGGCGAGCCACTTGTTGAGTAGGCATGCCATTATTACCAACGGGTACCATTTGCGGTGGGTGAATATGTTTGTGGGCCACCACCAGCGGAAATAGCGGCTGTAACGGTAGGAACTCAATTGAAACATCTGTATGTCGTAGCGCATAGTTACTACTGTGCATGCTACAACAAAGAGTGTGAATATGATGGAGATTATATTCAGTATATTCATTGTGTCTTTTTATTTAATTTTGAAGAAACTTTTCATTACCGAGGCAAACAGTCCGGGGTTTTCGAGGAACGAGAAGTGTCCTGTGCCATGTGCTACCACAAGCCCTGCGTCTTTTATGTGTTTTTCCATGTATTTTGCGTCGGCAAGGGGAGTGGCGGTGTCGAGGTTTCCCCAAAAGAGCAATGTGGGTGCTTTTATCAATGGCATCACATGCTTCAGGTCCTCGTTTACCACTTTTGAAAGTATGCGGCGCATCATGGGGCTGGCATTGTTATAGTCTGACGAGCCTGCGCTTTTTCGATACTTGTTGAGCACCTCTTCGGCTTTAGCTTTTGGAAGAAGTGTGTTGCACAGCCATTTTGCACATTTGTAGGTGTACACTTTGTAGTAGTATTTCCACGAGCGTTTGGGCTTTATGCCTGCGGCATCTACCAGCACCACGCGTGCTGTCTCGTTGCGCGAGGAGTAGAGCAACGACACTCTTCCGCCGAAGGAATGACCCACAAGTGCGGGTTTTTTTATTCCGTTGTCGGTGATGAATGTTTCTATCAGCTGTGTGTATTCCTCAACGCCCCACACTTCGCTCGGTTCGTGCGATGCTCCGAAGCCAGGAAAGTCAAAAGAGTATACTTTGTATTGTTGCGAGAGTATTTGGGCAAGGGATTTGAATATTTCGTGTGTGCATCCCCAGCCGTGAAGCAGAAGTACGGGTTCGCCGTCGCCTGTCACCTCCACAAATACATCTTTATTGTCGTATTTATATATCATTTTTTACTATTTGCAATATTGTTGCAAAGATAATGTAATTGGCGGATATTTCCCTTTGAACCTCTTTAATTTTATATGTATATTTTTATTTGTCGGTGGGTGGTGGCTTTTGTTTGCATATTTCGGCAGAAAATATTTTTAATTGTGTTATCTTCGCAGAAAATATCTTTTAATCATGCGTAACACTCCCACAAAAATAGAACTGCTTGCTCCGGCACGCAATTACGAGACGGCAATAGATGCCATCAATCATGGTGCCGATGCTGTGTATATCGGTGCTCCGCGTTTTGGCGCACGTCAAGCTGCAGGAAATTCCGTCGAGGATATTGCCCGTCTGGTGGAGTATGCCCATATTTTCGGTGTCAAGATATATGTGACGCTGAACACTATTCTGTATAATGATGAGCTTGCCGATGTTGAGGCACTCATCAAACAGTTGTACGATGCTGGTGTGGATGCTCTTATTGTTCAGGATATGGGTATTACGCGCATGAACATTCCTCCCATTGCACTGCATGCAAGCACTCAAATGGATAACAGAAGTGCCGAAAAGGTCGATTTTCTCTATCGTGCAGGGTTTGAACAGGTGGTTCTTGCCCGCGAACTTTCGTTGCGCGAGATTGAGGATATACACAAGGCTGTCCCCGGTGCGCGTCTCGAGGCTTTTGTGCATGGTGCGTTGTGTGTCAGTTATAGTGGCCGATGCTATGCTTCGCAGCACTGTTTCGAACGCAGTGCCAATCGTGGTGCCTGTGCGCAGTTCTGCCGCCTCTCTTTCAATCTTGTAGATGCCGATTGCAGCGTGGTTGTAAAGGATAAGCATCTTTTGTCGCTCAAGGATATGAACCGCAGCGATTCGTTGGAGCGTATGCTCGACGCCGGCGTTGTGTCGTTTAAAATAGAGGGCCGATTGAAGGAAAATTCCTATGTGAAGAATGTTACGGCCTACTATCGTGAACGTCTCGACGAGATTTTCTCTCGTCGCAAGGAGTTTGTACGCTCCTCTTACGGTGTTACGCGTCCGCAGTTTACTCCTGCACCCGAAAAGAGTTTCAGTCGTGGCTTTACACACTATTTTCTCGATGGCCGAGGCGAGGATATTACCTCTTTCGATACTCCAAAGTCGTTGGGAGAGAAGATGGGGGTGGTTACGAAGGTTTTCCGTAACTATATTCTTGTGTCTGATGGTCGCTCTTTTGCCAATGGCGACGGTGCCTGTTTCATCGATAGCAACGGAAAGTTGCAGGGCTTCAGGGTGAACAGGGTCGAGGGCGACAGGCTATTCCCTCTGACAATGCCCGAGGTACATCAGGGTGCTCAGCTTTATCGAAATTTAAGTGTGGCTTTCGAGAATGAGGTCTCTCGCTCGTCTGTGCCCCGCAGGTTGCGTCTCAATGTGCTTTTTGATGTTACCGAGAGTGGTTTTTCGCTGACAGCTACCGACGAGAGTGGTTTCTCGGCAACAGTGGAGGCTGTGAGTGAGAAGGCTCTTGCACGCACTCCACAAAGAGCTAATCTGCTTGCTCAGTTGTCGAAGTGGGGAAACACTCCTTTTGAGCTAAAAGAGGCGAAGGTGGCTTTTGAGAGTGATTATTTTATCCCTTCGTCGCTTGTGGCTGATATGCGTCGCAGGGCGTGCGAAAAACTGCTGGAGGCTCATAATCAGGGATATGTGCGTGAACAGCGCAAGTCTGCCGAGGCGGGTTTGCTGCTTGCAGAAAAATCTTTGGACTATACGGCTAATGTGGCAAATTATCTTGCGCGAGATTTTTATTCTTCGTGTGGAGTGGAGTTTGTATTGCCCGCCTATGAATTGAATGCGCCTGCAAGTGTGCCGGTGATGTACTGTAAGCATTGTATTAAATACAGTTTGGGGTGGTGCAGTAAAAGTGGCGACAAACATCCTTATAAAGAGCCGTTTTTCCTTGTGGCAGGCGATGGCAGACGTTTCAAACTTTCGTTCGACTGCAAAAATTGTATCATGAAGGTTGTGAGCGAGTAGCGTGTATTAACGAAAATTGCTTTTATTGAACAACTTCTAACAAAATTCTTTGTTTTTTTAAATCGTTTTCATAAATTTGCTAATCAACGGAGCAGTGTGTGTGCAAATATGGTTCCGCGTAGTTGTTATAGAATGAATTAATTAATTAAATATTAACATTTTATAATTAAAATTTATGGATTATAACGTATTATTCTGGTTCGTTCCGGCGGCCTCGGTGCTGGCATTGGTTTTTGCCGCATATTTCTACAAGCAGATGAAAGCTGAGAGTGAGGGTACGGAACGTATGGCGTACATTGCCAAGGCGGTACGTCAGGGTGCAATGGCTTATCTGAAGCAGCAGTACAAGGTAGTTATCGTTGTGTTTCTCTGCTTGGCTGCCATCTTCGCGATTATGGCTTATGTTCTGAAGGTTCAGAATGAGTGGGTGCCTTTCGCTTTCTTGACGGGAGGTTTTTTCAGCGGATTGTCGGGATTCTTTGGCATGAAGACTGCCACATACGCTTCGGCACGTACAGCAAATGCGGCTCGTAACTCCATGAATAGCGGTCTGCGTATGGCTTTCCGCAGCGGCGCGGTTATGGGTCTTGTGGTTGTAGGTCTTGGATTGCTCGATATTTCTATATGGTATATTATCCTTGATGCTTTTGTGCCTGCTGATGCTGCAAATGCCTCTTTGAAGCTCTGCTTCATCACCACTACGATGCTTACCTTTGGAATGGGTGCTTCTACTCAGGCTCTCTTTGCGCGTGTGGGTGGTGGTATCTACACCAAGGCTGCCGACGTTGGTGCCGACCTTGTAGGTAAAACAGAGTACAATATTCCCGAGGATGACCCCCGCAACCCCGCTACTATCGCCGACAACGTGGGTGATAACGTGGGTGACGTTGCAGGTATGGGTGCCGACCTCTACGAGAGCTATTGTGGTTCAATCCTTTCTACTGCTGCTCTCGGTGCCGCTGCTTTTGCGGGTGCCGGTGTGGACATGCAGACTAAGGCTGTGTTTGCTCCCATGCTCATCGCTGCTGTGGGTATCGTGTTGTCAATCATCGGTATCTTCTCGGTACGTACAAGCGAGGATGCTACCATCAAGAAACTTCTTGCCGCTTTGTCGCGTGGTACCAACCTTTCGTCGCTTCTTATCGTAGCGGCTACTTTCGGTATTCTCTATGCGCTTGGTATCGAGAATTGGGTGGGTCTCTCATTCGCTGTTGTTGTAGGTCTGTTGGTAGGTATTGTCATTGGTCAGGCTACCGAGTATTATACTTCTCAGTCGTATAAACCCACACAGAAGGTTTCGGAGTCGGGTGTTACAGGCCCGGCAACGGTTATCATTTCGGGTATGGGCTTGGGTATGCTCTCAACTGCAATTCCCGTTGTTGCTGTGGTTGTGGGTATAATGCTCTCTTATCTGCTTGCAACAGGCTTCTCTATGGATGCTCAGAATATTACAATCGGTCTTTATGGTATCGCTCTTGCTTCGGTGGGTATGTTATCTACATTGGGTATAACACTTGCGACTGATGCTTACGGTCCCATTGCCGATAATGCCGGTGGTAACGCCGAAATGAGTGGTCTTGAGCCCGAGGTGCGCCGTCGTACCGATGCTCTCGACTCTCTTGGAAACACAACAGCAGCAACAGGTAAGGGTTTTGCTATCGGTTCTGCTGCTTTGACAGCTCTTGCATTGCTTGCTTCGTACATTGAGGAGATTCGTATTGCAATGCCTGCTGACGCTACTGTTAATGGCAAGGCCTTGATGGATGCAAATATTTTTGACTTCATGCAGCACTTTAATATTACATTGATGAACCCCACTGTTCTTTGCGGTATATTTGTCGGTGCTATGATGGCTTTCCTTTTCTGCGGCTTGACAATGAACGCAGTGGGTCGTGCGGCTCAGAAAATGGTTACCGAGGTTCGTCGTCAGTTTACCGAGATTAAGGGTATTCTCGAAGGCAAGGCCGAGCCTGACTATTCTCGTTGCGTTGAGATTTCTACACGTGGTGCTCAGCAAGAGATGATTTTCCCCTCTCTGCTTGCAATCATCGTTCCCGTAGCTGTGGGCTTGCTGCTTGGCGTTGCCGGTGTTGTAGGTTTGCTCATCGGTAGCCTTTCGGCTGGTTTCATGCTTGCTGTGTTCCTTGCTAACGCAGGCGGTGCTTGGGACAATGCCAAGAAGTTTGTCGAGGAGGGTAACTTCGGTGGTAAGGGTAGTGATGTTCACAAGGCTACCGTCGTGGGTGACACTGTTGGTGACCCCTGTAAGGATACATCGGGCCCCAGCTTGAATATCCTTATCAAGCTCATGAGCATGGTTTCTATCGTGATGGCAGGTTTGACACTTGCTTACAGTGTATTCTAATTAATTGTTATATGGTGAAAGTTGTTGCGCTATGGCGCAACAACTTTCTTTTTTTATCTGAAAATATGAGGTTTCACAGGCTTTTCCTTGCTTTTTCCATGTTGGCGTTTGTTGCGTGCAGCAACGATGGTAATTCCAAAATTCCTGATATTCCCGACGACCCTGACGGCGCCGAGGTCTCCTACTTGTCGCGTGACGGTTCTCCGGTATTCATTGACGATACAGGCAATGGCCTATCTCTCAATGGTAACGGTTGTCTGCATGGTGAAAATATCTATTTTACCTCTTCTAAGAGGTGTGACGGGCTTTCTTACGTCACATCTATCCCTTTGTCCGACTGGAGGGGTAATTTAAGCGCTGTGGTTGGCCAGGGAGAGGGGTTGGTGATGGGTAGTCGAATGTTTGACGGTGCCACGTTTACACGCTTGTTTGTAGACGCGGTGGATAATGTTACGGGTGAGGTGGTTTTGAAGAGCCAGTCGCCTTTTTATGGCGATATAACGAGCTTTTATTTGCATCCCAAAGACAGACTTATATTATATAAGGATGCGGGAAACGCAACAGTGGTGCTGACAAAGCCTACAACCTATAATGTTGAGCTTGCTTCGGGCAGATGGGCAAGCATCAGACCTCATACCACACACGTGCAGGTGGACTATTCCGAAAACTTGACGGGAAAAATGCGTGTCGATACTTTGATTTTCAGTAACGGCAGGTTTGCCGATAAACGTCTTCCTATTGTGCAGTTTGAGTATTCTTTGAACGATTCTATCGATTAGTCGGGTAGTTCTTACCTTATATACAATAAAAAAATCTCGGAGCATGCTCCGAGATTTTTTTATTGTGATAAGATATGTTTATTACAATCTTACTTTCACAGCCTTGTTGCCAACCTTTACAATGTAGTTGCCTGCGGGCAGTGCATACTCACCGGCCTTGCCTGTTGCAACGAGTTTACCTGCGAAGTTGTAAATCGCAACATCTGCGTCGTTTGCAACT
>JAZRFE010000050.1:0-33375 GCA_045661205.1 Bacteroidaceae bacterium | reverse complement strand
TGGCTCTTATACCATAAATTCGACACAAAGAATGATTAACGATACAAAGAAAAAGCTGGCAAAATATCCCAAGCGTGCCGGAGCCGTTCAGTTCATAGAGGATAGGGTAAACCCCATGCGTACCGATGGTGGCAAGGGTCTTAAACTCGAATATACTCCCGGCAAATATGGCGATGTTGGTCAGGTATCATCATTCTCACCCGACTCTATGGGAGTCGTTGCCGATGGGTATGTTTACAGTAAGTCAGGAAAGAGTATTATTATTTCAAATGGTAGTGGTGCTGTAGGATTCAAAGTGTACAACAGCGACAATAAGCTGCTTACATTCTCCAATTTCCGCAAGATAGAAATCCCGGATGAGACTATAGCCAATGAAGTGTATGTAGTGGCAGTGTCGGCCAACGGCACCGAGGTTTCTGTAAAAACAAAGAATCAGGGAACCGAAGAGGAACAGCTTGAGGCTCTCAACGAGGCGCTTGTGTCTGCTCAAGGTATTTTGGATTTTAAAGACAGTGGAAACAAAAATGTTGGCTACTACTATGAAAGTGCCCTTTCGACACTTATAGCTCTCACCGACAGCGCAAATGCTGTCATCGAGAATAAAGACCAAAGTGTGCACACATACGGCGAGTGGGCAACAATAATAGATGCCGAGGTTTCAAAAATCATTGCCGATGATGAAAACAACCGTGTGAAGATACAGGATGGTAACATCTACCAGCTATATAATGTCAATTTCCCTCAATATTCAATCTATTACGAGGGTGGCAATTTTGTTTGTAAATCCGGAACATCTACACCTAAAGCGCGCAGTTTAACATTTGTTTCTACAGGAAAGCCAAATGAATTCTACATTTCCACAAACGGTAAGTATATAAATGTATTACAGTTGGATAGTCGTGTGTCAGCAACAACTTCCAAACAGGCCGAGGCAGTGAAAATAACTGTTGGTGAGCGTGGTTTTGCCGAATATTATCTGCATAAGAGTGGGGATGTATCATCGGCACTACATTGTAGTTATGAGCATGTTGTGGTAGGTTGGAAACACGATGATATAAAATCTTTGTGGAGATTAGTGTGTGTGAACCCTAAAAAGGAGAAAGCTGATGAAAAGGCTCTTAAAGAGCTTATAGCATCGGCTACCGAAGTTTATAATCTTATTGTGGACACTACAAACACATCTTCAATCACCTTCAAAGATGGTATCGAGGTTGTGAGCGAGACTCTTGCAACTGATGTAGAGTCTATGATGTCCAAGGTTGCACAGTCTCAGGTGGTTGTAGACAATAAATACTACAACTTGTGCCCTTCACTCATCGATGAGCTTACTGCCCTTATTGCCACTGTAAATGCAGGCTACACAGTCTCTACAGGTATTGGCGGTATATTATTCGACGAGGTCGATGCTGTCATTTATGATGCACGTGGCCGTAAAGTAAAAAATATAACTTCGCCGGGCATTTATATAGTGAATGGTAAAAAGGTTTATGTGAAATAGTTTTACAATAGAGTGTCGCGTGTAATTATCGTGCGACACTATGTTGTATAATTATGTTATTATGAGATTTCACTACTGTCCAATAAAAGTAAGTTAATAGTTCTTTGAAATAATTGAAATATAGTCTATTAAGTAGGTTTTTTTTATTGGACACTAATGGAATATAAATACAAAAATAATCCGATGACTTTTTAGTCATCGGATTATTTTTTTGTTGTACCTGCTTATTAATTTATGTGGGTTTCTATCAGCTTAATGTTACCATTCACCTGCAACTGTTTATTCTCGGCTGCGATGAGCAGTGTGTCTCCTGCCTTCACGCTCACAGCTTTACCGTCGTCGGTGGTCACTGTGCCTTCGCCTTTCAGTACTATAAGCACCACAAAAGTATCCTGCTTTATTGCATCGATGGCTGTGGGGCTGTCAATGTCGTAGACGCTTGTGGTGAAATAGGGACAATCGACTATCTCCACAGCTTGATTTTTGCAGGGGATGTATTGTGTGCGATAGTCGTCGTATACAGTGTAGTCGATAGCCTCGGCAGCCTCTTCGGTGTGCAACTGGCGGTAGTTACCATCCTTATCCTTGCGCTTGAAGTCGTAGATGCGATAAGTAACGTCGCTGGTCTGCTGAATCTCTGCAAGGAAACATCCTGCGCCAATAGCGTGGATGCGTCCTGCGGGCAAGAAGAATACGTCGTCTTCTTTAACCGGATATTGAGCCAGAGCGTCGCAGATGTTTCCGTCTTCTACCATTGACTTGTATTCGTCGGGAGTTATCTGCTGCTTCAGTCCGCTGTAAAGTTTGGCGTCGGCATCCGACTGCATCAGATACCACATCTCGGTCTTGCCTCGCATTTTGCCCTGACGCAAAGCTGTTTCGTCGTCGGGGTGTACCTGAATGGAGAGGTCCTGTCGTGCATCGATGAACTTTATCAGCAAGGGGAACTCGTTGCCGAAACGTTCGTAGTTGGCTTTTCCAACGAGCTTCTCCTTGTACTCTGCCACCAAAGTGTTAAGAGGCTTGTTCTCCATGGTGATGCACAGTGTCTGGTCACCTGCAACACCCGACAGTTCCCAGCTTTCTCCAATGTTCGGAGTGTTGCAGTCGAGCTGCTTGAAGGGTGCTATTTTGTCGCCTCCCCAGAGAATCTGCTTGAGTATAGGCTGAAATTGTAATATTTTCATTCTTTATCTATACCTGTTTCGTCTCGTTCATTATTACTTAATCTCCCAACCCACTGCCGAAGCACCGAGTACTGCCGCGCTTGCACCATCGAGACCGCTCACGAGGAACTGTGCCTTGTCGCGGAAGAGGGGAAGTACGTTTTCGTTGAAACCGTCGCGGATGGGCTTCATGATAAGCTCGCCTGCCTTTGTCAGTCCGCCGAAGAATATGAAGGCCTCGGGGCTTGAGAATGCAGCAAAGTTGGCGCATGCCTCTCCCAATAGATTACCGGTAAACTTATAGATTTCAAGTGCAAGCTCGTCGCCTTTGCCTGCTACTATACTTACGTCAAGTGAAGTGATGTCGTCGGGATTCATTTCGCGCAACAAAGAGGGACGGTCGGTTGTAGCCAACAGTTCTCGTGCTGTACGTGCCACGCCTGTTGCCGAGCAGTATGCCTCCAAACATCCCTTGCGACCGCATCCGCATGAACGACCATTCTCGGTGCGCATGATTACGTGTCCCAGCTCACCAGCAAAACCGTCGCTACCATATACGAGCTTACCGTCAATTACAATTCCCGAGCCTACGCCTGTACCGAGGGTTAATACAATGAAATTCTTCATTCCGCGAGCAACACCGTAGATCATCTCTCCAATGGCTGCTGCATTGGCATCATTTGTCAGTGCCACAGGTATTCCCAATGCTTCGCTGAACATATCTGCCAAAGGTACTATGCCGTTGTGAGCCCAAGGAAGGTTGGGCGCAAATTCAATAGTACCACGATAGTAGTTGCCATTGGGAGCACCTATTCCCATTGCCTTGATGGTATCAATGCCACCAACCTCTTCGATGATAGGCTGCATAGCTGCTACGGCTGCTGCCACATAAGCCTCTGCGCTATCAAAACCGAGTGTCTTAATGGCTGTTGTTGCCTTAATTTCACCATTTGCATCTACAATGCCGAATACAGAATTTGTTCCTCCAAGGTCGAGTCCTATTACATAGGGTTTTGTTGTCTGAGTGCTCATATTGTTTTTGTTTTTTAGTTATATAATAGAAGTTATAAATTTCTCTTATCTCTGCCCTTTTGTGGTGTATTGTTCGATGATGCCATTGGCTCTATGTTCCCAACAAAATGTACGACTTACAAAAATAAAAAGAAATTTTTAATTTATATGCTATATACCGATGTTTTGCACTTGCAACAGAATACTATTCGTACAGCTTATACGTAGTGCGTAGCACCTGGAACTCGGTACGGCGGTTCAGTTGATGACAAATCTCCTGCTGCTCCTCGTCGGTGAGCGCATTGATGAACTGCTCGGTAAGAACATCGTTCTCCTTGAGGAAAGGATATTTTTCGGTCACCTTCTTAAGAATGGTCTTCGGGCGACTCTCACCGTAGCCTTTGGCTGTGAGACGCTCGGCGTCGATGCCATGCTCGATAAGATAATTTACAACCGACTCGGCTCTCTTTTGCGACAGCTTCTCGTTGTATGTGTCGCTGCCCCTGTTGTCGCAGTGTGCGGCAAGCTCTATCGTGACGTTGGGGTTGTTCTCGAGCAACACCACAAGTTCGTCGAGCGATGCAGCCGACTCTGCTGTGAGGGTAGCCTTGTTGAATTCGTAGAAAATGTTGTCGATGAGCACAGGGCGACTGATGGGTGCAAGCTCAAAGTCGCGTTGATATTCCACCTTTCCCGACTCGTTGGTGGTCTTGAGTTCCTGCATGGCGTTGAGATAGCCTTTGCATGTTCCCAGCAGCACATACTCCACGCCAGGGTTTACGCGCACTGCGTACGAGCCGTCGTTCATCACTCCTATGCTGCTTTTCGAGCCATCGTCGCCTATCATGTGAATGACTCCTCCCGTAAGCTCGTAACCATCTTTCTCGTAGAGCCATCCGCGTAGCATGTGCACCGTCTCGGGTAGATAGAAAGAGTATATATGATCCCAACCACGTGCGTCGTTCCTGTTCGACGAGAAATAGCCTCTGTAAAGCTCGGGAGCAAAGGTTATTCCAAAGTCATCGGCGTTGGAGTTTATCGGCGCCATCATGTTGTTCACTTGGTAGGTGCTGTCGTTTATCTGCGAGGCGCAGAAAATGTCCAAACCTCCCATGCCGGGGTAACCGTTCGACGAGAAGTAAAGCTCTTTCTTGGGACCGAAAGCGGGGAACAACTCGTTGCCCTCGGTGTTTATCTGTTTGCCAAGGTTCTCCAATATTCCGGCCTTGAACTGGTTGCCGCCTATGTAGAATCTCCAGATGTCGAAACCTCCCATACCTCCAGCCATGTCCGATGCGAAGTACAACCACTCACCGTCAGGCGACACAGCGGGGTGGGCATACGATGATAGTGTGTCCGAGGATATTTTTATAGGTTCGGGCTTGCCCCATGTGGCGTCCTTACGCGGGCTGCGGTATATGGCTGCATAGCGCGGGAACTGCTCGTCGGTGACGCAGCGTGTGAAGTACATTGTCTTTCCGTCGGGGGTAAAGGCACATGCTCCATCTTCGTAAGCGCTGTTTGTCTCACCCTGTATAAGTTCTACCTTTTGCCATTTACCTTTGTCGTTGCGCTTGGTAAGGAAAAGATCGGCACATTTTTGTCCTGTTACGCCACTGATGTCGGTGCCGGTTGCCTCTTTGCGCGTAGAGGTGGTGATAATCATGGTGGTGTCACTGCCTACGTACATGGGGCAGTAGTCGCTGCGCAAGCCGTTAAGTTCATTGGACTTCTTGACAATGTATCTTGTGGGGTTTTTCTTCCATTCTGCCGACTGCATGGCTGTTTGCAATCCTATCTGTGCCAGCTTGTCGTCGTTGTATGTGGCGAGATGCGTCTCGTAGCTTTTTATAGCCTCCTTGTAATTGCCGCTGATGAGCAAAGCGTCGGCAAGGTGGCGGTGTACAAGGCTGTCGGGGCAGTTGTAGCGTATGGCATTCTTGTAGCTGCCCATTGCGCGCGCAGCATTGTTGGTCTTGCGGTAACATTCGCCCATCTTCCATGCAATAACTCCGCGCTTGGCCTTCTCTTTGGGGCTTGTCTTGCGGTAGGCTTTTTTGTACTCTTTTGCGGCCTCAATATATTCGTTTATAGCATAGTGCTGGTCTCCTTTTCTGATGGCTTTGTCGGTGCTGCACGAGAAAAGGATAATTATTGTGAGTATATATAATATGTGTTTGATGCGTTTCATTAATATTATTAACTGAAAAACGTACGTTTTATTATACAAATGTATGCTTTTATTTGCTACATTTTTGACGAATATCGCTAAAATATTAACTTTGCTGCTGCTAATATAAAAACAAAAACAATACACTGATATGAAGACAAAATTATTTCTTATGCTTGCAACGGTTGCATTGCTTTGCACAGGTTGCAGCAACAGCAAAAAAACAGAGTTGTTCAATGGTCGCGACCTTACCGGATGGGTGGGCTACGTAGATGCGGCAACAGACATCCCCGTCGATGTGGTGTACACTGTCAGCGATGGCAAGATTTGTATCAGTGGTACTCCATTTGGTTACTTGCGCACCGAGAAAAAGTATGGCGACTACACGTTGCATGTTGAGTGGCGCTGGGTGGGCGAGGGTACCAATAGCGGTCTCTTCCAGCGTGTGCAGGATGGTGACAAACTGTGGTGTACAGCTATCGAGTGTCAGCTTTGCAGCGGCAAGGCAGGTGACTTTGTGATGCTTGGAGGTGCAAAAATCAAGGAAGTTGAGTGTGTGGGTGAGTATCCCGTGAAGGATCGCGCAGGCGACTACGAGAATGCTGTTGGTGAGTGGAACAGCGCCGATATTACCTGCAAGGGTAACAGCATAAAGGTTGTTATTAACGGCAAGGAACAGAATGAGTGCACTTGTGAGTTTGTCGATGGTTACATTGCTCTTCAGAGCGAGGGTGGCCCCATCGAGTTCCGCAACATATATATCACCGAATAATCGTTTATAGAGAAACAGTTGGGGTGCCACGAATTTTATCGTGGCACCCCAACTGTTTTATTTAGGATTGTTTATACTTTCCAGCCGCTTCTCTATTAACAGACGATAAAAACCCTCCATAATTTCCACACTGTGAACAATGGCTGTGTAAAGCACTATTGCGCATAAGAGTAGAGGCGTAAGCACGCTGCTTGTCGGTAATATTTTGCCTTCCATCATCTCCAGCGCACTCTTTACGGCTTGCAAAATTTCGGAGTGATATAAATATCCCAGAATTGCGACCGTGCCCCAAATAGCAACATTGCCCAGAACGAGCCATAGCAGCTTTATTCCTCGCGAGGGAAGTCGTTGTTGTGTGGAGTAAACGAAATCCTCACTTGGCTGCACTTGATAAATAGCCTCGAGTGCTCTTTTCAGTTCTTTGTCATTCTGTTTCATAGTCGTTACTATTTTGCAGTGCCTGTCGCAGATGCTCACGTCCGCGCGAGAGATGCGACTTTATGGTACCTTGTTTATAACCGGTTATTTTCTCAATATCTTTTATAGATAGTTCTTCGAGGTAAAAAAGCGTTATACAGTTGCGTTCGGTGTCGGCGAGCGAGGCGATAGCTTTGCGCAAGCCCTCTGCCCTGTCATCGTCAGGTGGAGGCTCGTCGGGCACACAACCTACTGCGTCGGCGATAGAAGCATCGTCTAATGATATATGATTTTTGGCGTGCGACAAATGGTTGCACCACGTTGTATAGGCAATGCGGTAGAGCCATGTAGAAAAGGAGCTAAGCATTTTGAATCCATTCATCCCCTGCCACGCACGTATAAAAGTTGTTTGGGCAAGGTCGTCGCTTAAGGCTCTGTCACCATTTGTAAGCACAAGAAAGTAGCGACGCACACGACAATGATACCTCTGCATAAGCTTGCCAAAAGCCTGCTTGTCGTTAAGAAGAACAACTTGAGAAATCCACAATATTTCGTCTGAACGATTCACTTCTGCAGATTTTTAGAAGTTATTTCTTTTCTCTGTAATCCAATAATATACGTATAAGCAATCGCATCAATCCAAAGAAAAAGATTATTGCCCCAATGCCTATCCATGCATCTTCTTCGGCGACCATTCCACAAAGGGAGGTTCCGAGACCAATTCCCACAAATGTTGCATCAAAAATATAAGGCTTACGTTTTTTTGTATTATTGTTGTCGGTAAATAGTTCTATAACTTCAGCCGAAGGCAGTGAATTTGCATCCTTTTCCAAGAGACGGTGCAAATTGTCGTAACCCATCTTCAGGTTGTGACTGTGTGACTTTAGCACCATAAATACAATCAATAGTATAGATACAGCGATTAATGTGCAGATAATTATGGGTGTTAAGAAGTTTTCATTTAAAAATTCACGATATACTAGTGAATTTGTATTATTTGCTGTTTCGGTGTAAGTAATTATTCGATAGAGCGCATCTTGTCGCACACTGTCGGGTAAACTGCTTAAAATAGTTTCATCAACTTCAACACTGCTTTGGACAAGTTCACAACCGGTTAGCAGCAGGGTAAACACTCCTCCGAAGAGGAAAAATTTAAAGAATCTTTTCATAGTTTTTGTATTTTAGAGGTTATTCTGCTTGTTAGACAATGTGAATTCTAAAAAGGTTGCAAAAGATGTGAGAAATGTATAAAAACAATAATCAGACAGGGATGCATCCTATCTGATTATTGCTGTATTGTCGCGAAGTACCGAATTTACAACGTCGTTGAGCATCTCTTTCAGCTCGGCGACAAATTGTTTCGCTTCGTAGTTCTTGCGCTCGATGTCGCGCAACTTTTTCTCCCATTGTCCGGTGAGCTCGGCACTCTTCAGTAGCTCGTTGCGTATGAGTCCGACGAGTGCCACTCCAGTCTCGGTAGCGATGATATTTTTCTTTTCGTTGCGTATGTAGTTGCGTTTGAAAAGGGTTTTTATAATCTCGGCGCGGGTAGAGGGGCGACCAATGCCGTTCTCTTTCATCAGGTCGCGCAACTCCTCGTCTTCCACATTCTTTCCGGCGGTTTCCATTGCTCGCAGCAGTGTTGCTTCGGTGTAGGGCTTGGGTGGTTGTGTCATCTTTTCGGCAAGATCGGGAGTGTGGGGACCGCTTTCGCCTTTTACAAAGGCGGGCATTGCCTCGTTCTTCTCCTCTTTGTCGTTGTCGGCAGGCTCCCCGGCAAATACCACTCGCCATCCGGGGTCGGTTATCACCTTGCCTGTTGCCTTGAATGTCACGCCTCCGCTCTCGCCAAGCACCGTTGTGGTGCTGAATTTACACTCGGGGTAGAAGATGGCGATGAAGTGTGTGGCTACAAGGTTGTATACTCTCTTCTCATTCTCGGTGAGTGCTTGTGGGTGTACGCCTGTGGGGATAATCGCATGGTGGTCGGTCACCTTCTTGTTGTCGAACACCTTTTTCGACTTTACAAGGGGCTTGCCCATGAGTGGGGCTATCAGCGGTGCATAGTCGCGCATGCCTTTGAGTATGCCCTCGCACTTAGGGTAAATGTCATCGCTCAAGAATGTGGTGTCTACACGCGGATAGGTGGTGTATTTCTTCTCGTACAGCGACTGTATCGTTTGCAATGTGACGTCTGACGTCATTCCGTACTTTTTGTTACAATCTACCTGCAACGACGTAAGGTCGTAGAGGCGTGGGGGCAGTTCGTTGCCCTTTTTCGCGCTGACATCGGTCACTGTGAACGGTTCGCCCGATATTTTCTGCAGTGCCTCTTCTGCCTTTGCTTTCTCCTCGAATTTTCCCTCGGTAACGCTGAAGGTTACTTCGCGGTAGTTTGTTTTCAACTCCCAATAGGGCTTGGGAACGAAATTCTTTATCTCGCTCTGTCTTTTTACGATGAGCGCAAGGGTGGGTGTCTGTACGCGACCTATCGACAGCACCTGTTTGTTAGCTCCATACTTCAGTGTGTATAGGCGCGTAGCGTTCATGCCCAGCAACCAGTCGCCAATGGCGCGGCACAGTCCCGCTTCGTACAGCGGTTGGTACTCGGCTTGGTCTTTGAGTGTGGAGAATCCCTCTCTTATTGCCTCTTCGGTGAGCGATGATACCCACAAACGCTTTACGGGGCATTTTGCCTGTGCCTTTTGCATTATCCATCGCTGTATCAGCTCTCCTTCCTGGCCGGCATCACCGCAGTTGATGATGCAGTCGGCACCCTCTATGAGCTTTTTTATGATGTTGAACTGACGCTCTTTGCTGCGTTCCCCCATCAGTTTGATGCCGAATTTCGGGGGTATCATGGGAAGGCTTCCGAGACTCCAACGTTGCCACATCTCTGTGTAGTCGTGGGGCTCTTTAAGGGTACACAGATGTCCTAACGCCCATGTCACCATGTAGCCGTTACCCTCGAAAAAACCGTCGCGCGGAGCAGACGCTCCAAGAACCTTTGCGATGCTCTCGGCGACGGACTTTTTTTCTGCTATACATACTATCATCTTAGCTTACTCCTCTCGTCCCAATAATACCTGCATAAGTTCACAAGCGGCCTTTGTGACGCTTGTTCCGGGGCCGAAGATAGCAATGACGCCTGCACGATAAAGGAAGTCGTAGTCCTGTGCGGGAATCACTCCGCCGGCAAAGACGAGAATATCTTCGCGTTGCAATCTCTTAAGCTCCTCGATGAGCTGCGGGATGAGTGTCTTGTGGCCTGCGGCGAGCGACGAAACGCCAATGGCGTGTACGTCGTTTTCGATAGCCTCTTTGGCAACTTCGGTGGGTGTCTGGAACAACATTCCCATGTCCACGTCGAAGCCGCAGTCGGCGTAGCCTGTGGCAACCACCTTTGCGCCTCGGTCGTGACCATCCTGACCCATCTTGGCTATCATCACTCGGGGGCGTCGGCCCTCCATCTTTGCAAACTCCTCTGTCAGGGCGCATGCTTTTGCAAAGCTCTCGTCCTGTTTACTCTCTGCCGAATACACTCCTGAAATAGTTCTTATTACTGCCTTGTAACGGCCTGCAACCTTTTCGCAGGCGTCGGAAATCTCTCCCAATGTGGCTCTCACTCTTGCAGCCCCCACAGCACACTCAAGAAGGTTGCCCTCGCCACTGCTTGCACACTCGGTGAGTCTGTCGAGGGCTGCTTTTACCTCCTCTTCGTTGCGGCTCTCCTTGTTGCGTGCGAGTGCTTCGAGCTGTTGCTGCAACACTGCTGTGTTGTCAATCTCCAGAATGTCGATAGGCTCTTCCTTGTCGAGACAATATGCGTTTGTTCCCACAATCATCTGAGTGCCGTTGTCTATGCGCGCCTGTGTGCGTGCGGCAGCCTCCTCGATACGCATTTTGGGAATGCCTGTCTCTATGGCCTTTGCCATTCCTCCAAGCTCCTCCACCTCTTCGATGAGTTTCCATGCTTTTTCGGCTAGCTCTTTTGTGAGGCTCTCCACGTAGTACGAGCCGCCCCAGGGGTCAATCTCTTTACATACGTTTGTCTCCTCCTGAATATATATCTGCGTGTTGCGGGCGATGCGTGCCGAAAAGTCGGTGGGCAGGGCGATAGCCTCGTCAAGCGCATTTGTATGAAGCGATTGGGTGTGTCCCATCGCTGCGGCCATAGCCTCCACGCATGTGCGGCCTATATTGTTGTAGGGGTCTTGCTCGGTGAGCGACCAGCCCGATGTCTGGCAGTGTGTGCGCAGTGCCATCGATTTGGGGTTCTTGGGGTTGAACTTTGCAATGATTTTTGCCCACAACATGCGTGCTGCTCTCATCTTGGCAATCTCCATGAAGGGGTTCATACCCACTCCCCAGAAGAATGACAGACGAGGTGCAAAGGCGTCGATATCGATGCCTGCCGCAACGCCGGCTCTCACATATTCCAGTCCGTCGGCAAGGGTGTAGGCAAGCTCAATATCTGCTGTTGCACCCGCTTCCTGCATGTGGTAGCCCGAAATAGATATCGAGTTGAATTTGGGCATGTTTTTCGATGTGTAGGCGAAAATGTCGCTGATTATGCGCATTGAGAATGCAGGGGGGTAGATGTAGGTGTTGCGCACCATGAACTCCTTGAGAATATCATTTTGAATGGTTCCTGCAAGCTCTTCGAGTTTTGCACCCTGCTCAAGCGCAGTGTTTATGTAGAAGGCAAGCACCGGAAGCACTGCACCGTTCATTGTCATCGACACTGACATCTTGTTCAAGGGAATACCGTCGAACAGTTGTTTCATGTTTTCCATACAGCATATTGACACACCGGCCTTTCCCACATCGCCTATTACTCGCTCGTTGTCGGGGTTGTAGCCGCGGTGTGTGGGCAGGTCAAAGGCTACGGACAGTCCTTTCTGTCCCGATGCAAGGTTACGACGGTAGAATGCGTTCGACTCCTCGGCGGTTGAGAATCCCGCATATTGTCTGATGGTCCAGGGTTTGAAAGCGTACATCATGGAGTAGGGGCCACGAAGGAAGGGGGGGAGTCCGGCTGCATAGTCGAGATGTTCCATCTCCTTTGTATCCTCGGCTGTGTACACCTCTTTTATCTTAATATGTTCGGCTGTGTCGAAAGTGTTGCATGTGCAGTTGTCGGCTGCAGCCTTGCCGTTGCTTGCGGCAAATATATCTATGTTTTTGAAATTCTTTCTCATGGCACTTCTAAAGATTGAGTTTTGCGTTAATATCCTTTAAAGTCTCCAATACGTTTGCACGCACGTGAATGAAATTCTCGATGCCTGCATTTTTCAGCTCTTCGCTGCATGCGGGTGCGCCTGCAACCACAAAGAGAGCTTTTCCGGCGAGTTTCTCGTATGCGGGAATTGCATACTCGGCATATTCGTCGTCACTTGAACATATCACCACAATGTCGGCTGCAGCTTTTATGGCGGCTTCCACACCCTCGTCTACGGTGGCAAAGCCCAAATTATCTATAATCTCGTAACCGGCTACGGCAAAGAAATTGCTCGAGAACTGTGCTCTTGCCTGACGCATGGCAAGGTTGCCTATGGTCAGCATGAATGCTTTGGGGCGTTTGCCGCTCTCCTCGACCTGCATGCGCAGTGCCTCGAATTCTTCGGCGAGACGTATGTCGGCGAGGGTTTTTGCCTCTTCGCCCTCTTTTACGCCACAGCAACATCTCTTGTCAAGCGGACGGTTGCCGTCGCTCGTTTCGTTGAAGTTGGGATATTGGTTGGTTCCCAACAGTATCTCCTTGCGACGTGCAACTGCGGTGCGGCGGCTCTTGCCATCGTTGTTGATGCACTCTTGTACTGTGCCGTTGTTTACAGCCTGACAGAATCCGCCCTCCTCTTCGACTGCAAGGAACAGTTTCCATGCTTCGCCGGCGAGTGTGGCTGTGAGTTTCTCTATGAAGTATGAGCCTGCGGCAGGGTCGGCAACTCTGTCAAGATGGCTTTCGTTCTTGAGAATTATCTGCTGGTTGCGTGCGATGCGCTCGGCAAAGGGGGTGGGTGTTTCGTACACCGCATCGAAGGGGGTGACGGTGATTGAATCAGCACCTGCGAGTGCGGCACTCATCGCCTCGGTCTCTCCGCGCAGAATGTTTACGTAAGGGTCGTAAAGCGTCTGGTTGAAGGTGCTTGTAATCGCATGTATTGCCATTTTGCAATCTTCGTCGCTGTTGGGCTCATACTCCTTTACGATGTTTGCCCACAGCATGCGTGCGGCACGTATCTTGGCAATCTCCATGAAGAAGTTGCTCGAAACGCCGAAGTTGAACTTAATCTTTCTTGCTGCTGCCGACGCGGGAATACCGGCCTCGGTGAGTATGTTCATATATTCATTTCCCCAAGCAAGGGCGTAGCCCAGCTCGTGGGTGGTGTATGCGCCGCTGTTGCACAGTGCAACGGCGTTTACTGTAATGCAGTGATAGTGGGGCAGTGCGGCTGTGAGGTCGGCGAGTTTCACCATGGTGTCGATATTCTCCTCCACTTTTCTGCCTCGTGTCAGCTGTTTGCCTATGGGGTCACACTCTATGCTGCCACGCACCTTCTCGAAATTGAAATTGCGCTCCTTGTAGTATTCTATCAGCAGTGCTGCAAACTCGTAGGTCTTTTTTATACACACTCTGAAGTTCAACTCTATATTTTCGGCATTTATGCCGTCGAGCATTGTTGAAATAAATGCCGCCGACACAGCTTGTCCTTTTATTGAAAAGCCCAGCGAGGTACATCCCTTCTCTAACAGCATTTTTGCTTTGCTGTTGGCTGTTGCTGCATCCTCCTCGTCAATATCTTGACGTATGAGCCAGTTGTTGTCGCACTTGCATCCGCGCGTATAGGGGAACACTCCCGGGAGTTCGTTCTTTGCGCTCTCGGGAACATCTTCTTTGCGATAGAATGGTTGCATGTCGAACCCTTCAGTAGTTCTCCACACAAGTTTTTTCTGAAAATCGGCACCTTTGAGGTCTTCCGTTATTTTGTTCATCCACTCCTCTGTCGTAATCGGCGAAAATTCCGAAAATAGTTTTTGTTTTTCTTCTGCCATGAATGTTCGGATTGGTATTGTTAATAATCTTGTTTATACTTTATGGTTGTGTTCCTGAGAGGGTTATGCAAGTTCGATAACCTCTAGGTCTTTGAAATCTTTTCCGTCGATGGTAAATTTTACCAGCGTTCTCACCTGGTGCCACCCTTGCTTGCCGGCGGTTCCGGGGTTAATGTGCAGGCATCCTACAATGCCGTCGTAGTGCACTTTCAGTATGTGCGAGTGCCCGCTGATGAATAGTTGTGGCCTCTCGCTGTATACGGCTCTGCGTATCGATGCATCGTATCGGCCGGGGTAGCCTCCGATGTGTTTCATAATGACGTTGCACTCCTCCACACGGAAACGTAATGTCTCGCTGTATCGTTGGCGCAGTATGCCTCCGTCGATGTTGCCGTAGACGGCTCTTAGCGGGCGGAACTTCTCCAGGTTGTTGGCAACCTCTTCGCTGCCTATATCTCCGGCGTGCCATATCTCGTCGCAGTCGGCAAAATGTTCAGTGTATCTCTCGTCCCACACTCCATGTGTGTCCGACAGTATTCCTACGCGTGTCATTTCCTGCTCTCTATGAAACGGTGAATAATTTCAACGCTCCCCTCGATACCCAAACGCGAGGAGTTTATGCACAGGTCGTATGTCTCGGCCTCTCCCCAGCCCGAATTAGCATAATAGTCGTGGTAGGCTTTGCGTTTCTTGTCTCCTTTCTGTGCAATATCTTTGGCCTTCTCCTCGCTCACACCTTCGTGTGCCACTATGCGTTTCACCCTGTCGGCAATGTCGGCGGTGATGAATATGCTGTGTATGCGTGGGTGGTCGCGCAGCACATACTCGGCACAACGGCCGATGATTATGCACGACTCCTTCTCAACCAGATTGCGCATCACCTCGCTCTGAAGCTCGAACAGACGATCGCTGTCCATGTAACTGCCCATGCCTATGGGATAGCTGCTCATCACTCCTTTCAAAGCGAAAATTCCGCGCATGAAGGGGTTGCTCTCTTTCTCGTCGGCATTCTCGAATACTGTGGCATCCAACCCTGTCTCTTTGGCTGCAAGTTCCAGCAGTTTTTTGTCATATACGGGAATGTTCAGACGCTCGGCAAGTTTTTGTGCAATCTCTCTTCCGCCGCTACCAAGTTGTCGGCCTATCGAAATAATGTATTTCTCTTCCATAGTCTCTCTATTTTTGCGCTTTTTCTGCTGCAAAAGCGGGGTTGTTCCAATTGTTGAATTGTTGTTTCAGTAGTACTATTGCCAGGATGCCTGAAATAAAATCGGCTATGGGGATGCTGTACCACACGCCATTCTCGCCCATGTAATGGGGTAGTATCAACAACAGCGGTATCAGGAACAGCACCTGTCTTGTGAGCGACAGGAATATAGCTTTGTTCACCTTGCCAACACTCTGGAAAAAGTTTGTGGCAACCATCTGTATGCCGGCGAGTATTATGAACATAGCAGATATTCTCATGCCCTTTGCGGCGTTGGCTATAAGGATGGTATCGGTGGTGAAGGCGCGTGCAACAAGCTCGGGCATTCCCTCGCACAGTGCAAAGCCTGTGAATGTTACACCAAATGCCCACCACATTGTCTGTTTAAGAGTCTCTTTCACTCGGTCGTAGTTGCGTGCTCCGTAGTTGTAGCCAATGATGGGCTGCATGCCCTGTGTAACGCCCAATATCACCATAATAAATATGAATATCATGCGGTTGGCTATTCCGTATGCGGCGATTGCCATGTCGCCGTTCTCGCCATACGTTCTGAGTCCCTTATTTATGATAATCACCACGATACATGCCGCGGCATTGATGAGAAAGGGCGATAGGCCAATGCCTAAAATGCCCTTTACGAAACGTGCACGCAGAGCATAAATTCCTTTACGCAGATGCAACAGTTCGTTGGGGTTGCTCAGCAGTCTCAACTGCCATAGCAGTGTAACAATCTGCGAGAATATGGTTGCAAGTGCCGCACCGCGTATGCCCCAGTCGAACACATATATGAACAGTGGCGCAAGAATGATGTTGCATACAACAGTGATGATTGTAGCATACATAGACTCTTTGGGGTGTCCCGATGCGCGTAACGCGGCATTTATTCCCAAATACATGTGGGTGATGGCGTTACCGTAGAGTACCACCTCCATGAAGTCGCGTGCGTAGGGCAGTGTGGCATCGCTGGCTCCGAAGAAGTAGAGAATGTCGTCGAGGAAAAGCAGTGAAATCCCTCCGAATAGTGCGCCCACAATGATGTTGAGCGTCACAAGGTTACCCAAAATTATGCAGGCCGAATCGTAATCTCTTTGTCCCAACTTTACCGACAGCTGTGTCGCTCCTCCCACGCCTATCATTGCGCCAAATGCCGCCGACAGGTTCATGAATGGGAAGGTGGTGGCGAGTCCCGAAATGGCAAGTGCGCCAACGCCTTGCCCTATGAATATACTGTCTATCATGTGATAGAGCGAAGCTGCCGTCTGCGCAATGATGGCAGGTATCGCATACTGCACAAGCAGTTTGCCTATTTTTTCGGTCCCAAGTTCGGTGGGTATGCCTTTTTTGGATATATTGCTCATTTCTTTGTTTTATTAATTAGCGTAAGCAGGCTTGCATGTTACATTGCGAGTGCTGCCCTATTTTCGCAAAATTTATTTTGCAAAGATATTAAAATCGTCGAAAATAGCTATCTTCGCAAAGAAAAAACAAATTCGAGAATAAAAATGTCTAAGGTAAGAGTTTTACTTGGAATGAGTGGCGGGGTGGACAGTACGGCGGCATGCAAAGTGTTGCTCTCCCGCGATTATGAAGTTGTGGGGCTGACGTTGCTTACATGTGATCTCTCGCAAAGTGCCTCAGACGAGGCTGCCGCTCTTGCGGCGCGTTTCGGCATCGAGCATCATGTGGTCGATGTGCGCGAGCGTTTCAAAAAAACTGTTATCGACCCATTTATACAATCCTATCTTGCAGGTTACACGCCCAATCCCTGTGTCGATTGCAACCCGACGATGAAGTTCAAAGTGCTCGAAGAGTGGGCCGACAAGCTCGGCTGCGAAAAGATTGCAACGGGGCATTACGCACGCATCGAGCGTAGTGGCGACAGCTGTTTTGTGCGCGCCGGTGCCGACGGCAAGAAGGATCAGAGCTATTTCCTGTGGCGATTGACACAGCAACAGCTCTCGCGCACGCTCTTTCCTTTGGGCGAGTGGACAAAAGAGGACGCGCGTCGTCATCTGCAAGAGTCGGGGCTTGTCGAAAAGTCTCAAGATGGCGAGAGCATGGAGATATGTTTCTTCACAGGCGATTATCGCGATTTTCTGCGCAGTGCGGTGCCCGACGTTGAAAATGTCATCAGGCCCGGATATTTTGTCGATGCCGAGGGGCGTAAGTTGGGCGAGCATAGGGGTTTCCCTTTATATACGATAGGCCAGCGCAAGGGGCTTGGCATTGCTTTGGGACAGCCTGCCTATGTGCTGAAAATAAACCCGCAAAAGAATACTGTTATGCTTGGCGACGCTTCGCAACTGCTGACACGCTACATGATGATTGATGCGCCCGAGTGGGTGCAGGGTGTGCCCGAAGGAAATGTCTCGGTGCGCATACGTTATCGCAGTCGTCAGGTCGCATGCAGTGTGGTGCGCGAGCTCCCCGAAGGTCGTTACCTTGTGCGTTTCGCCGAGCCTGTATCGGCGGTCACTCCCGGACAGTCGGCTGTCTTCTACTGTGACGATGTTGTGGTGGGTGGTGCCTATATCTCTTTGCAACGTGGTATTAATCAATGGATAAACAACGATGATGAGCAGTGAAAATCCACTGTCCCTCTCCCGCCTCAACCGCATGGTGCGTTCGGCAATAGAGGAGCAGTTGCCACTTAAATATTGGGTTACGGGTGAGCTTTCCGAGGTGCGTGCAACCTCGGTGGGTCATTGCTATATAGAACTTGTAGAGCGCGACGATGCTACCGGTGAAATTTCGGCAAAGGCTCGCGGAACAATATGGTCGCGTGTTTATGCTTTGTTGCGCCCCTATTTCTTGGAGCAGACAGGACGCGATTTTTCCGTCGGACTGAAGGTGTTGTTGCAGGTGAGCGTGAATTTTCACGAGGTTTACGGCTTTTCGCTCGACGTTTGCGACATTGAGCCGGCCTACACCATCGGTGATATGGCGCGCCAACGCATGCTTATAGTGCAACGTCTTACAGACGAAGGTGTTATAAATCTTAATAAAGAACTGCTTTTTCCGTTGTTGCCTAAGCGCGTGGCGGTAATATCCTCGGCTACGGCGGCTGGTTACGGCGATTTCTGCGACCAACTCAATGGTAATCCCTACGGCTTTAAGTTTAATGTAACACTTTTCTCGGCACCCATGCAGGGAAACAAAGTCGAGGAGGGGATAATCTCTGCGCTCGACGCTATTGCTCGCGACATCGATTCGTGGGATGTGGTGGTTATCATTCGTGGTGGCGGTGCCACGAGCGACCTTTCCTGTTTCGACACCTACGACCTTGCCAACAACTGCGCACAATTTCCTCTGCCCATCGTTACAGGCATCGGCCATCAGCGTGACGATACATTGCTCGATATTGTGGCACATACAAGAGTCAAGACCCCCACTGCCGCAGCCGAACTGCTCATACACTCCATGCTCGTGCAGGCCGAGAAGATAGAAAACCTCCGTCGCACGATTCCCGATACGGTGGCTCGACGCATTGCCGATGAACGTCGTCGTGTGGATATGCTAGTGCAGCATCTGCCGGTGTCGGTGGCGATGCTCTTGCAGCAACAACGCCACAGGCTCGACCTTTGGGAACAGCAGTTGCAGGCCTCCTCGCCCGACAGAATTTTAGCCAAGGGCTACACGCTTACCCTCAGTGGCGGGCGCATAGTGCGTTCGGCAACGCAATTGTCGGCAGGCGATGATATTGTGGTGCGTTTCGCCGACGGCGAGGTTGCAGGTACGGTAAAAAGTAAAAAATAAAATAGCCTCTCTACAAAAAAGTGTAGTGCATCGGTGCACTACACTTTTTTAACAGTATTTTATTGCTCGACAGCTTTTGGTACGAATCGTAGGGTGTATGACAGCTCCTCTGCACCCTGATAATTCCCCGGATAGGGTGTCTCGTAGTGGGGCAGACAACAATCCGAAAAACAGCTGTTGTTACCAATTCCACGTTGCCAGTAATCAAAATGGGCAAATAGCAGTGGATGCATTTTCAAGTCCGACCAATGAAATTTTGTATAATGAGAATTATGGTTCCAATCGAGTTCATTGTAATGGGACAGCGAGAAAGATACCTGTCCTTCTGTGAGAATGCAGAAATCAACTTTCTTTTGCTGGTCTTTAAGTAACAATCGGCGCAAATCCTGATGATCGCCATATGTTTGCGGGTGGGTATTCTCGTCAATCATGTCACGTACGGTTGTCGAATATACTCCCAAATAAGAGCCTGTTTGTCGGTCTTTATAGTTGCTCCAGGGGCCTTTTGCATAATATTCTATATCTTCGAATCCCGGTGCAAACTGCATGCCCATGCCTAAACGTCGTAAACCTCGGCGTTGCGGTTCGAATGATACTTTCATATCGACAACCCCATTGGGATATACAACGTAATTAACTGCATAGTTGGTTTTGTTTCCCGAGGCACTCATGGCTATTGTTGCTTTTCCATTCTTCTTTTTTAAAGGCTCGGTTATTTGATGATTTTCAATGCCGGTGGTGGCATAATCGTAACCTTTTGTCCCATCGCCGGGGTCTCGCAATGCTTGTTTCCCTTCTGTGTCATTATCTATACGGCGGAAGTCATTATATTCGGGGGCAGATGCAATAAGCTCTCGTCCCTCGTAGATATAACTTTCTATGGCTCCATTTTCATTAAACGCCACAGTGAAGTTCTTGCCAATAACTTTGTTGCCTTTTATTTTTAATTTTCCTTTGACATTAAGCGTCGGCAAGGATGAGCGCTCTTTTATTATAAATTGCTCGTCGGCCAGGCGATAGCCCTTTGTGGCCCAGGGATGTTCTTCTTTCAGGCACAATCCTACAAGTAACGTATATTCTGCATCGTCCGTAGGCTGTGTAGTATATGGAATAGACAATCGACGGCTCTGTAAAGCAGGAACATCAATGGCCATCTTGCCTTCTTCTACCTCAATGCCATCTTTGGCTATTGAGTAAGAGAGATAAAATAGATCACTTAAATTATTAAACGGATATTTGTTCTTGATGCTCAAAGTATTATCTTTAAGGTCATAGAACTCCACATGTTGGTATACTTTTTTAACTTCGGTGAGCTTTGCGGTCCAACGGCGGTCGGCGGTTATGATACCATTATTTAAATAATTTCCTTGAAAGGATTTATCGTTGTTCGTATGCGTTGTGAACCACGGGTCGTAATCATAACCTCCTGTTAAATGGCGGAATCCGTTTTTATCCTTCAATTCACCCGATTTTATATTTTGTGGGTTGTATATTGCCTGGTCTACCCAGTCCCAGATGCATGCGCCAACTACCGATGGACTGCTTTCGATGCTTTTCCAATAATCTATCAAATTGCCAACGGCTTGTCCCATAGCATGAGCATATTCGCATATAAAAAATGGTTGTCCGTTACGTCCTTTTAGAAGACGTTGCAGCGAACCGACACTTGTGTACATCTCTGAATACATGTCAGATGCATCCTCTCCATGACAATGAATGAAGCGATTGTCTAATTTGCGTACGGCATTATAGCAGTGATACATATTTTCGCCTCGACCATTTTCGTTACCCAATGACCAAAAAATAACACTCGGATGGTTGCGGTCACGCAATACCATTCTGACGTTACGATCAACAAAAGCCTTTGTCCATGTGGTATCTTTTGTAAGCCCGTTGTTCCCATGACATTCCAAGTCGGCCTCGTCCATCACATATAAGCCATAGGCATCGAACATTGCATTCATTTTTTCGTGGCGCGGATAGTGGCTCGTGCGAATAGTATTTACGTTGGCTTGTTTCATCAGACATATATCTTTAAGCATCGTTTCATTGTCCATATAACGACCATAAATAGGGTGCGAGTCGTGTGCATTGACACCTTTGAAGAAAATGCGCTTGCCATTGATTGTGAAATAGTGATTGTCGCCGGAATTAACAAATTGAATATTCCTGAATCCATATTTGGTGGCAAAAACCATCTCTTCCTTATTGTCTTGTAATTGGGTAATAATAATATCGTAAAGATAAGGATTTTCGGCGTTCCAGGGAGTAATATGGGAGAGCTTAGATGTAGTCAAATTGACAAATATTTTTGCATCAGACACATCAACACTCTTCTCCACTTCGGCTACTACTTTACCTGAGGCATTAACCAACTCCATCTTAACAACCTTCTGTCCCTTTTCACCATCGCGGTTGTCTATCTCAAGGGCTACATTCAACTCACCAGAGGTTGCATCTTTGCTCTGATTTTTGACGGTAATGTAATGATCGCGTACAAATGTTTTTGGGGTTGCATATAGATATACATCTCGGTGAATACCACTCATTCGCCACATATCCTGACCCTCAAGGTAAGAGCCATCACACCAGCGATATACCCTCACCGAAAGCTGATTATCTCCTTGCTTAACAAAATCTGTTAAATCAAATTCTGCAACATTATTGGCACCCTGAGAGTAACCTACAAACTTGCCATTAACCCACACTACGCAGCAACTATACACACCATCAAAATGTATAAATACTCGCTTATTTGCCCACTCTTTCGAGAGGTTGAACGTGCGACGGTAGAAACCTGTGGCATTATGATCTACAATGCCATGCTCTTCAAAACCTGTACGTGCATAAGGAGGCTCATTGCGATGAGGGTATCCTGTATTGTTATAGGTAGGTTTATTGTATTCATCCGTCATCTCCCAATTCATAGGTACGCGGATATCATCCCAGTTACTATCATCGAAATCTACTGCTTGAAATTCGCTTGGACCGGGGCCTTGTGGTGTACCCTTTACCCACTTGAACTTCCAAATACCATTAAGGTCCATGTTCATAGCACAAGTTGGTGTTAGCCATGGAGCACTAAAACGAGCATCTTTCTTGAGATTTGCCTTAGAGCTATATGGCATGAAAGTGGCATGAGCATCCTCCTTGTTTACACCAAATATATGTTGATTGGAGATCCAATCAATATCAAATTCTGTTATTTTTTTAGTTGCTGCATTTCCTTCATTCTGCGCCTGCAAATTCAGAGCAATGAGGAATGTTGCTATAAATAATAATTTTTTCATCACTAGATTTATTTAGATATTTTATTCTCTATTTGAGTGGCTCAAGAATACACATTGCTTCCATCAGCATACAACCTGTGACGTGTGACGTAAGGCCTACATTCTGTTGATCAGCAGGAGCTTGCCACCAGTTGCCACCATAAAGCATTGTATTGTGATTGATACCGTTTTCAGCCATCACTGTTGCCAAATGAGTCAAATAATTATGGAACTTTTTGCGAATATCCATATCCAAACTCTTTTCGTTAATAAGTTTTACGAAATAACGAAAGAATATACCGTGGAACAACCCACCATCACCGTTTGTAGCATTAGACAATACGCCACGGTTATTAGACATGTGATTTATAACATAATTAGCCGCTTGGACAGCATCGTTTAAATAACTTTTCTCACCAGTGATTTTATATAATTCGTGAGCCGCACCCAAGAATGTTCCTTGATTATAGGTGAAAATCCAATTACGATTCACACGACCATCCTTTGCCATGTTATCGGCAACAGCACCACTCTCTGTATTATAGAGATTGTTTCTTAGCCATGCATAGATGCGCTTTGCTTCGGTAAGATACTCCTTGCGAGCCTTACCGCCATTCATACCTGCTTGCGGATAGAATTTATAGATACGCGCAGCAATGATTGCAGCCGGACCGTTGGAACAAGCATTTTTCGACTTATCAACATCGGTTTTCCAAGTGATTCCGCCATACCATGGAGCTTCATTATCAGGCCCCCATGTAGACCAAATCCATTGATCATACATCTGTACCGCCTTTTTGAAATACTTTGTATCCTTAGTACTCTCAAACATACGAATCTGGGTAAGGACAATCCACTCCATATCATCTACAAAGACATTCCACCATGGATCCTCAGCTCGTCCCGAGAAATTAAATCGTGGAGCGCCCTCCCACCACAAAGGATACAATTTAAGATACTGTTTATTCTTCGTACGCATATAGGCATCCACAATTACATCCATAGCATGAGCTTGTGGCCAATAGTGGGCTGTTGTTAAATCCGACAGATTGCTGGCATAATTGAAATAATAACGCTTGTTAAAGCCCGGAAAACTTGCACCCCAAAACTTTTTGACAAGCGACTGAGTCATACCGTCAGCCATGTTTCGCCAATACTTGGCACTCTTCTTTGAGTTTTGTTTCTGCTCAACTTTGGGCAAAGAACCCTCAGCCGCTGCTATCGGCTGTGTTGCAAAAAAGATAAACAACACAGCAACAGAAAAGTAGAATATCTTATTCATCATATTTTCAGTAAAATTAAAGCTCCGATTCAAATGGTTTAGAATCTAAACATTTCATATTTTGTTCTAACTGATCCACAGAACTTGCTCCAATGAGTACCGAAGTGATACCCTTCTGAGCCAAAATCCACGCCAACGACATCTCTGCAAGACTTTCACCTCGTTCCATAGCTTTTGCATTGAGCATGAGTAGATTCTCGCGAAGTTTAGGTGTCAAACGACTAGACGGAAGGCTTGACTCACGTGACATACGCGATTTTTCAGGAATATCCTTTAGGTATTTATCGGTCAAAAGACCCTGTGCAAGTGGAGAGAACGAAATAAATCCGATACCATTTTTGGCACAATAATCCAATATACCCTCCTCCTGAGGTGCGCGGTCCAAGAGATTCAAACGACCTTGATATATCAATAATGGTACATCTCGTTCTTTGAGGTATTTGTCGGCAAACTTCAACGCCTCAAAAGGCCAACGTGAGATACCTACATATAGCGCCTTACCTGCACGCACAATATCGACCAATGCTTGCAAAGTCTCCTCTAACGGAGTTTCTGGGTCGTAACGATGGCTATAAAATAGATCTACATAATCCAGATGCATACGTTTGAGGCTCTGTTCTAAACTGGCGAACAGATACTTGCGTGAACCCCAATTGCCATAGGGGCCGGGCCACATGTCATATCCGGCTTTTGTGCTAATAAAAAGTTCGTCACGATAGGGCCTGAAATCATCGTCCATCAGATGCCCAAAGGTCTCCTCTGCGCTGCCATAAGGGGGACCGTAGTTATTTGCAAGGTCAAAATGTGTTATTCCATGGTCGAATGCATAGTGTGTGATTGCACGACAATTTTCGTAAGAATCAATTCCTCCAAAATTGTGCCAAAAACCGAGGCTTATTCGTGGAAGAAGTATGCCGCTTTGTCCGCAGCGTGCATAAAGAGCAGCCTCATTGTCGTATCGGTGTAAATCAGCGTGATAAATGTTTTTCAGTATCATATATTTAATTTTATATGGTTTTTAGGTTGTATGAATATTCTACTTTATTATGCGTCCCATAAGGTCGTAACGTATAATCTTACCATCAATTTCTATTTCGCATATTACTTGGTTGTCAATTAGTCGCAAGCGGGGCTTATGGTTGGTAGAGGATTGCGACGAGGGGGGATTAATCGTATTGTTGATGCCGGTTTGTATGTCGCGTGTGGGTGTCACGACTATTTTGTCAATGTCCGGGGCTTTACCATCGTCGTTACCATAGATTATGGTGTTTGTGCCCTTTTTTAGTTGCACATAAATGGTCTTCATTGCCACATACAATCCTTTGCTCTTGTCATAGTCGTCACGAGTGTGGAATTCACAATACTGCTTGTCGCCATCCGCCCCTACTTGTATGTGAGCTATACGTGGTTCTTCGGGCATGAGATAATATAGTGTTAGGGCATATAGACCATCTGATTCGGCTTCTATATTACGGAAAGTAGTTGTGTTAAAACTAATATTTGTTTTGTATTTTTGTTTTGAGCAGTGTTCGTTGCTCATTGTTGTACCTCCTAAGGTGCTTTCGGCTTCGTATGATTTGCTGTTCATTTCGAGAAGCTCTTTTCGAGTACTAATGATGATTGTAGCACCACCATTAGGTTTTACTGAAATGCTTAATGAACTAGTATTTGTGACATTTCTTTTCTGGAATGAAATATCGAAACTGCCGGCTGTGCCGTCACGATAGATATACGCAGTATATTCTTTTCCCGGTTCAAGGAAATCGAACTTGATACGTGCAGTCCTCTGTTTGCTGCTGATGGTGGCAACGTACCAATCTTCGCCATTCCTGCGTGCTAATGTAGAGTATTGATTAGGCTCTGCTTCCAAACAACGTGTCTCGTCCCATGTATTGGGTATTGTTCTTAATGCACTTTCTATCGGGCTATAAAGTATGTTTTCGGGACAATCAATTAGACACTGGAAACCGCTTTCGAAAAGTGTCCACAACGCTAATTGATAACCCCATGTAGTGTATGGGTTTTCATTAGTGTTTGTATGGGTTTTTAATGCTCCAGTTCGTTGTGCTAGTTTGGTTGGAGTGAAGTCCATTGAACCCAATACATTTCTTCCTACAACAAGGTTGGCACTATGATTGGCCTGGTTCATGTGTGGCTGGTCTAATAGAAATTCTCCACCGAGTACTGCCTCCATGCTCATAAGGTGAGGATAGGTGCGTTCCCAACCGGTTGGACGTGTGCAACCATGAAAAACTACCATTAAGCGCGCTTCGGCTGCAGCACGCAAAATAGTCTCGTATTTTTTTATAACATCCTGAGCGTCGCTATCAAAGAAATCAATTTTGACGCCTTTTACGCCTAAACGTGCCAATGAACGCATCTTGCTGAGGCACGACGAATAGGACGACGAGAAACTTTTGTTGTGATACCACACTATGACATCTACGCCATTTTCTGTTGCATATGGCACAAACTCTTCCAAACTGAAATTTCCTTCCCATCCGTCGTCAATAAGTACATATTCCCATTCGAGATGCTTTGCCATGTTTACGTAGCTTTTAGCCACGTTTATATCGCCAGTGTTTTTTCTGTCTTCACCTGCCCAGTTCCAAGCGACACGTCCGGAACGTATCCAATCGGTATCTGTCATTTGGCTTGCAGGGTTCAAGTCTGTGATGAGTGTGCTCTCCACAATGCTCTTTATGTCGCCTATGATAAGGGTGCGCCATGGTGTTTGGAAAGGGTAGGTTATGGTGTTTGTTGGGTTGAATCCGTTGGCATCCATTGCTATTAGTCGTAGTTGACCTTGCTTGTCGCCTTTTATGATGGCGTTGCCTGCGGTCTCTCCGTAATGTGCCGCCTCTGTAAGAAGAATGTATGTGTCGTCGCTGTTTCGTTGCACAAGGACGGGCTCGTTGTAGCCTCGTGCGTTATTCATTTCGTTCCACGAGCGTAAATCGTAGTACCACGTATAGTCGTAACTATATTCCAAAGCTAATGCTTGCTTAAACTCTGCGAAGTTGAATTCCGTTAATTCGCCCGAAAATTCCTTCAGATTGCCTGACGGCATCATGTAACGGAATGCTACACCATTGTCATAGATGCGGAATTCTACTGTGAGATTCTCATTTTCTGTTGTTCCTAATAGCTCGCTCTGTAGTTGGATGTAATGGTTGTCGGAGTGGCTTGTTTTGCCATGTAGCAGGTCGTATGGGTCGTGAATTTCGGTTATACTATATTTGCCCAATCCTTTGCCAAAGATACTTCGCCCTTCAAAACCTAAGCGTGAACGGGTTATTAGTGGGGTTTTATCTTTTGTGATGCTGTATGTGACGTTGCCGGATGCATCGCACTCTAATAAAACATTTAGTGCTCCGTTGGGTGATGTTGCTTCGGCTGATGCGATGATGGGTTCGTCGGTCTCAGACTTACAGATGTATAGAAACTCAAATTTATCGAGATTGGGGGCATTGTCTGTGGAGTTGCCAATTACAAATGTGTTGCTTCCGGCTTTTAATTTTACATCCACGGAAATATTGCCTATGTTGGCTCCATCCCAACTGTCGGTGCTGCGACATCCGAATGTGTAATAGGAGTTTCCGTTTACTGTAATTTCGATATCGCGTTCGCCGAATGTCATATAGTATGTTGTAAATTCGTATATACCCTCTTCATTAGCATCGAAAGTGAAGGTTAGTGTGTTACCATTGCCAACGTAGCCTACACGATTGCCATTAGAACAGCGCGTGTCTGTTTCGGTGGTGACCCCTTCGCTCTTGTTGGTGTTTTCGGCTTCAATAATTGTCGATTTCATTGTCTCTCCATCGGGAACCATGTTGGCTGCTTCGAGTTGTGCCATGCGTGCGTACATCTCTACGTAACCGGTCTGTCCTAGTGAACTCCATTCGTTTTGTGTGGCGTTTCCTTTCCAATCGTAGTTCATAAGACCTGTTTCGGCATCGCGACGTGTGTGCCATATATGGCGCAGAGCTTGTGCGAATGCTGTAAGATAACGTTTGTCGGTGCTTATATGGCTATAAGCCTCATAGGCGCGCATGAGAACTACAATGTCGTCGGAGTGGGTGTTGCCTTCAGTTTTTACAAGTTTGATGTTCTGACCGAGTGATTCGGAAACATAGGACTCGAACCATCTACGGTAGGCTGCCTGGGCGATGTTGTCGGCCTGTAGTTTGTAATTTTTTTTGCCTGTGATGGAGTATAGCAATGATGCTGCGTGTAACATGGTGCCGGTGGTGTATGGCGCTTGATATTTGTTTATTTCACCGGTTACTACATTGAGAGCGTCCCACATAAGCCACGATGATTTGTCGAGCAGTGTGTTGTAAAGCCACTGGTAGGTCATGCGAGCATAGTCGAGGTATGTGCTGTCTTGTGTTAATTGAAAGAGACGGCAGAATATTACGACGGCAGGGCCGTTGTTGGCGGTGTTTTTGGTCTTATATGTGTTAGTGTCGTCGGCAGGCGAGTCTTGCCAATACATGCCACCGCCTCCGGGTGGGTTGTTCTCTAAAAGTCGACCGGCCTCGACCATATAATTCGCTACCATCTTTGCCGCTGCCAAATAACTAGGAGTGTGTTCTAATTCGTAGGCATCAAGTAGCCCGAGCGCAGCCCAAGCGTTGTCGTCGAGAAAACGGTGTTGTGTTCCTCCATATACAGAATAACCGCGTATGCCGTTTATGGTGGTGATGTAGTCAGGGAATTTGTTTGCCAGATTTTTAGCAGCAGTGGCGTATGTGTTGTAATGTTCTGTGCCACGTGTTGCCAATGCCATTTGTGACAGTGTTGCAAGACCGAAACCCTGTGGCCAAATTGTGGTGTTGCCTGTTCCTTTGGATTCACCACGGATATATTTGTCAGACCACTGAAAACGTTGTGAATCATTGGTGTTACTTTTATTGCCATTTTGGTCAAAGAGTCTCTTCATAGTACTGCTCATTAACTCGTGGGCATATCCCAAAAGCTCGTTTGTCTTGGCAGGCTGTTGAGCGTGTGTTGATATGCATGTGGCAAAAAATAGGCAAATGGTTAGTGATTTTAAAAGTGATTGTCTCATATTAATGATATTTAGATTTTTATGCCTTGTTGAAATAGAAAAGCGCATTTTTAATTTGGTCTCAATAATCTTTATTTTGCAAAAATAGTGTGACCGCATTATAGTAGTCAAGGTCGTTTTTTGTGATAAATTGAGCAATATCAATTATTCTTTGATGAATTATTGCTATATTTGTCGCTATGATTGAGCAAAATGATAGAAATACAATAATAGATTTATGGAATAAAGGTGGCTTTATCTTATGTACCGGAGGGCAGGCCGAACTTTCTATAAATGGAAAACAATACTTTCTTTCAAAAGGAGAGGTATTGGTGATAACTCCTCTTGTGTTAATAAGAGATGTTGTTTTTTCGGAAGATTTTACATACCTATCGTTTGTTGATGAGTTAAAGGTATTCTACGATATATTTAATGTAATATCTAATACGCCAATTCCTTTATTGGTGTATCGTGAACCAATATGGCCTATTTCTCCAATAGAGGAAATATATGTTATTCGGCAGCATCAACATCTTGTGCAGTTGATGGATGCTCTTGCACTTGCCGATAGTAAATTGAAACGTACATTACTTGAATTTCAGATAAAATTGTTGTCTCAAGAGGTCTCGTTGGAGGTTATGAATGCCCGTATGCGTGAGATTCCGAAAATACAAAATAAATCGAATAACCAAGATTTGTTGGTGTATCGTTTTATTTTGACTTTGCATAGTTCGTATCGCACGCATCGTTCTGTTGCTTACTATGCAAGGTTGGCAAATCTTTCCACCAATCATTTTTCAAAAATAGTGAAAAAAGTTACCGGCCAGAGCCCTTCAACGTGGATTAGTACTATAACAATTACGTACACGAAATTTATGCTCGAGGATAATGACTTGAATATTAAACAAATTGCTGCTGAATTAAATTTCCCTGAGCAGTTTACCTTTAGAAAATATTTCAAACAGCACGCCGGGCTTTCGCCTAAAGCCTATCGAGAACAAATAATACATAAATAGAACAAATATATATTATGCAGGAAAAAGAATATACATACTCGACAGCCGTTGCGAGGCTCGAAGAAATTTTACAGCAGGTGCAGGATGGCGGTGAAAATATCGACGCTCTCTATAAGCTGCTGCGCGAGGCCGACGAACTTATAAAATTCTGTCGTGCGCGCCTTTACGAGGTCGATGAAGAGGTGAAGTCGCTGCTCGGCTCTATGGATAATTAAAAGAGGTGTGTCTTGAGCGATTTTTTTTCGTTTTTTTCAACCTCTTATTATTAATTATATGTAACTTTGCAACCAGACGTGTGCAGCAGTCTGCATGCGTCAATCAGTGTTTATAATTGTTTCAGACTAAAAATTAAACAAGAATATGAAAAATATCGATTGGTCGAATCTTGGATTCGGTTATATGAAGACCGATTACAATGTACGTTGTCGTTACCGTAACGGCAGTTGGGGAGAAATTGAAGTTAGCAGCGAGGAGTCGTTGAACATCCACATGGCTGCTACATGTTTGCACTATGGTCAGGAGGCTTTTGAGGGTCTCAAGGCTTTCCGCGGTAAGGATGGCAAGGTGCGCATCTTCCGTCTCGAGGCAAATGCCGAGCGTTTGCAAAGCACTTGCGACGGTATCTTGATGCCACAGGTGAGCACAGAACTTTTCCGCGAAATGGTAACAAAGGTAGTAGAACTTAACAAAGATTTTATCCCTCCCTATGAGAGTGGTGCTTCTCTTTACATACGTCCTCTGCTCATTGGCGTTGGCGCACAGGTAGGTGTGCACCCCACCGACGAGTATCTCTTTGTGATATTCGTTACACCCGTAGGCCCCTACTTCAAGGGCGGTTTCTCTACCAATCCCTATGTAATCATCCGCGAGTTCGACCGTTCGGCTCCTCTCGGCACAGGTCGTTACAAAGTGGGTGGTAACTATGCTGCCAGCCTCAAAGCCAACCAGTTGGCTCACGAGAAGGGCTACTCTTGCGAGTTCTACCTCGATGCAAAAGAGAAAAAATATATCGACGAGTGTGGCGCGGCCAACTTCTTCGGAATCAAGAATAACACCTACGTTACTCCCAAATCTACTTCTATTCTGCCCTCAATCACCAACCGCAGTTTGATGCAGCTTGCTACCGACCTGGGAATGACTGTGGAGCAGCGTGCAATCCCCGAAGAGGAGCTTGCTACATTTGAAGAGGCAGGAGCATGCGGAACAGCAGCCGTAATCTCGCCCATTGAGCGCATAGACGACCTTGAGAAAAGCACTTCGTACGTGTTTGCAAAAGATGGCAAGCCCGGCCCTGTTTGTACAACACTGTACAACAAACTCCGTGCCATTCAGTATGGCGACGAGCCCGACACTCATGGCTGGGTGACAGTGCTTGATATTTAAACAGTGCTAATTTATGGGCAAAGGAAAATTACAGAAATTCGCCGATATGCGTGAATACCCCAATGTGGTGGAGCATCACTTCTCCATTGCCGATGCAACACCGTTTCCCATGCGTGGAAATTGGGGCAAAGATTTCTTCAAGAACGACAACCCCATTGTCATAGAGCTTGGTTGTGGCAGGGGTGAATATACTGTGGGACTTGCACGTCGCTACCCCGACAAGAACTTCATCGGAGTGGATATTAAAGGTGCGCGCATGTGGACAGGTGCTACCGAGGCTCTGCGCGAAGGGCTTACAAATGTGGGCTTCTTGCGTACGAACATCGAGATTATCGACCACTTTTTTGCACCCGGTGAGGTGAGCGAAATATGGCTCACTTTCCCCGACCCGCAGATGAAAAAATACACCAAGCGTCTCACTTCGTCGCTCTTCCTCGAACGTTACCGCAATATTCTTGCTACCGACGGAATAGTACACCTTAAGTGTGACAGCAATTTTATGTTCACATATACACGTTACGTTACCGAGGTAAACAACTTGCCTGTACTTTCGTGTATCGAGGATATTTATGCACAAGAGTCGATAGACGAGATACTTACGATAAAAACATACTACGAGCAGCAGTGGCTGTCGCGTGGCATAACCATTAAATATATCTCATTCCGTCTGCCTGCCGAGGGCGCGCTTGTCGAGCCCGACGTAGAGATTGAGCTTGACAGCTATCGCAGCTACAATCGCAGCAAACGCAGCGGATTACAAACAAGTAAATAGAAATGGCACTATACCCCAAATTGATTCTCGACGCGCTGACAAAAGTGCGTTACCCAGGCAACGGTAAAAACCTTGTAGAGGCAGAGATGGTCGATGACAACATACGCATCGACGGCAACAAGGTAACCTTCTCTTTGATATTCGAGAAGCCCACCGACCCATTCATCCGTTCGGTTGTGAAGTCGGCCGAGACAGCCATCCTCACATATGTGGGTCCCGAAGTCGAGATTGTTGGTAATATCAGTGTTGTCAGCCGTCAGCAGGCGCGCCCCGAGGTTGGTAAATTTCTTCCTCAAGTAAAGAATGTTATTGCAATATCGTCGGGTAAAGGAGGCGTGGGAAAATCCACCGTGTCGTCTAACCTTGCTATCGCTCTTGCTCGATTAGGCTACAAGGTTGGTTTGCTCGATGCAGATATCTTCGGCCCTTCAATACCCAAGATGTTCAAGGTAGAGGATGCCCGCCCTTACAGCGAGCACAAGGATGGTCGCGACCTCATCGTGCCCATTGAGAAATATGGTGTCAAGCTGTTGTCGATAGGTTTCTTTGTCGATCCCGAGCAGGCTGTGCTGTGGCGCGGAGGAATGGCAAGCAATGCCCTCAAACAGCTTATTGCCGATGCCGATTGGGGCGACCTCGACTACTTCCTTATCGACTTGCCGCCCGGAACAAGTGATATTCATCTTACTATTGTTCAAAGTCTTGCACTCACGGGAGCGGTGGTTGTCACCACTCCTCAGGCAGTGTCGTTGGCTGCGGCTGTAAAGGGAATGAATATGTTCATGAATGACAAGGTGAATGTGCCCATCCTCGGCCTCATTGAGAATATGGCATGGTTCACACCCGCCGAACTTCCCGAGAACCGTTATTACATTTTCGGTCGCGAGGGCGGTGTAAAGGTTGCCGAGCAGTATGGTGTTCCTGTGCTTGGGCAGATTCCTTTGGTGCAGACAATATGTGAATGTAGTGACAATGGCGAGCCTATCGCTTTGCACCCCGAGACTCCCGATGGACAGGCTTTCATGCGTCTCGCAGCTTCGCTCGCCTATAATACAGAGCGTCGCAACGACGAACAGGCACCTACCAAAATAGTTGATACTCACTAATAAATATAAATAATAATGAAACTATTACTTCTTCTTTTTGCTGCGCTCTTGGGAAGCTCTTCGCTTTCGGCACAGGAAATTAAAATTAAAGTGAATACTTCGCAGCACATTGCTACATCTAGTCCTCTTTTCAATGGTACTAATATTGAGGATATCAACAACCAGACCAACGGTGGAGTCTTTGGTCAGTTGTTGCATGGCGAGGCTTTCGAAGAGAATATCGAGACCGATTTTCTCAATCTCGACCGTTCGGACTACTCCAAAATATATATAATGATTGACGAGCGTCGTGTGCCCCACCTCCTTACTCAGAACTATGTGTATTGCAGCGTTAACTGGAACAACCTCTCCGAAGAGTGTGATGTTCACAGCTACGACGTTTACAATGCGGGTAAGTTCAGCAGCCCTTACAATATCTCAGGATATAAATTTGTGCGT
>JAZRFE010000049.1:0-55936 GCA_045661205.1 Bacteroidaceae bacterium | reverse complement strand
TCAAACTCTCCGTTGCACGTTCCTTTTTCGTCGAGTTTGTATTTTTTTGTTTCTACAACGTAACCTTCGGGTGCAACAAGCTCCACATACAGCACCTTACTCAGTGTCGAGGGCATGTCATTCACTCCCTCGGTAACGTATGCCTTGAACCACATTGTTTCTCCCAGGTAGTATGCACTGTTGTCGAAGTGCAAGTACACCCTCTCCTGTGGGAAAAGGTTGTTCACCACGGCTGCATTGAACACCATTTTGTCGAGTTCCTTTTCGTCGGCTCGTGCGACAAGGGCAACTGTCAGCAATAGTATTGAAAGGAGCGTTTTTTGTAGCATAGATTCTACCTTTTTTATATTAGACGTAATGAGAAGTACATTTGTTACCCCCCCCCCCATGGTTAATGTTTGTTAAAACGTTGAAATTCTTTTTCATATCTGTTCTTGGTTAGAGGTTACAATATCCACAATTTATGTAATATATTACAAATATAGCGTTTTATATTAATATTCTTTTCTTAGCTCTATATTTTTAATAGAAAGGTTGTTATTCTATGAATGTTCCCTACAAAAATCGTGCCAGAATTTTATTTTGTTGATAATAAACGACATTCACAAAATTGAAGGTGTCCGTTTTCGGACAGTGTGTCCGCTTTTGCGGACACATATAAAAAAACAGGTCAGCATCTGCGGATGCTGACCTGAGATTATACGAATTTCTCTATACTATTAGAAGTAGAGATATCTGTTGTCTACGATTTCAATGTTTCTGATAAGGTCGTTCATGAAGCGTGATGTAGAACGCTGACCGTTTACCTTCAGAGCATCCTGCTCGTTCTTTACATTGTACTCGCCACCTTTTGAGTTCTTTGCGATGAGACGTATTACGTATACACCGTTGTTACCCTTGATGGGTGCGCTCACTGCTCCCTGCTCCATGCTTGTTACTGCTGCGCAGATTGCGGGCTCGTTTGATGAAGTGAGGCTGATGTATGCGGGTGCACCGAATGTGATGTGTTTTACAGTGTCGCTCTTAACATTTGCTGTGCTTGCAACTTCTTCGAAGTTCTTGCCTGCAAGTTCAGCGATGATTTTCTCTGCCTTCTTGTCGTCGATGAGCTGGCTGCGGAGTGAAGCATCGGCATCCTCAACTGACATGTAACCCTTCTCGCGTACGTTTGCAAGAGCTATTACAAGCAAGTTGTCGTTCTCGCCACACTCGTAGAGGGGAGAAACCTCGCCAACTTTTGCTGTTGAGAACAACCACTTGATAGCTTCGCTTGTGTTGCTGATACCTGCAACTTTGTGTGAACTTGTGTAGAGGTTGTTGAGTGTAAGCACGCGGTAGTTTTCTGCATTCTTCTCGAGGTCGTCGATGTTCTTGCAAGATGCTACATACTGGCTGAACTTGTTGTAAGCCTCGTTGTATGTCTCGCTGCTGAACTCAACTACGCGTTTAACTACTACTGCCTGATATTTCTCTACGTTGTTCTTCTTCTCGATTACCTGGTAGATAGCCTTAGCTGTTGCTACATCGGTGTTCATGATATTGTACTCGCCTTGCTTAGCAGCAAAGATGTCGTTTAGGAATGTTGCGTTGATACCCTCAACATTCATGCCCTCGTACTGAGCTGATGTAAGCCACATCTCCTCACCAGCCTGGTTGTATTTCTTTGCAATCTCTGCAAAATCGCTACCACCCTTGAGGGCTGTTACGATGCTGTCGGTGAGAGTTGCTACTGCCTCGGGAGTTGCAGCCGAAATTACCATCTGACGATATTTGATAGAGTCGGCAACAGTTGTCTTGCCAAGGTATTTGAATGTTGTGTAAGAGTCGTCTGCCTGAGTGTAGAAAGGCTCAACAACAGTGTTGGGCTCTGTCTCGCTCAAACGTACTGCAACCTCTTCGGGGAAAATCTCTTTGCCCCATGCAACAACTGAGTAGGGTACCATGCTGTTTGCCTGACGAACAATTGTAGAGTAGTCGGCATCTTCTGCTTTGAGAGCCTCGGCATACTCTGCCATCTCTTTCTCGAGCTCTTTTCTGTCGGCTTCGCTGGGGTTTACGCGAACGCTTACGTACTTGATGTCGCGAGCCTCTGAGTACTGTTTGTACTGCTCCTTGTTCTTGTTGTAGAGTGCTTTAACCTCTGCATCGCTCACTGTAACAACTGTATCGTTTACAGCAGAGTAGGGGTATGCTGCAATCTCGATGTCGTATGATGCGTTGTTTGCCTCGAAGTTGCTCTGCGCAGCTACGGGGTTCGAAAGGAATGTGTTCAGGATAAGAGTCTGATACTTGTATGCGAGAGCGTTATCCAAAATGCTCTTCTCTACGAACTTCCAATATTTGTAGATTGTTTCGTACTGCTCGGGGAACTCAGGGCTATCCTTGAGCTGTGCGTACTGTGCGAGGAAGTTGTCAAGTATGCTCTTGTCGAATCTACCTGTCTGTTGGTTCTGGAAGGGAGTCTGCTGAAGAATGGGGTCCTCACCTGCGCTGACAATAGCGTTGAGCTCTGCTGCCGATACGCTGAGACCGATTTTCTCTGCCTCTTCTCTCAATACCTTGTTCTGAACGTAGCTTCTCCATGCCTCGTCTTTTACCATGTTGAGTTCATCCTCGGAAAGTGCGTTCAAACCTCTCATGAATTTTACTGCATCAGCGTACTCCTCATACAATTTCTGGTAGTCGGTAGCGAGTACCTCTTCGCCGTTTACACTTCCTACTGTCTGTGAGCCCTGATGAGGCTGGAGTATTTTCCAAGCGTCACCTAATACGAACGCAGCCAATGCGACACCCACAAAGATAACAAGTGTGGGGCCCATGTTGCGTAACTTTTGTAATGTTGCCATAATTTTAAGTATGTTTTTTTATTTTTATTTATTCCATTTTTAAGCAAACGCCGACAAAGTTACAAAATTGCTTTGAAAAAACATCTTTTTTAATGTAATAAGTTGCGTCTATTTTTTAAATTATCTCTCTTTTTTTGTTGTGTTTGCGCTGTTTTGCACACAATTTCTTTTTTGCGCTATTGTATTTTATCCTCTTTGCTATTCGGATATTTTCATTTTCACCAATTCAATCTTAGTGCTTCGCTGTTTCATTATCTTGAATTGGTATTTGTCAATGGTTATTGTCTCGTTGAGTTGTGGGAAGCTCTGGTGGTACGAAAGTATCATGCCTCCGAGAGTCTGATATTCATCCGATTCGGGAAACTCCAGGTTGAACATTTCGTTAATTTTCTCCACTTCGAGACGACCCGAAAGCAGATATTCGCCTTCACCAATCTCTTTTGCCACATGATTGGTGTTGTCGTGCTCGTCTTCAATCTCTCCTATAATCTCTTCGAGCAGGTCCTCGAGCGATATTATTCCCGATGTTCCACCAAACTCATCCACCACCACTGCAAGCGATTTCTTCTGCTGCATAAGTGTGCGCATGAGCTTTTGTGCCGATAGGGTTTCGGGAACTATGGGCATGCGGCATATCTTCTTTTGCCACTTATCGGCAGTTCTGAAAAGCTCCGATGAGTGTATGTAGCCTATCACGTTGTTTATGTCTTCCTTGTAGACAATTATCTTGGAGTGTCCCGATTCAATGAACTGCAATTTAAGCTCTTCGAGCGAGGTATTCAACTCCACAGCCCATATTTCGGTGCGAGGAACAAAACAGTCGCGCACACGAATGTCGGAAAAGTCGAGCGCATTCTGGAATATCTTCACGTCGTTGTCGATGGCCTCTTCCTCCTCCTTGGCATTTTCTATGGAACTTTGTATAAGGTGGGTAAGTTCCATCTTGCTGAATGTAGTGTCACGCGCCTCTTTGTTTATGCGTATGTTGAACATGCGCAGTATCTTGCACGAAATCCATGTGGTGAATCGTGCGGTGGGGTATAATATTATATATAATAGGAACGTGGGCATGGCGAATCGTTTCATTGTACTGTTGGGGTCTATGCGGAACAGTGCCTTAGGTACAAATTCGCCGGTGATGATGATGATGATAGTCGATATTATTGTTTGCAGGAACAACTGAGCCGACGGGGTGTCGTTCAGTGCTGCAAGAATTGTTCGGTTTAGAAGGTTGGCCATGAGAATACCGTATATTACAAGTACGATATTGTTGCCCACCAACAGGCTCGACACAAAGTTATTGCTGTTGCGATAGAATTTGTCGAGTATGCGTGATGTTAAAGTTTTGTTGCTCATGTCAATCTCCATCAGGAATTTGTTCGACGCAATGAATGCTATTTCCATTCCCGAGAAGAGTGCCGAGAAGAGAATGACTATTACAAGAAGTACGATGGTTGTTGTCATTTTTTGTCTTCGATTATGTATATACCCTCGGTAGAGAGTATTTCCCAGTCGGTCAGCTCTTGGTTGGAGCGGAATCCGATGCCTGTTGTTACTTGTTCCTGCTGTTCTATTCTTATATACTTGTCAGAGTAGATGTTGCCGGTCTCCTGGTTCCAGAAAAGCAGGTCGGTAAAGAATTTTTCTCCTTTTTGGTTTTTTATATCTACATTTCCTATCAACTTCCACAGCTTTTCGTCGCTGAAGAAGTATGCTGTGTCGCTTTTGATTGTTGCCTCCACACGCAGACTGTCGTCATACTTTTCCAAGTATGCGCCCTTTTCAAATGCCCAATATTTGGGCTTGCGCTTTTCGTAGATGAACCACTCTTCGGCCTCAATCTTGTAGCTTATGCGACCCGAGTCGCTGATGATTGTCGAAACTCCGTATGTGCTCAGATAGGGTATGGAGTCGGGCTCTTCAATGGCTGCGGCGACACTTTTCTTTTCGTCGTTGCACGAAAGAAGAGAAAACAGTACAACAATCGCCGGAAAAGCGATTGTTGTACATGTATTTTTAATTATATTCTTAACGTATTGTAGTCTTTTCATTTATCCATCCACCGATAGTGATTGACTGACCTTTGCTGTAACCAAGGAAGAAGAGGTCTTCAGAAGAGGGTGTGTGAGTGCTGTATGTGTTGATGAATTTCTGTGCCTCTTTTGCAACAGAGGGGTCTACAGCCTTTGCACGGTTAAGCTTGTCGAGCACTACAAAATATGTACATTTGTTCAATACAGCTTTCTCGTTCCAGTTGGGTGCTGCTGCATAGCACTGTGCAATGAGAATGTAGGGAGCACCATACTTAGAGTTCAAAGAAATTGCCTGCTGTGCATACTCACGAGCTTTTGAGTACTTTTTCAAACTGAAGTTTACAACAGCTGCCTTGTAGCACATTTCAGCTTTAGTGGTGGCACTGGTCTCAAGGCTTATAGCCTGGTCGAACAACTCCATAGCTTTGTCTGCCTCGCCCTTCTTGAAGTAGCGGAAACCTACACCCATCGCAGCTTTTGCTGTGGGGTTAATTGCGAGTGCGTACTCCGAAGCCTGCAAATAAGCATCCTGGTCGGTACATTTGAGCATGCCCATGATGTTGATAACCTTTGTAAGATACTCGATGTTCTCTTTGTTTTCCTCAATTTTGGGAGCGTAGATAGTGTCGAGATCCTGACAAGATGCAGCTCCACTGTTGATGAAGTATGCGTCGATGTTGCTACGTGCGATACGTGCAGCGTCAATCATCTTGCCATAACCATCTGCGCGAATGCTGTCTTTGGGGTCGTTTGTCTCTTTGAACTTTTCTGTGTAGGTCTCGATGAATTTGTTGTATTTGTCGAGAACCTCTACAACGTATGTCGATGCGTCAAGATAGTCCTGAACAATCTGCTCGCCATGAGTCTCTTTATTTGCTTTGTACTTCTGAGCTGACATCTTCATGAACTGCTGTGTGATGATGTACTCCGACTCGCCCTTTGTCATGCTTACCGACTTGTACAACATGTTGTATGCCGAATCGAGTGATGCTTTGGGGATATACGAGATGTAGGCAAGTGCGCGCTTACCAAGAATTGTACCCTCAGAAAGGGGGGTCTTGGTGATTTCCTGCAACTTGTCGATGTACTTCATCTGCTGGTCGTAAACGCTCAGAAGTTCGTTTACATATTCTGCTTTCTTTGCCTCGTCGGTTGTTGCTGCGATAAGGGCTTTCAAAAGTTTCTCACCCTGTGTGTATGTGTCAACACGTGCTACGGGGTAGTTGGTGAATACCTCTTTCCAAAGAGGGTAGGCCTCTGTATAGTTCTTGTTTTTGAGGTTAAGGCTGTAAACACTGATGGCATTTACGCACTTGATACTGTCTTCGCCCTGACCGAAACGGTAAGCGTTGGTAATTCCGTTCTGTGCAAATGCACCAACTGCTGCCAATAACGATACAAATAAAAGAATCTGTTTTTTCATGGTTTTTATTTAAAATAGTTTAATTAATTTACTTTTGACTTGAAGAACCAGAATTCGTTGAAGGTGACACCTATATTCAGTCGAAGATAGGTTTCGGTAATCATTCCCTCGGTTTTGGGGTTAATGCGTACGAATTGTCCCGACACGTTCAGTATGCTTCTGTTGTTGTTCATGTTGTTGGTGCTGGTCATGGGGAGCGAGAAACCTGCGCTTACACCATACTCCTCGCAGCCTTTCTTTCCGTTGAACTGTGTGTAGGGCTCGGCGTAGTAGACTCCGGCGCGGTAACGTGTACGTTTCAGCACGTTACGCGAAATTTTGTTGGGGTTGTACTCGATACCCAGTGATATTTTGCTGCGGTCGCAACCTGTGTTGTCGCCAAAGAACGACGACTCGCCCCATTTCTGAAATGTGTAGTCGGCACCGAATGTCCAGTTCTCCTTGTAGGTGTATGTGAATCCCGCGCCGAATGTGTGGGGAAGTTTGAATGCGTTTGCATAGCTTATTGTGTCGCTATACTCGGCTACGCCGCCTGTGGTTTTACGCTCTATCAGGCGAGCCTCTGCGTCGAGGTCGTGTCCCAACGAGTAGACAGCTCCAAATGTGTAGCTGTGCTTGTCGGATATTTTCTTGCTGTATTGCAAACCAAAATCGGCCTTGTAGCTCGATACACTCAGACTGTATTGGCGTGTTCTGTTGCTGATGTTGTTGTTAGTGAACTCGTTGCTGACATTGTGGCTGATGTCGCCGTAGAGATATGATGCCATGACTCCCATCGAGAAATTATCGGTGATTCCCCAGCCGATAGTTACGAAAGGCTGTGTCAGTCCGCCGTTGCCGTTGTATTTGTATATGCTGCTGAACGAGTTGTTTGTATCCTCTTTGTCGAGAATTGTTTCGTTACTGCTGAATGAGTAACCTACGTTGGAGAAGGGGAGTATACCGAATGCCATTCCCAGGTTTTTCTTCAGACGGAAACCCATTGCCAAATAGTCGAAACTTGCGTTTTTTGCATTTATCTTGGTGTCGCCCTCTTTGAAGTTGCCATTCTGAATGGAGAAGCCGCTCTCGAATATCATTGTGGTGCTGTCGGCACTCGATACGGCTGCAGGGTTCAGCAGGTTGATGTAGCTTTTGTCGCGCAGCGCATATCCCAAACCTCCCATCTGACGGTTTACGCCCAGGTTCTGGTCCGAGAGAATGCCCATGCCGAAACGGGAATAGGGTGAATTTATTCCATTCTCGGCCTGTGCGAATAGGCTTGTAAATATTGTTAATATTATGAATAGTAGTCTTTTATTCGGTGTCATGGTTGGTTAATATTCTATCAAGTCCTTTCAAGACAAGAAATTCGTCGGCAAAGATGCGACTTTTTATGTTATTAATCAAAATTTTTTTGTCCCCTCCCGTTAAAAAAATCAAAAGAGAGGGGTATTTTTTTCTTATTTCCGAAATGTAGCCCTCTATTTCGTATTTTATTCCGTTGATGACTCCGCTGCGTATGGCTGTCGCAGTGTCGTAACCCAGGCCGGGAATATCGCCTTCGGGGGCAACAAGCGGCAGCTTGCCTGTCTGCTCGTGCAGGGCGGTGAGGCGCATGTTTATACCTGGGGCAATGTTGCCTCCATGGTAGTTCCCTTGCGCGTCGAGAAAGTCATAGGTGATGGCACTGCCGGCATCTATCACCAGTATGTCTTTTTGCGGAGCTTCGCCCTGCGCACCCACCACTGCGGCTATGCGGTCGACTCCTAACGTGTGCGGCGTCTTGTACAGTATTTTAACGGGCATCTTTGTCTGCACGTTAAAATTGATGTACTTGCATGGCAGGCTCTCCAACTGTTGCTCAATGTTTTCGGGAATCTCAATTACCGACGATACAATAGCCTTCTCTATCGTGTGTGCCTTGCACCATTCGTCGAACGGTTCAATGAAGTTGTTGCTCCCTTTGTGGAACTCTTTCATAACTCCATCTTCGAAGAGTGACGATTTACAACTGCTGTTGCCTATGTCGATTATCAGGTTCAATTCTTTTGTCGTTTGTTGGTTGCCGCTATTCGCAATGGTTCAGTTTGCAAAGTTACTGCTTTTTTCTTTCTACTCCTAAAATATTGTTATATTTTATATCGTTGTTTGTCAGCGATGTCAGTCGATACGTACTTTGATGGCTTTGTTGCCTGCTTTTACTATATAAATTCCTGCGGGCATTGTGTATTCGCCGCCTTTGCCTTTAGCGGCAATTTTGCCTGCAATGGTGTATATTGTTACTTCTGTCTCACCATCAATTTTCACAATGCCGTTCTTCACTGTTACAGCTGCCTCTTCCGTTGCAGGGGCTATGTTGGTGAGGTATTTTTCGTAGCTGATGATGTTGCCGAAGGTGTTCCACACATTTGTTGCCTTGTATGTCTCTATGGCTGCTTCGGTGGGTACCACTAAAGTGATTTTTGCCAGTGCTCCATTGTCAAATGAGTTTGTTGACAATGCCAGGGGTGTCTCGCCTTCGCATATAAAATATTTCAAAGGACAATCTTTGAATGCGTAGCGACCTATGCTCTCGACAGTTGCTGGTATCGTTATTCTATCGAGTGCCTTACATCCGCCAAAAGTGTAGTTGCCAATGGCTTTTACGTTTTTCCCTATAACCACGTCGGTGATGCCTACACTTTGATAGAACGCGTAGTTGTCAATCTTTGTGGCTGTCTCGGGCAACACAACGCGCTCCGCTGCCACTTTGTGGAACATTCTCACTCCTATGATATTATCGTTGGTGGTAAACTCGTTGTAATATGTTCCGGGGCCTTTCACGATGCTTGCTCCTGAAAGGTCGATAATTTTAGCAACCGGGCAGTTGCGTATGAAAGCGAGGTCTTTGCCGCACAAACGACCTGCTACGGTGATTTTTGTAAGAGTGTCGGCTGTTGCCTCGGGAACAAGCTCTTCGAGGGTTCCTGCCACTCGCACAGTGAAGGCCTCTGGGTCTTTGGATGTTTCTAAGAAGTTGAACTCCACTGTCTGCTCGGTGATGACCTTGTTCTGATAGTGAACACTGAGCTTAACCGATGATTTTGAACTCTTGAATTCGTCGGTGATGTTCAGGTACAGAGTCATTGCGCTATCTACGGTGTGGGGTGCCAGACTGTATGTTACGGTTGTTGCGCCGGCAGTATCTCCCAGTTGCACCTCGGCATTTTCGCCAAGTTCAATGGCTTCTGCCATAAGCTTTATCTCCATACCTTCGTACAATGGGTTGTTTATTTTTACGGGAACAGACATGCGTTGTCTCTTTGTGTCGTAGTTGTATGTTTCGAGTGTTGAACCCGATGCTACGACTTTGCCATCCTTGAAGAATGCGGGCATCTGTTTCTTGCGCCACTCGTTCACCTGTTTCAAGTCCAGGGTGTTGGCGTTTACAATGGCTCCGCTTTTTGCATCAATCATCATCACTATAAGTGTGACATTGTTGATATAATTTATCTCCAGGGGCAGGGGTATCACCTCTTCAAAGATGTACTCTTTGTCGCTCTCGATATTTGTGGGGAGTGAGTTTTCAAAACCTTTGTTGTCGGGGTATGTTCCTCTTGCGAGGTAGTTGTATGTGGTGCCACCTATCTTTACATTGTCCTCGGTGTATACAAACACGTAGCGGTAGTCGGCATTGTTGATATCTTTGGGGAAGATGCTCGCCACCGATACTTTCATGGTGTTGTCTACGTGGAACATGGCATCGATGTCGATGCTTGCTGGTGCGTCGGTGTTGAAGCGTTGCTTGTAGGCTTCTGTCACTGTTGATGTGGTGATGGTGCCTGTTATGGTGTCGCAACGGTCCACGAGCACGCCCTGCATGTTGCCCAACCCTTCGAGGTGGTTCTCGGCCTCCTCTTCGCAGTCGGCGGTAACGATGCATATTAGGCTTTCGTTAAACTTGCTCTCTCTGTCGAGCATGCTCATTGCGCTCTTGATGTTTGCGCTCTGCTCGTTGAACTCGCCGAGCGCAGCTTCCGCCACCACTTTACGCACGGGGCTTGTGGGGGTGAATCGGCCTTCGGGGTGTATGTTTCTTACAATGTACATGTTGAGTCCGTAGGGTACCTGGGGTGTTGGAACCACTTCGTAGTATCCGTTGCTCGTGCCGTTCCAACCGAGGTTGAAGTGCAACATGTTGTTGAGGTCGTATCCGTCGATTATGTAATAGTGCGACGCTCCACCGGTGTCCCATCCGCCTGCGATGATGGGGCGTCTCTGTCCGATTTCTTCGATGAGTGATGCGAGGAACAGATTGTCGCCGTTGGACTTCTCTTTGTAATATAAGTAACTGTCGACGACAATGTCGTCTGCGTAGTCAAAGTGCTCGACAAGTCCCTGGTAACTTACTGCTGCAAGGGTAACTGAAAGGCCGTACTCTGCCTCGTTGGCTATTCCGCAGTGGTACATAAGTGTGGCGATAGCGTCGGCTTGATCGTCGGTGTAGCTGTGGTCTTCGTAGCGGGGCAGCATGTTGTCCCAATCGTATGGCTCCTCTTCGTCGAAGTCTATCGAAAGTGTTGTGTATTGGCTGGTTGCGTCGGGACGCGAGAATGTGTACGACTTGTAACCCATGGGGCGGTCGGGGTGTTTCCAATAGCGCATAAGCATGGCTTGCGCTGTTTGGGTGCAGCCTGTGAGTGCATTGCTCCTACTGCCGTTTGTGGTTGCGAAAGTGGGGCATTTTCTGTTGTATGGCGCGCCTTGGTTGTATTTTATCTCGCCGAGCAGTGGCTCTACATTCTGGCGATGCGAGAAATTACTCTTTGCAAATGCTTTTGCCGCGGCCTTTTTCTCGGCCATAGACTTTTCGGGGTCGTCGGCTGCCGCCATTGCGCACATGGTGTATATCTCCAGCCATTTTCCTATTACGGGGGGCGTGTCGCCTGTGTCGAAACACTCCTCGTTTGAGTATGCGAGGATGTCGCTCATCGCCTCCTGTCCACCTACTATCACGAAGCCTCCTTTTTGCGTGTCGTTGAAGATGTAGTATGGCACTATTTCGCCTGCTTTTTTTGCACGAATCTTGGCAGGTGTTGCCGATTTTGTGATGTTGAACTCATAACCGTTGTTCTGCATGAATGCTTTGGCTATTGCTGCGGCATCGGCTTCGCTGCGTTGTTGGGCAATGGCGAATGTGGCAATGGTTGTTAGTGCTATTGATAGTAAGATTCTTTTCATGTACGTTTGTTTTTGGGGTGCGGATATTTTTTTGCAAAAATAGAGTTTTTTTTGCACAACGCTGTTTTGTATTGGTAAATATTTCAACAGTTTGCCATTAATGCACAAGTGGCGCGAACTTTTGTCCGCGCCACTTGTTGTATGGTATGAATTCTTTTATCCCAGTGATTTTATGTTCTCGGGGTTGATGATTTGTTTACCCTCGGCTGTGTAGAGGTGGTCGATGCGTGCTGCATAGGCTTTCTCTATCTTGCCACGTACCATTTTCATGGTGCTGTTGATCATCTGGTTCTGCTCTGTGAAGGGCTCGGGCAGAATTGCAAATGTACTGGGCAACCAACGGTCGGGGAAGAGGGCTGCGTGCTCGCCGCCTTTCTTGAATGCGTTCACCTCTTTCTCAATCTGCGCGATGGCTGCTTTTTTGCCCTCTTCGCTGTCGAGTGTAAGACCCTGTGCCTTGATAGCCTCTTTCAGCTTGTCTTTGTTGGGAACGATGAGCGCAGTGGTGTATGCCGACTGGTTGTTGTAAAGCATTATCTGGTCGATGCAGGGTGAGAGCTGTACCATTGCCTCCTCGATACCCTCGGGGCTGTACTTCTCGCCGTCGCTACCGATGAGCAAGCTCTTGAAACGTCCAAGAACGTAGAGAAGACCATCTTTGCCCATGTAGCCGAGGTCGCCTGTGTAAAGGTAACCGTTGCGTACAGTCTCGGCTGTTGAGTCGGGGTTCTTCCAGTATCCTGCCATCACATTCTCGCCTTTTACTACAATTTCACCCTTCTCGCCTGTGGGGAGCTCTTTGCCGTCGCTGTCGCATATTTTCAACTCGATGGGCTGCACGAGCTTACCGCTTGAACCAAGCTGGAACAACTCGGGACCGTTAGATGAAATTACGGGAGTAGCCTCGCTCAGTCCGTAGCCCTGGAACATGGGCATACCTATTGCCATGTAGAACTTCTGCAAGTCTTTGTCGAGCAGTGCACCACCACCGATGAAGAAACGGAGGTTGCCACCGAAGTTCTCACGTATCTTAGAGAAGAGTATCTTGTCGAAGAGTGCTACGAGGGGTTTCAGGAATATGCGCATGCCCTTTGAGCCTCTGCTGCTCTCGCCGTTGTATGCCTGTGCCACTTTGAGCGCAAACTCGAACATCTTGACTGCTTTCTCGCCTTTTGCTGCGATACCTTTCTCGATATTCTTCTTGAATGTCTTTGCAAGCGCGGGAACGCTGAGGATGAAGTGGGGCTTCACCTCCTTGATGTTCAAGGGGATATTCTTGAGTGTCTCCAACGGTGTGCGGCCCACCTGTACAGTTGCAGCTGTTGCACCCTTAGAGAGCATGATATAGAAACCTACAACGTGTGCGAAGCAGTGGTCGAGGGGCAGGATGATGAGTGTGCGCCATCCTTCGTTGATGTCTACCAATGTACAGGACTGCTCAACGTTGGCTGTGTAGTTGCGGTGTGTCAGCACCACGCCTTTGGGGTCGGCTGTTGTACCCGAGGTGTATGTGATGGTTGCATAGTCGTCGTTTTGCAATGAATTTGCAACGGCGAGGAACTCTTCCATTGTGTGCTCGGCAAGGAACTTGTCGCCCAATTTGTTTACCTCGCTTATGGTGATTTCCTTATCCTCAAGTTCCTTGAGGTTGTCGATAGCTTCGTCGAATACGATAATCTGTTTCAGCAAAGGAAGTTTGTCCTTGATGAGACGAATCTTCTTCAACTGCTGTCCCGATACCATAATGTACTGAACGTCACCATGTATCAGTCGGAACATAAGGTCGTTGCTCTCTTCCAATTTTATAGAGAGGGGAACGTTTATTGCGCCTGCATAGAACATCGAAAGTTCGCCGATAATCCACATGTTTCTACCCTCTGAGAGAAGTGCCATTGTATCGCCCTTCTTTATTCCCAGAGCCTGAAGTCCTGCACCCAGACGATACACAAGCTGCTGTGTCTCTTTATAAGTAGTGGGTTCAAACTTTTTGGTTTTCTTCTCCAACAAGAATGTGTTGTTGGGATACATCTTTACAGAGTTCTCGAATAAATCTACAATTGTCTTTTTCATATTCGGAGTGTTCTAATTTTATTTGCCGCAAAGGTAATTCTTTTTTTTGCAATGAACAAATTTATAATGGCTTAAATGCACAAAGGGGTGTGTGTTGTGCATTTTTTGTCTTGTTTTTTTGTCTTTAGACGAGCTTTCTTGATGCGAAACTTTTTATTAATTCAAAAATTATTGCTATGTTTGCAGTTGATTTACAGCAGGGTGAATGATGCCTTGCTGTTTATAATTTTCAGAATGAGCAGGTTATTTGTTCCCATATTGTGTTTTTTTGCGGTATTTTTTGCTCCGTTGCAGGTTGTAAAAGGTGCCGATAACTCCTATGTGAGTCTGCTTACATGTTCTCCGGGCGACGAGGTATATGCCTATTTCGGCCATACGGCTTTGCGCTATTGTAATCCCGATAAAAAGCTCGACCTTGTCTTTAACTACGGTGTCTTCGATTTTTCCGAGCCTGGATTTGTCGCGAAGTTCGTTCTTGGCGAGACCGATTACATGCTGGGAGTAACCGAATATCCCTATTTTATTCAAGAGTATGCCATGCGTGGTTCGGGAGTGGTGGAGCAGGTGCTTGCCCTCGACTCGATGCAGCGTGAACGACTTTTTGCATTGTTGTGCGACAACTATCGCCCGGCAAACAGAGTCTATCGATATAACTATTTCTATAACAACTGCACCACGAAGGCGCGCGACATAATAGAAGAGGCTCTTGCCGATGCCGGTAGTGTGGAATATCCCATGTGCGATGGAAGACCTACTTTCCGCAAAACTGTACGACGTTTTACGGCGGTCTCCCCCTGGTATACACTCGGAATAGACATGTTGCTTGGCAGCGAAGCTGACGAAGCGCAAAACTCGCGTGTCATGCAGTTTATCCCTTCCACTCTGATGGGTGATTTTTCCAATGCCGTTATTTCGCTTTCAGCAGACAGCGTGAGGCATTTGGTGTCGCATACCAATAATTTACTTGAGCCTGTGGTGGATGAATCGGTTTCTGCTACTATTTTCACTCCCGACCTCATCTTCGCACTGCTGCTGGCGACTGTGCTCATTATTACATACTTTGGTCGCAGAAGAAGAAAATACATCTGGGCGGTCGATGCGGTACTTCTGCTGATACAGGGCGTTGCGGGTATGCTGATAACATTCATGGTACTATTCTCGGTGCATCCCACAGTGGACAGCAACATGCTTGTGCTGTTCCTTAACCCTCTACCGCTTGTGCTGTTGCCCATATACATTTACAATGCAATTAAAAAACGCAAACAGAATGTAATGTGGATACAGACAATAATGGTGTCACAATTTCTTATACTTGCGCCATTCATTCCGCAATACATACCTTTTGCGACATATTTGTTTGCGGCAACACTGTTAGTACGTTCTTTATATATTACACATATTCAAAAATGAAATTCCGATTATTTTTTTGCCTCTTTTTGGCCATGATGCTTAATGTCAAGGCGCAAGATACAATACAGACACCTAAATTGGTGGTGATGATAACCATCGACCAGCTCCGTTCCGACTTTCTGCACGAATTTGGCGGTCTCTACTCCGAGACCGGTTTCAAACGCCTGTTGAGTGGTGGCCGTTTCTATTCAAACGGATATTACGCCTTCGAAAGTATCGACCGCGCCTCGGCAATGGCTACATTGACCACCGGTACCAACCCCTATGTTAATGGAATAGTATCGTCACGCTGGCTCGACAGAAACTCATTGCGTCTGGTCGATTGCACCGAGGATCTTGCATATAAAGGGGTGAATACCCCCGAGGCGGTCTCCCCCTCGAAACTTAAGGCAATAGCCCTTTCCGATGAAATGAAACGTGCCACACGCGGCAAGTCCATCGTATGCACCATTGCTCCCGACGCCGATGCAGCTGTCCTCTCCGGCGGACATGCAGCAGATGTTGCGTTGTGGAAAAACAACGAAACGGGAAAATGGTGCTCGTCGTCATATTACGGCAGCCTCCCTGCCTGGGCCGACGCGAAAAACAGAGAGACAAAAGCTGCAAAGATAGAGTGGACACCCACATTCCCCACCGAAATTTATGAGAACTTTGGCGAGGAAGCTCCTGCTCCTTTCAAGTACACATTCGATGGAAAGAAAGATGTTGCAGACTACAAGACTAGTGCTTGCATGAACAACGAGATTACCGAAATGGCAGTGAGTTGTCTCTATGGCACAAAAATGGGTCTCGACGATATTCCCGACTATCTTGCCGTTACCTACTATGCGGGAAACTACAAGAGTGCTCCCATGGACGACCGTCCCATTGAAGTACAGGATATATACTCCAAACTCGACGAAAATATTTCAGACCTTCTCAAAGAACTCGACAAGCGTGTGGGAATGAAGAATGTACTTGTGTGTCTCTCCTCTACGGGTTATGTTGTCGAGGGCGAAACAAACGACTCGATATACAAAATCCCCTCGGGACTTGTACACATCGACCGCGTTGCGGCTCTGCTCGATGTTTATTTGGGTGCTATTTTCGGCAAGGCAAAATATGTGGAGCAATACTATAACTCGCAAATTTATCTCAACCGCAAACTGATAGAGCAGATGCAGCTCGACAAACTCGATGTGATATCTCATGCGGTGGAGTTTTTGATGAGCGTCGATGGAGTGGAGGATGTCTTTACCATTTACCGCCTCGGAGGTATGCTCAGTCCCGAACTGCAATATGTGAAGAATGGCTATAACTCATCGTGCTCTGGCGACATTTGGCTGCGACTGATGCCCGGATGGCACATGGCGAAACATGCTGCATCGGCCTCGAATCTTGTGCGCCGAGGAGCTGTGAACTTCCCAATGGTGCTCTATGGCAGCGGCATCACTCCCGAATATATAAAGGATGCTACTCCTGTGAATGTACTTGTTCCCGAACTTGCACGCATGTTGCACATTCGTCGTCCCAACGATAACTGTATGCGAATATTCCGATAAAAGATGCTGTGAAGATGCGAAAGTATTGTCTGCTGTTTCTTTTCATAATGTCGTCGGTAGTTGTGTCGGCGCAGTTTGCAAGGTCGTTCACTCGCAATGTATCCTCTTTGCAGATGGTGCTCAACAACGATTGGGCAAAGCCCCCTGTGATAACACTCGGCAGCGACGACGAACTTCTTTTCTCTTTCGACGAGCTTTCGCACACATATAAACGTTTCATCTACCGTATAACACATTGCAATGCCGACTGGACTCCCTCCGAACTGCATGCGATAGATTATATAGATGGTTTCAACGACCGCCCCATCGATAATTGGGAAAACTCGGTGAACACTACACAGCTTTACACTCATTATCAGTTTACAATTCCCAATGACGATGTGCGACTGAAGGTGTCGGGAAACTACAAGATTGAGATTTTCGACGACGAGGATAGTGAGAAACCTGTTGCGATGTTTGCTTTTGCAGTGTTGTCGCCCAAGTTGCGCGTGACGGCAAAAATCAGCGGAAACACCGATATCGATACGAACAACTCCCATCAGCAACTCTCGTTTGATGTCCATTGTGCGGGTTATAATATCATGTCTCCTTCAACAGATATCAAGCCTGTCATATATCAGAATCGTCGCCCTGATAATTGTGTCAGCGGCATAAAGCCCACTTATATCACAGGTACCGAGTTGCAGTATGTCTACAACGATAAACTCATCTTCAAGGGGGGCAACGAGTATCGTCGTTTCGAACTCACCGACCCTTATGCTCCCGGGCAGAATGTTGATGAAGTGCAGTATGTCGAGCCATATTTTCATGCCGAACTTTACACCGATAAGGTGCGCCCAACATATACAACCACTCGCGACGAGAACGGCCGTTTCTTTACAAACACTCTACAAGGTTACGGCAGCCCCATAGAGGCCGATTATGCTGCTGTGCACTTTGCGCTGAAAGCACCTTATGACGGCAGTGGCGACTACTATCTGTGTGGCGACTTCAATGGTAACTTTTTCGGTGCCAACAACCGTATGCAGTGGAGCGATGAGGAACAATGCTATCGCACCGTGCAACTGCTGAAGTTAGGTCTCTACAACTACCACTACCTGTGGGTTCCGCGTGGTAAGCTTGTTGGCGCAACTTTACCATCCGAAGGCGATTTCTACAACACTGAGAATGAGTATCTTATAATGATATATCATCGCGATTTTGGTGGACGTTACGACCGTTTGGTGGGTATGTTGCAGGTGAACTACGACCTCGAGAAAAACTGATTTCCGACTCTTTTTGTCAAGCGATAAAGTCGTGTAGTTGCGATTGCAGACGCTGACGTGTAAAGAATATCCTGCTTTTCACTGTTCCCAATGGCAATGAAAGTTTTTCGGCTATCTCGCGATATTTGAATCCCGAAATGTGCATCGCAAACGGTATCCTGTACTCGCTGGGCAGACTGTTTACGGCACGCTGTATCTCCTTCATGTCATAGTTTCCCTCGGTGGTGTCGGTGTCAATCTCCAACGATTGGTTCATGTGGTATAGGTTGTCGGTCCTGTCCACAAATGTCTGGTCGCGCACGACCTTACGGTAGTTGTTTATGAAGATGTTGCGCATGATGGTGTACATCCACCCCTTGAAATTGGTGTCGGGCATGTACTTGTCCATGTTGTCAAGCGCTTTTAGTGATGTCTCTTGCAAAAGATCGTTCGCCTCGTCTCTATCTGCTGTCAGTTTATACGCGAATCTATGTAATTCTGCTTGTACCTCCAGCAGTTCCCGTCTAAATTTTGCTGCATCCATGTCTGTTTAGTTTAAAAAATAGAGTACTATATGTTTGTATCCTAATATTAAACTGCTGAGCAGTCAAAATGTTCTTATGCGATTGTGGTTTTTGGTGCTTTTCGTCGTTTATCTCTTGCTCAGTGGTACGATTACATTTCTATAAAGATAGAGTGCGCGGTTTTCTTTTGTATCAAACGAATATTTCCCTTCTGTAATCTCTTCCAACGTGTAGTTCTTGTAGACAATGCTGTAACCGCCACCTCTTGTGGAGTGTGTATCCTCTTCGTATACAAAGGCAATGGTATTGTCCTTTTGAAGCGTCATTGTAGAGTAGGCCGATCCTGTGGAACTGCTTTTGTAACGTCCGTTCCAATCTTTGGCAAAGTGGACAGGGGTGAGATAATCGTTGTAGTTGTCAAGCTCCTTGTAATATATTCCCACATTGCTGCGGCCACTGCCGAATGGTAGCGATTGCAGGGCAATATAAAGGCTCTTGCCATCTTTTTTGCGTATGGCGGGAAGTATCATCACCTCGCCGTTGCACGAATTATTGAGTGCTGTTACTCCGTTGTTCTTCTCGCCCGAGTATGCCATTTCTCCCCACTCGCCACAGTCTGCTTCGAGACTGTCGAACCTGAATATGTTGAAGTATCTTCCTCCGCCACAACGCGAACTTATGAGTATGCTGCCGTCGGGCAGCTCCTCGGTCTTGGGCTCGTCGCCGCTGTGAGGAATGGCTCCCTTGTCGGTGTTGCCAAGCACATGCCACTCTTTCCCAAAATCATCGGAGTATACTACAAAGTTGCAGAATGTGCCATCCTTGTCGCGGGCGAGCATGGCCGCATACAAGCGATAGTAATCGCCGCGCTTGGTCATGCGACTCTGGAATATACGTCCCGAGCCGATGAACATTCCGCGTATGGGGCCTATCTTGCTGTTGTCAAAGGGAGTGTAGAATTGCTCTGTAATCACTTCGGGCTTACTCCATGTCTTTCCGCCGTCCTCGCTGTAAAAACGTGCCACCTGGTTGGGAACATCGCGTGTGGAGCGAGGAAATGTCTGATGTCCGCATACACACAGCAGTAACACTCTGTCACTCTCTCTATCGGCTACAAGGCAGGGGTCGCCATATCCGGCTGTGAGCGATGCGTTGCGGTTGCCGTTCACGAGTTTGCCATCGCCCTCGACGATGGTGAAAATCTCTCCCCATGTCTTTCCGTTGTCCTTGCTGATGCGTGCATGCAGGTCGATGCGGCCGTTGCCTATGTCGTAGCGACAGTGACGGTAGTCGGCGACAGCAAGCAGGTTGCCGTTGCGTGTGGTTGTTATTGCCGGAATGCGATAGGGGATGGCTTCTGAGGTGAGGGTGGGGAACAACTCATCGCTGTGTGCCGAATTAGCGCAAAGCAGCAATGATATTGTGAAAAGCAAGAGGTTCTTCTTCATAGTGTGTTGGGCTTGTGATTACAAAGTGTATGGTGGCATATAAATGAACCGAAGAGACCGGTCAAAATAAATTCTGACACAGCCTCTTCGATTATAAAAGGTTATATTACTGTGCTATAAGCTCGTAAACAGCGCTACCAAGCTCTTTCTCAATGCTCAGGTAGAAGCCCTGCTCCATAAGAACTTTACCGCTGATAACTTTACCCTCGAGAGAGCTCTTCTTCTTGGGGTTCTCTGCATTCAGCTCGCGGAACATATACTTCTTGTTGGGGTCGAGACCTTTGAGTACTCTCGACTCGTTAAGCTGGCTGCGGATATACTGTGTGCGGTAGAGGAAGTAGACTGCGCGGTCCTTCTCGGGAGTAACGTACATTACAGAAACATAAGGTTTCTTTTCGTACGGAGAGATAAGACGGTACAAGTCACCCTGCTGTACAACGGGACGGATTTTCTTGTATGTGGCGATTGCGTTCTTTGCAAACTCCTTCTCTTTCTCTGAAAGGTCAGAGGGCTTCATCTCCATACCCAGACGACCTGTCATAGCAACGTCGAAACGGAACTTCAAGGGAGTTACGCGTTTTGTCTGGTGGTTGGGCGATGCACTCACGTGAGCAGCCATTACGTTAGAGGGATAGTACTGCGATACACCCCACTGGATGAAGAGACGCTGTACTGCATCGGTGTTGTCGCTTGTCCAGCACTCGTTGAAGTAGGGGAAGTAAGCATAGTTGAGACGGCCGCCACCACTTGCGCAAAGCTGGATAACGAGGTCGGGATATTTTGCACGGATGCGCTCAAGTGTCTTGATAAGGCCTCTGTGATACTCAATGTAGAGGTGTGACTGTTTCTTCTTGGGCAAATAGAGCGAAGCTGCATTTGCGATAGAGAAGTTAGCATCCCACTTCATGTAGTAGATTTCGGGGTTAGCCTGCATAAGGTCATCAACAACCTTGAATACATGGTCCTGAACAGCGGGATTAGTCATGTCGAGCATCATCTGTGTACCTCCACGGCCCATTACAGGCTCGCGCTCCTCCTGACGAAGAACCCAGTCGGGATGTTTTTCGTACAACTCGCTCTTTTTATTTGTCATTTCAGGCTCAATCCAGATGCCGAATTTGATGCCATATTTCTTAGATGTCTCAATGAGGCCTTCTACACCGTTGGGAAGTTTCTTTTTACATACCATCCAGTCGCCGAGTGAAGAGTCGTCCTCATCGCGGGGATATTTGTCACCGAACCAACCATCGTCCATTACGAAGAGCTCACCACCGATAGAAGAGAACTCCTGCATCATCTGGTCCATAGCCTCCTGATTTACTCTCAAGTAAACGCCCTCCCAGCTGTTGAGAAGGATGTCGCGCTCCTGAGTACCACCGATAATCTGGTACTTGCGACCCCAACGGTGGAAGTTACGGCTGACACCACCCTTACCCTCGTTGCTGCATGTGAGTGCAAGCTCGGGAGTTGTGAAGCTCTCTTTAGGCTCCAATGTGTATGCCGATGCCTCGGGGTTGATACCTGCTGTAATCTCAACGTAGTTTGAGTTGCTCTCGTTCAAGAAAGAGAGTTCGTAGTTACCTGTCCACAAGAGTGTACCACCGATAACTATACCATTGTGCTCCTGGGGCTCGCCACGTGATACCATGAACGAGGGGTGTGTCACGAATGATGTACGTGCACCGTCGTGGTTACCAACAACTTTTCTACCGCGATTGATAGGCTCCTCGACAAGCTGACACTCTGCACCCCAACCTCCAACGAGGTAAGAAAGCCACATGTCATTAGACTTGATGGGGAGATAAGCCGATGCGTAACGGTTCAATGTAACGGCTTTTTTCTCCTTGTTGGTGATAACGGTAGAAACCTTAATCACGTCAACGTCGGGGATTGCCTTGTACAATACGCTTACGTAGAAGGGGAAAACTTTGTCCTTCATTACAAACTCTGTAACTTCGGCCTCGTTCTCTTTGTACTGTTTAACCTCCTCGATGGCAAGTTCCAAAGAGTTATCACCATTGGGGTGTGTTACGAGCATTGCATGCTCTGCTGTACAGTGTGTACCGAATGTGGGGTAAGCTCCCCAGTTTACGGCGTTGCCGGTAGCGCGAATTTCGTTTATCGGGGCTGTGGGGCCATAGTACACGAAAGTGAGACGCTCGCCTTGCTTTCCATTCAACACCATCATGGTGTTTTTAGTGGAAATCACATAATCTTCGGCATGTGCAGCCAATGCAACAATGGCAAGCAACATCAAAGAAAAGATTTTTTTCATAGTGTTAATATTATTGGTTAAAAAATAATTTGTCGGCAGTAAAATTTATTTTCACACGCAACGAGTGCAGCCTATGTTAGCAAACTTTAGTTTGCAAATATATGATAAATTTTCTATTTTTAAATATGTGTATGTGAAAAACTTTGCCCTCGGTTGTGTGTGCTCTGTTTTTTTTGTACCTTTGTATTCGAATGATTATACTCAGAATAAACGATGAAACGAACCCCGAAAATTATTCTTATAAATATCCTGGCAATGGTGGCAGTGGCTGTTGCTATTCCTTTTGCAGTGCTTGCATGGCTCGACGATTATACTCTGCATGGCAAAGCCATTGAAGTACCCAACGTTTGTGGCCGCACGCTCGATGATGGAGCGAAATTGCTGAATGACAAATCTCTTGGGTATGAGATTGTCGATTACAAATATCAGAAAGGTGCCGCCGAGAATGAAATTCTCGAGCAGCGTCCTTCCGGAGCCTCCAAGGTGAAAAAAGACCGCAAGATACAGCTTACACTCAATTCGGGAAAAGAGCCCACAATTTCTTTGCCCGATGTTATCGACAACTGCTCTTTGCGCGAGGCGGTTGCACGTTTGCGTGCAGCAGGTTTCAAATTGACAGAGCATGTGACCATCTCCGGAGAGAAAGATTGGGTATATTCTGTGAAAATGGGTGAAGACACGCTCAAAAGCTCTTCGCAGATACCTCTCGGCTCTACACTCACTCTTGTAATAGGCAGTGGCGACGAGGTAGAGAATGCCGATAGCATAGTAGTTGATGATTCATGGTTCGAGTAGTACTATGGCGTTGGATGATGAATTTTTGAGCGGAATTCCCGCAGACGAGGCCGAGGGTGCTTTTGACGACGAGACCTTATTCAAAGAGTACCGTTGTGTTGCCGACAAAGGTCAGTCGCCTTTACGTGTCGATAAGTTCCTTGTCGAACATATTGCCCACATCTCTCGTAACAAGATACAACAGGCTGCCGATGCCGGTTCGCTTGCTGTTAACGGTCGTTCGGTGAAGTCCAATTACAAGGTGAAGCCTCTCGATGTGGTTACGGTGACGATGGATACCCCCGCCTATGATAATACCATTGTCCCCGAAGATATTCCCCTTGAAATAGTTTACGAAGATAAAGAGTTGATGGTTGTGAACAAGCCCGCAGGCCTTGTGGTGCATCCCGGATGCGGTAACACTCATGGCACACTTATAAATGCCATTGCGTGGCATCTGCGTGGTAACAGCAACTTCGACCCCAACGACCCTCAGGTAGGTCTTGTACACAGAATAGACAAAAATACATCGGGGCTTTTGGTAGTGGCGAAAACTCCCTATGCAAAAGCTCATCTGGGTATGCAGTTTTTTAAGAAGAGCACCAAACGTACTTATAATGCAGTTGTGTGGGGCAGGGTGAAAGATGATACAGGCACTGTCGAGGGCAACATCACACGCAATCCTCGCAACAGGTTGCAGATGTGTGTGTCAGATGACCCTTCGGTTGGCAAGAGTGCCGTTACCCATTATCGTGTGCTCGAACGTCTGAGTTACGTATCGCTTGTGGAGTGTAACCTCGAGACAGGTCGTACGCATCAGATAAGAGTACACATGAAACATATTGGTCATACACTTTTCAGTGACGATTGCTATGGTGGCGATGAGATACTGAAAGGAACGCATTTCAGCAAGTACAGTCAGTTTGTGCGCAACTGTTTCAAGATGTGTCCGCGTCAGGCGTTGCATGCAAAGACTCTTGGATTTGTACACCCTACAACGGGTGAAGAGATGTATTTCGATTCTGAACTTCCGCAGGATTTTACCAACCTCGTCGAGGCTTGGCGTGTCTATTCGGCCTCCAGCGCAAGTTATACTGATTAACGGCCTTAGTCGATAAGCATTTTGTTAAATTGCTTTTTGCTGCCGTTGAAGATATTTATATCCACCTTCTCTTTTATTCCGGGTATTACTCCCAGGTCGGTACATTGCCACATGAGCCACTCCTCGTCCTCGCGTAGTTCGGGGATGTAGTAGTGGGCTACCCACGATGGATATTCTTTGAAGAATGGGTCGTCGAGGTATTTTTTCTTATATTTGCTCGATGCGTAGATGATGGGTTTCACACCATAGTGTTCTTCTACTTTCTTGAGCCACACTTTTACCTCTTCTATGTATTTTTTCTTGTTCTTTGGCTTCTCTTCGATGTCGAGAACAGGTGGTAAGTCACCTTTGCTCAGCTTCACCATGCTGATGAACAAGTTGGCTTGTGACACTCCCGATGAGGTGGTGCTGAAGTAGTGGTAGGCTCCGCGTATAAAGCCATGTTTGCGTGCATTTTCAAAGTTCTCATTGAATTTCAAATCCTTGAAGTCGCTTCCTTCGCTTGCTTTTATATACACGAAACTTATAGGTGCATCGGGGTGGTGTCCGGTGCTCAACGCTTCCCAATCTACGTCTCCTTGGTGGTGCGAAATGTCTATTCCATAGACCGAGTGTCCCGAAGGCATGCACACATCATAATATTTGTGGTTGAAACAGGGACGGAAACGGTAGAAATATGGCCTGAAAAAGAGATAGTACGAACCCACAATAAAGAAAAACGAGAGACATGTCGCTGTCAATACATATATCCAGCGAGGCAGGTCCTTGTTCTTCTTTTTACGATATGAACGGCGGGCGGAAGTTGCTTTCTTCCGTCCGCCGTTAGGTTTAGCATTCTCTTTTTTTACTGCCATCAGGCTTTGTTCGTCAATTACTTAGCCTGCTCAAGAGCAAGAGTCGCTGTTGTCTGGTCGCATACCTCTGTGGGGCCGAAGTACTGGATGGGGCCGGGGTATACGTAGCATGTCTCTTTTGCCCACTCGTCTCTCTTCGCTGCAAATGCCTTGAAGGGTGCACCGTTGAGGTCAACAAGGGCTTTCTGGATAACGGGCTTCATCTCGCCGTGACGACGCTCCATGTTCATCATCATGGTGATGGGGATACCGCCTGCAACCCACTCTGCTGCAGGTGCAGTTGTGTTGCGAACCGATGCCATGTAACCTGTCTTGCCCGATGCGATAAGCTGTGAAGCTGTGTAACCGAGTGAATAGCAGTAGTCTGCATCGTAATTAGAGGGAGCTGCGCAACGTCCTTCGTAACCGAAGAAGTGGTGCTGAGCGTTGAATGAGCCGTTGAATTTGCCCTCTTTCTTCCATGCTGCGAGCTTGTTTGCAACCATCTCTGAGAGAAGTTTCTCTGTCTCGATGAGTGACACCTGTACGTTTCCGTGGGGGTCGCGGTCGAGTGTGAGCTGACGTGCAACACCTGCGGGGAGGCTTGCGTAAACAGCTGCGTTCTCTGCTGAAAGGTTGTTGATGATGTACTCGCGCTGGTCTGCGGGTTTGATAGCTGCGTACTCTTCGCCCTTAACTGCCAAGAAGTCGTTGAGCTCTGCGATGAGTGACTTCATTGCGGGGATGAACTCGATGAGACCCTCGGGGATGAGCACTGTACCGAACTTGTTGCCAGCTGCTGCACGGTCGGCAACTGCCTGAGCGATAGATGTTACGATGTCGTCGAGTGACATAGCCTTCTCCTGTACCTCCTCAGAGATGATACAGATGTTGGGCTGTGTCTGCAATGCACACTCAAGAGCGATGTGAGATGCCGAACGACCCATCAATTTGATGAAGTGCCAGTATTTGCGTGCTGAGTTACAGTCGCGCTCGATGTTACCGATAACCTCTGAATATACTTTACATGCTGTGTCGAAACCGAAAGATGTCTCGATGTATGCGTTCTTAAGGTCGCCGTCGATAGTTTTGGGACAGCCGATTACCTGAACACCTGTGTTCTTTGCTGCATAGTATTCTGCAAGTACGCAAGCATTGGTGTTAGAGTCGTCACCACCGATGATTACGAGAGCCTTGATGTCGAGCTCTTTGATGATTTCGAGACCTTTCTCGTACTGCTCTGTCTTTTCGAGCTTTGTACGACCAGAGCCGATGATGTCAAAACCACCGGTGTTGCGGTACTCGTCGATGATGTCAGCTGTGAGCTCTTTGTAGTTGTGGTCTACGAGACCGCCGGGGCCCATGAGGAAACCGTAAAGACGGCTGTCTGCGTTGAGCTTCTTGATACCGTCAAAGAGTCCGGCAATTACATTGTGTCCGCCGGGAGCCTGACCGCCTGAAAGAATTACGCCTACGTTGATTGCAGGGTAGTTTACCTCTTCGCCACCACACTCGAATGTTACGATGGGGAGACCGTAAGTGTTGGGGAACATTTTACTGATAGCCTCTTCGTCTGCTACTGATTTTGTTGCAGAACCTTCAGAGATTTTTACTACACCTTTCAATGCCTGAGGCAATTTGGGCTGATATGCAGCCCTGGCTTGTTGCAATGCGCTTATTTTCATATTTATTACAATTAGGTTCAAAATATTGGCAAATTTCGTTTTTTTTTGTGAATTGTAAAAGCACTTTGCCGTTTTTTATTCTCTTTTTCTTTTTATTTATCGTTTTTTTGTCGGATTCTTGCGTTTTTAAATGTTATTGGCTACCTTTACGACTACAATTTTCAATTTTAAAAGAACTATTATGGCAAGCAGAAAAAATTTAAAGAAGGTTATCGGTTATATTTCAAGTGAACTTTTGTCTCAGGCGATATATGTGGCTCTCAACTCAGATAGAGATGCTGCCGAGTGGAACGCGTTGTTCGAGAGAATCCTTGTGATGAATAACGACTATGTTGCACGTGTCAGCCACAAACAGCCCGGAATGAAGGCTTCGGCTTATTTCGATACCTTGTGCGAGTCGTTCGATAATGAGGCAAAGGCTATTGTTGCCGAAATTCAGAAAGGTTAATAACATTTGTTTTCTTCCATGAGGTTAAGGTGGCTTTTAACAATAGCCGTCTCACTGTTTGTTGTCTCTGCTGTTTCTGCAAGTGGTGACGACAAGAAGGTCGTGCGTGCCATACAGGAGTATTTCGCAAATTACAAGCCCGGCAATCTTCGTCTGAAGAATTGCGGGCTCGAGCGTAAACGTGGCAACATTGTTGTGGGACGGAAAAGGATAACAATCTATACGAACAAGAACTTCGGCTCTCAGGTGTTCACCCCCGAATTGGTCGATAGTATATACTGCGGGATAAAAGAATCTCTTCCTTCGTCGTACAAAAAATATAATATAGAGGTTGTTGCCAATCATCGTCGCATAGAGCATCTTATTCCTAATATATATAGAAAGAAAAAGGCTGTCGATGACACCCGTCTGTGGAACGGTCGCGACTATAAGGGCAATGCCTGGGTGCGCAATGTTTCGCGCCCTTACGACATTACAGCCGGTCTCGACGGCAGACATATTGCCTTGTGGCAGAGTCATGGCCGCGTCTATTCGCCCGATAAATATATGTGGCAGTGGCAGCGCCCATCGCTTTTCTGCACCACTGAGGATCTTTTTACACAGTCAATAGTGATTCCTTTCCTCATGCCCATGCTCGAAAATGCCGGAGCATTGATATATACTCCTCGCGAGAGAAGCTGGCAACGACACTCAGTAGTGGTAGACAACGATGTTACTTTTGGCAGCTCGCAGTATGTCGAGGAAAACGAAGGTAATGCTGTGTGGGCGACAGCCGATAGTGCAGGCTTTGCTCCGCGCGACACATTTTATGTCGATGGCGAGAACCCCTTCAGCGAAGGAACGGTGCGCATGACAACTGCTGTCTCCGAGGGCAAAGGAGCAACTGCATTGATAAAATGGATACCCGATATACCCGAGGATGGCGAGTATGGTGTTTATGTCTCTTACAAAACATTAGAGGGCAGCGTGCCCGATGCTCGTTATAGTGTGTTGCACAGTGGCGGAGTTACAAAATACAATGTAAATCAGCAGATGGGTGGTGGCACATGGGTCTATCTTGGCTCGTTCTTTTTCAAGAAGGGTATTCACGAGAATCAGTCGGTGGTGCTTTCCAATGAGAGTGGTCACGAGGGTGTAGTGACGGCCGACGCGGTGCGCTTCGGTGGCGGAATGGGCATTGTTGCTCGTGGCGACAGTCTCAAACTCAGTGGCTTTCCGCGTTATCTCGAAGGTGCAAGATACTCGCTGCAATACAGTGGATTTCCCTATAACGTGTATTCTCCCAGCGATGGTGAACGCGACTATAACGACGATATAAACAGCCGCTCGCGCGCGGTCAATCATCTTGTCGGGGGTTCGGTGTATTGTCCCGACTCGGCAGGCTTGCGCGTGCCCATAGAGATGACATTCGGCTTCCACTCCGACGCGGGAATATCCGAAGAGGATGAGGTGATAGGTACGCTGGGTGTTGTCACCACCGACCACGAGAAAGGTATATTGCCGACAGGCATTTCGAGGTATATTTCGCGCGATTTCATCAGTTACATTCTCAACTGCGTGCAGCGCGACATCAGCGAGACGTACGGCTTCAGATGGTCGTGTCGCGGTATTATCGACAAGAGTTACAGCGAATCGCGCATTCCTTATGTGCCTTCGATGATTTTCGAGTCTCTATCGCATCAGAATTTTATGGATATGGCCTATGGCCACGATCCAAATTTCAAATTTGTGATGGCTCGTGCCGTCTATAAGGCTCTGCTCAAACATTTATGCTACGTACATGGTCGCGACTATGTTGTTCAGCCGTTGCCTGTGAAAGATTTCTCGATAGATTTTGGCGATGAGGCAAACACTCTGCGTCTTGCGTGGATGCCTGCCGAGGATCTTCTGGAGCCTACTGCCGAAGCAAAAAAATATATCCTGTACACAAAAATTAACGACAACGAGTATGATAATGGCAGGGTGGTGGAGCACAACAGTATAGTGCTGCCTGTGTTGCCTGATGTGCAGTACAGCTTCAAGGTGGCGGCGCTGAACGATGGTGGCGAGAGCTTCCCCTCGGAAGAGCTTTCGGCGTGCATCTCCAAGGTGGAGAAGGGCAGAGTGGTTGTGGTGAACGGTTTTCACCGTTTGAGTGGTCCGGCTGTGGTAAACAACACCTCTCTCGCCGGCTTCGATATGGATGCCGACCCGGGTGTGCCTTACAAACGCACTCCTGAATATTGTGGTCGTCAGCTTGACTTCGAGCGCATAAACACAGGTTTCGAGGATGGTCTTGGGCTCAGCGGTTCCGAGCTCGAAGGGCAGCTTTTTGCAGGAAACACATTCAACTACCCATATATCCATGGCAAAGCTATTGCAGCCAATGAATACTCTTATGTATCTTGTTCCAGCGAGGCGGTAATAAACGATTATGTACAGTTGGGCAAGTACGATGCAGTAGACCTTATCCTCGGTTGCGAGAAGCAGGGAGGCAAAGGCTCTGCGCTCGGTTATAATCGTGCTTACAAGACTTTCCCTGTGGAGTTGCAGAACAAGATAGCTTCTTACTGCGAGGCGGGTGGCCGCATCTTTGTGAGTGGCGCTTACCTTGCAAGCGACATGGTACATAGCGACAGCGACCGTGCATTCATCCGCAACGTACTTAAACTTGATTATGGTGGCCAAGTTGCCGATATGTCAGAAAAGACAATCTTTGGTTCCAACCTGACCTTTGATGTCAATCGTGCCATCGACGAGAAGTGTTACGCCGTTCCCCGTCCCGATATTCTTGCTCCGGTGGGCAACTCCTTCGTAGCCTTCGTGTTCGATAAGTGCCGCGAGAGTGCGGGCATCGCTTTTGCTGACAATTACAGAGTGCTTGCCACAAGCTTCCCCTTCGAGACAATCTTGCAAGAAAATCTCCGCGCCGAACTGATGGGCGCAGTCATGCGATTCCTGATGAATTGAGAAACCTCTTCTCTTAAAAATAGGAAAATAAGCCTAAACTGTGTAGCTCCCTAGAAACATCAGGGGGCTACATTCGTTGTATAAGGAAAATATTTATAATCAGACAATATTTCTTTATATGAAACAGAAGGCTCTCCTATTTTCATTCATGTTGCTGATGTCTGCAATGTTGCAGGCACGCATCATCATCCCCGACAGCTATTCGGCTGTACACAGCGATAGCAGTTGGCACATTACAATGAGTTATTATGTAGACGACATTTCCGACAATGAACAGTTGACACTTACAAGCAGCATCTGCTGTCCCGACACCTGTGTGTGCGATACTACACGCTGTTTCCAGGGTAAGAAATTTCGCAAGGCTTTTCTAAAGGAGCATGGGTACACCCCCAAACTATCCTCTCCGGGAATGGTGCGTTGTACAATGGTAATCCCCGAGACTATGGTAAACGACAGCCTTATAGCTGTTACGAATTGCACTGTGCAGGACAAAAAAGGCTATCTTGCCGAGAGTGATTCATTCTACATCCATCTGCCACAGGCTTCGCCGTTGAGCTGTCATCGTGTGAGCAATGCAATTACCAATGCCGATCGCGAGTCCTATCGCCATCGTTGCATCTTTCCTATGAAGTACTATCAGCCTCTAGATGAAAATAATATCCCTGCTTATAGTGAGAGTGGTTTTGCGGTGAACTTTCGCCCCGCGAGCTATGTGCTCGAGAATGCCTACATGCAGAACAGCAATCTCATCGACACGCTTGCCAACCTCATCGCCTCCATGGTTGCCGACTCAATGGCACAAATAGAGGTTGTGCAACTTGTAGGCTACTCCTCTCCCGGCAACAACGAGAGAAATGTGAAGCGTCTGGGCGCGCAGCGTGCAGGCTCTCTGCGCGATAAGCTGAAGTATCACTGCAGCCTTCCGGACTCGGTGTTCGAGATTATCGACGGTGGCCGTAATTGGGAACTTATATATGAATCGGTGAGCAGCGGAGATGTTCTATCGGGTGACTCCATGGTGACTATCTTGCGTGCTGAAAAGGCTCCCGCCCGTCGCGAGACACTGTTACGCGGAGCTATGAACGGTAATCTCCTCAAGCATTTGAGCAAAGAGGCTTTGCAGAATCAGCAACAGGCTTGTTGTGCACGCATATATTATCAGAACAAGCCCGACACTGTTGCCACTGAACTGAACAAAGTGGTGAACGAACTTATGAGTAATGAGACGCCCGATTATGACAGTCTGCGCACTGAACTTGCAAAATACAGTGACGATGCACGTGCGCTTAATCTGATTGGTGTCATTGATTATCGTGAGCATCGTCGCAATGCTGCTAAAAAGGCGTTCAGCACTGCTGCGCTTATGGGTGATGATCAGGCTCTTACCAATTTGTTGATAATTACGAGGGATTATTAATATTTTCTATTAGTACTGCGCTTTTTTAGTGTTTTATTATAGGGATTGAGGGTTATCTACCCTCAATCTTTTTTTGTATTCTACGGTATATTTTACCCTTAATCTTTATTGCTAATTTATTGGCCTTTGTTTCTATACTTACTTTTTGTCGCACAAAAAGTAACAAAAAGGCACAGCACAGACAAAATCAGTCACTCTCTCCTCTGCTCGCGAATTTTCGCATACGAAAATGTCCCTCGTTCGTCGTTCGCTTGTCGGCAACTTTTCCCGCAGAAAGACTACGCGGGAGTGTGTAAGTTTAGCCGCACAAAGTGCGTCAAAAAAACTTTCACACTCTTATCCGCGCCTTTTCTGCGTTCGTTGCCTGTGATTTTGACAGTGCTGTATTTTTTTAAGTAACTTTTGCATTGCTTAATGCTAAGCAGCTGAGTGTTTATTAATTGAGTGGAGCATTGCTTGGTTGGTGCGCATTTAAGCTTTTAGGCAAACGGCGTCAATGATTTTTGGATAAGCGTGAGGACTGTGTGAGTGTGAGTTATACACGCGAAGCGGGGATAACTGAACGAGTTCCGCAACGCCCAAAAATCATCAGTTTCGTTTGCCGTTAAGAAAGCGACCATGCGCAGAGCTTTTTGGTACTTTTTGTCGGCACAAAAAGTACGTATAAATAAATCAACCTACCGAATTGCAACAAAAAATAAGGGTAAGATTAACCTCGCAAAAAGGATATCTTACCCTCAATCCCTATAATAAAATAAAAATCTACCCAATAATCCCCGATAGATGTTCCAAGCTATCAATAACAGCCGTAGGCTCTTTACCAAATTCTATTGGTTCCTCCTCCCAAACAACCTTTTTCAACCACACAGCCTTGCAGCCCAGCGAACGGGCAGGAGCAATATCCTTGCGATAGGAATCTCCTATCACCACAATATCTTCGGCGGGAAGTCCCAACGCCTGCACACCTAGAGCAAACAGACGCGGGTCGGGCTTGCGCAGACCAACCACAGACGACTCTACAATAGTATTGAAATATTTGTCGAGCGAGAACTCTTTCAGCACCACAGGCATGTTGCCGTAAAAGTTAGTTACAAGCACTGTGGGGCGGTTTTTTGAAATCTCTTCTACAATATGGCATGTGGTCTTAAGTGTTTCGAGCACCTGTGAGTAACACCCCTCGGCAATCTCCTCGGCTTTGTTTCCTCCCGCAAGATGCGTGGCACCCAGCGACACAAGATAGTCGAACTGTATCTTCATCTTTATTTCCAGCAGCTCGCGGAATGTGTGCGTTGGCTCAATTATACGATTTTTTCCTAATGTGCGCTCGCCATGAACGTATGCCTCGCGGAACAACTCTCTGCTTACTCCCGCCTCGGCACGTTGATACTCTGCCCATATAACCTCGGCCCAATGTATGCCATTGGTGTCGATGGTTCCTCCGTAGTCGAAAATTATACCTTTAGCGGAAATCATAGCCCGATTCTATTTTAGCGGTTAATCTCTCGCACAGTTTCTCGTGGCGGTGTTGCATGTAAAGGAATATTGCGCCCAAGACCACTATCTCAAATGTGATGTAGAGCCACAGTTGGCCTGTGAGCAGTGAGAACCACAGGAACAGTGCACGGCTGTTGAAGGTGATGATGTTGGTGTATTTCATCAACGGCAGACTGCCTTCGCGGAACTCCTTGCGCAGTTCGGCGGGGATGTCATTGTGGAATTTTTTGTTTACGGTGGCAATGAATTTTTGGAATTTTGGGGACATTCGCTCTTGGTTGGCTGTGTAACCTATGTATGCAAAAAGGAATATCTTCCAAAAGAAGTTACCCCTCCAAGGGGTCTCTTTGTATCTTATCTGTTGCGCCAGGGAATTGTCAAACTCATTGCCGTTCTTTTCCTGAATAAAATAGAGGTGGATGTTACGGTAGTAGTCGGCAAGCTGGCATTGTGAGCCATGAATCCAAAACCCCGAGAATGAGCACAGTATCCATATTATCACTCCCCATTGATATTCGGGTGCAAAGGGTATAGGTTCAAAGGTCTCGCGTACGGCTATTGAAAGATAGATGAAGAAGAACCACACGTCGCCGGCAAAGCCGTCGAGTATGCGTCCCCATCGTGTCTTTTGTCCTGTGAGGCGTGCAAGCTGTCCGTCGGTGCTGTCGTAAAGGTTGGCCCATAGCAAGAAGAACATTCCCAAGATGTTCCAGCGCAGTTCGGGGTTTATAAAGCACACTCCGGCTGCGATGCCCAAAAATATCGATACTATGGTGATGACATTGGGGTGAATGCCATGTTTCTTAAAGAAAAGTGCGCATTTGTAGCCGTAAGGGCGATAAACCCACAGGTCGAGGAATTCCTCTGTGTCGTACGACTTTATTGTCGAATTGTATGCTTTAAGTTCGGTCTCTTTCATTTCTTTTTATTATGAATGTGGCTATTTCCTTTGCAGCCTCGTTGCGGTAGGCCGAAAAACTAGGAAAATCGTTTATGTCTATAATGTATATCTCTCCTTCGGCAGTGATTATGCAGTCGCCTCCGAATATGTCGATGTTTATTGCTGCTGCCGCTTGCAATGCCGTCTCGCGCAACTGTTCGGTGCAGAACTTGTATCGATGTGGCTCACCGTTAATCTTTTCAAGTCCGAATTTTGTTGTCGTGATGTCGGGATAGTACCATTTGAAAAATTCTCCTCCTTTGATAGCGTAGAACTTCACGATGTCCCCCTCTACGTGTTTGCTGAATATTGCTTCACTCTCGCCGTTTGCGGCAAGTGTGGCGAGTGCTTGCGTGTACTCCTCTTCGGTTGCCACAAACTGCACGTCGGTGGCGTTGCATGCCCACCCTTCGCTCTTTTTCAACCATCCGGGCAACTGTGGCATTTTGCTGTTGCCGTGCGCGGTACTTATAATTGTATATTCCGGCTGTCTGATGTTGTTTTTCTCCAGAATTTCCACAAATTTTCTCCTCGAACAATTTCTTACTCCTGTGGCGGGGTTGGTAACGAATGTGCCTTTAGCTTCGCACTCGGCAACTCTTTCGAGTGTGGTCTTTGTGCGCGACATATGAAAAATAGCATCGTACCCATTTGGGATATGCTCCTCCTCACCGAGCACCTCTACTGTGTGCCCAGCCTTTTTCAGCTCTTCGGCTACTTCGTGGAAGAGCTGCATATCCTTGTCGGACATGTTCGGTGAGTTCTTGGGGTTTCGTGGTATTCCTGCTATTCTCATATTTTGGAACTTTGTACAGCGTTAGGATAAAAATTCCTCGGCCTTTTTAATATCGCTTGCGTGGTCGATATCTATTATCTTTTCGAACGAGCATGCTTTCAGTTTCAGTCCCTCGGCTATCAGGCGGCGTTGGAAATTGCGCATGCGCGACTGTCCCTCTTCGATACATAGTTTCAGCACGTCGAGAGCCTTGTCGTTCAGCCCGTATATTCCACCCGAAATGTGGTGGCTGTCGCAGTGGGGCTCGTCGTAAAAGCCTGTGATGTTCATGCTTTCGTTGGTGCCCACATACAGTGGCTTTTCGTCGTCAATGTATGGCGTTACGGCCATCATTCCGTCATTGTCGCTCGCCTCGAAACTCTTTATATAGTCGGCAAACTCCTCGTCGCGGAATATGGTGTCTACTGTCGTCAGGCAAAATTTACCTCCTCGAAGAAACTCCTTCAGTTCATAAAGACTGTGCATGGAGCTGGGTGTGTCTTTTACCACTATGTTCAGCGGGTACTTCATGCTCAGCTCTTGCAGCAACGACAGCGTGTCGGGCTGTTGCCCGTTTATTATGATGCTTATCGACTCGGCATTGTGGCGGCTGAATATTTTTATCAGACGTTCGATTATGGGGGTTCCATGCAAAGGCACAAGAGGCTTGGGCTGTGCCACCCCCTCTTGTGCCAGACGTGAGCCTTCGCCTGCCGAAATTATGGCGAATTTCATATTCTTTGCTTATTCGTTGTCGGGTTGTTGCAGGTTGAGCCTGTTGCTGTCGTCGCGTTTCTCGAAGTAGAGCTTGCGCAACGGGTTGCGGTGGGCATATTCATTGTTCTTGCGATTGCGATAGATGTCTATTGCTGCATACATTGCCTGGCGGAACGAGTTCTCATCGGCACAGCCCTTGCCAGCAATGTCGTATGCAACGCCATGTGCGGGCGATGTGCGCACCACCGAGAGACCGGCTGTGAAGTTCACACCATCCTCCATGCCCAATGCTTTCAGAGGTGCAAGGCCCTGGTCGTGGTACATTGCAAGTATTCCATCGAAGCGACTGTAATTGGCACTGCCCATAAAACCGTCGGCGGGAAAGGGGCCGTAGCACAGTATTCCCTCCTTACTCATCTTTTCGATAGTAGGTCTTATAATCTCCTGCTCTTCGGTACCTATGATGCCGTTGTCGCCTGCATGGGGGTTGAGAGCAAGCACTGCAATCTTGGGTGCGTCGATATTGAAGTCTTCTTTGAGGCTCTTGTTGAAAAGGGTAAGTTTCTCCTCCAAAAGTTCAGGGGTAATGGCTGCCGCAACGTCGCGCAGTGGCAAGTGAGAGGTTGCCAAGGCAAAACGCAGGTCGCCACTGCACAGAATCATCAGCGCCTTTTCTTCGTCGCCCATTCGCTGTTGCAGATACTCTGTGTGGCCGGGGAAGTTGAATCCCTCGCCCTGTATGTTGTTCTTGTTTATGGGGGCTGTGACAATAACATCAATCTTACCCTCTTTATAGTCGCTTATAGCCTTTTCCAATGCTTCGTATGCAGCCTTTCCGCCCTCTTTAGTGGCGTGCCCCAACTCAATGTGTACCTCATCGTCGTTGCAGTTGATGATGTTGAGCTTGTTATTCTCGGCATCTTCGGCCTTTTCTATTGCATTGTACTGTGTAGACAGTTCGAGTGCCTTGCGGTGATAGGCTGCTAACTTGGGTGAACCGTAGACGATGGGAGTACACAATTCCAAAATCTCGGGCTCGGCAAAGGTCTTTAGGATTATTTCATATCCTATTCCGTTTATATCACCCTGGGTGATGCCTATGCGTATTTTGCGTTCTTCGCTCATATTTTTAATTGTTAGTGTCGGTTTTTATTGTGTCCTCGATGATTATATCGGGTATTATTATGCTGTTTTCTATCTGTTTGTCAGCAGGGAGCTTCAGTGAGAAGAGTGCCGCTTCGAGCTTGCGCATCATCTTTCGTTTGGTGGTGCTGGGTGCGTAAATAAATGCCTCGGCTACAATTACTTTGCCGTTTACTTCGTCTACGAAAGAGTGTGACACGTAGGGGCCTCCCATCATGTCATTTTCCATAGCCCACAGTCCGCGTGCCTCAAGCATGTATCTTTCGCGGAATTCAGTCTCTTTGGTGTCGGTGAGCAGTGTGTCAGTGGTCATGTATCTGTCTTCGCGACCTCCACGTATATGCTTTTTAAGAATCTCGTCGCGCTTTTTCATAAAATTCTCGCGTGTGAATACATTGGCGTCGGTATAGGGGAAACTGTACACAACAATATTCTCGATGGTCTCTTTGGCGGCGTTGTTCATGTCCGATGCCCACAAAAAGTCCTTGCTGCTCTTGAAAGCTGTCAAGTACGAGGGGATGTGCATGTCGCAGTCGAAAATTTTTCGTATGGAGTCGAGGAATGCTCTGTTGTAGCTCTTTTTCAGGTCGTCAAGCTCGCGGTTCATCTCGGCCGAAGTGAAGAAATCCAGTATTGTCTGACCGTTCTTTGTTACAAATTCCTGAAAATCTATTGCGTTGGGACTTTGTATGGTCATCACCATCTGTGGCTCGGCAAACTTGTCTCTTGTATATTTGAATTTGGACTGTGTGTATCGTGTGGGGTCAATCTGCACTTCGATGATATTGCGGAAGGGTTTGAATATCTGCGAAAATGACTGGGGAGTAACTTGCGACACTCTGAACGATGCTTCGGATTGGGGTAGGCCGGGAATGTCCGAGTCGAGTACGTCGTAGAGCGCACGTCCGGCGGGAGCGTCCCACAACTCGTGGCTGCATACTACCAGAATTTCATAAGGAGTACCGGTTGATGTACGTCTGAATATAGATGTTTTTTTTCCATTGCCTTCGCAACCGATGATTGCCAAGACAGCCAATAATGTGAATAGAATTTTTCTCATTGTGTTTATTGTATTTCTTTGTTATTACTCTGTTTTAATGTTGATAGCATACCGCATGCAGCGAAAATATCTTCACCTCGCGAAGCGCGTATGGTGGTGAAAATGCCGTTTTTGGTAAGATAGTCTCTCAATTTTGTCATCTCCTCTTCCGATACGCCCTCGAGAGGTACCGAGGGTATAGCATGGTATCTTATGAGGTTTATGCGGCAGTCGAGTCCTTCGAGCAGTTTCAGCAATTCGCGACCATGATAGAGTGAGTCGTTCACCCCTTTGAAAACAATGTATTCAAATGTAAGCCTTCTCTGGTGGCTGAAGTCATATTCTCTCAATAACTCCACCACCTCCTTGATGGAATAACCCTTTTCGGCGGGCATTAGTTCGCTGCGCTTCTCGGGCAGGGGGTGGTGCAGACTCACTGCAATGTGGTAGTCGCCGGCTTCGAGCAGTGGCTTTAACCCTTTGCGCAGTCCCACAGTTGAGACTGTTATGCGGTGGGGGCTCATGGCTGTGCCGTAGTCCGAAGTCAATATCTTTATTGCCTGCAACAGGTTCGAAAGGTTGTCGCAAGGTTCGCCCATGCCCATGAATACCAGGTTGGTGAGTTTATCAAATTGGGGCAGCGCGTATATCTGGTTCAGTATCTCATTGGCTGTCAGGTTAGCAGTGTAGCTCTGCTTGCCTGTCATGCAGAATAGGCAGTTCATCTTGCAGCCCACCTGCGAAGATATACACAGCGTGGCGCGGTCGCCGTCGGGAATGTAGACCGCCTCCACGAAACGGTTGTCTCTTGTTGAGTATAAATATTTTATTGTTCCATCGATAGAGCGCACAGCCTCCACAGGTGGTTTCATTCCCACCTCGTACGATGCTGCAAGCCTCTCACGGTTTTTTATTGACAGGTTGGACATCTTCTCTATGGAGTCTACACGTTTTTTGTATATCCAGTCTGCTATCTGTTTGGCTGTAAAGCGTGGCATACCCTCGCCGACAATCACATCTTGCAGTTGCTCGATGGTCATGCCCAATAGCTGTTTCTTCTCTGTTTTTTCCATAAAATGATTTTTCGCATTCTTTTGCCGAAAAGCAAAGGTAGTGAATAAATTTTTCATTTGAAACAATTCTTGTGATGTTTGCGTAATATAGATACTTTTTTGATTGATTTTATTGTTATTTGAAGTAATATTCGCTCACAATTTTTGTAAAGAGAGAACTATTTGTAAATTTGCGAATGTTTTTGCCGTAATGTGGCTGTGAACGATTTTTAATTTTAGGAAAATGAATAATAATACAATAGATTTGTTTATGCCTTTCCCTGCCGATGCCGGCACAATGCTGGCGATTGATAGGATGGTTGCATCGGGTGGTGTCGGAAAGGTATGTTTTTGGTGCGGAGAGTCATCCGCAGCATGCGACGTGCCCGAATATGCATGCATGCAGCAGGTCGATTCGTTGGCCGATACCGCACTTTTTGTGCAAATGGCACGAGAGGCAACCTCTGATTTTGTGCTCTATGTAGCCAAAGAGGGTGTCGCGTTTCCTGTGCCCGAGACGTTTCAGCGCATGATTGCGGCCATGCAGCGCGACAATTCCACTATGCTCTATGCCGATTGCTACAAGGTGGTGAATGGTATGCGCGAAGAGGCACCGAAAATAGATTACCAGTGTGGAAGTTTGCGCAACGATTTTGATTTTGGCTCGTTGCTTATTTTCCGCACTTCGGCATTGAAAAAGTATCTTGCGCAGCAACCGGCAGAGTACAAATACGCAGGTTTCTATCAGTTGCGTCTTGCTCTCAGCCGCATGGGTGCTTTCACGCACTTCAAGGAGTTTGTCTACGAAGAGTGCGAGGATGACACCCGCAAGAGTGGCGAAAAACAGTTCGACTATGTTAATCCCGCGCAACGCGAGGTGCAGGTTGAGATGGAGCATGTGTGCACTGCCCATTTAAAAGAGATTGGAGGCTATCTGCGCCCATACAAATATGAGGATATCAATCTTTCCGACGGCGAGTTTCCTGTCGAGGCTTCGGTGGTGATTCCTGTGCTCAATCGCAAGAGCACCATTGCCGATGCAATAAACTCCGTTCTTAAACAGAAATGTACATTCAACTTCAACATTCTGATTGTGGACAACCACTCCACCGATGGTACGAGCGAGATAATAGACTCTTTCGATGATAGTCGTGTGGTGCATCTTGTGCCCGAGCGACGCGACCTGGGCATCGGCGGTTGCTGGAACTACGCAGTGAACAATCCGTTGTGTGGCCGTTTCGCAGTTCAGCTCGACAGCGACGACCTTTACAGTGGCGAGGATACTTTGCAACGTATTGTCGATGAATTTTATAAAGAGCAGTGTGCAATGCTCATAGGCTCATACAGAATATGCGATTTCAATCTGGAAACTTTGCCTCCCGGAGTCATCGACCACCGCGAGTGGAGCGAAGAGAATGGTCGCAACAATGCTTTGCGCATAAACGGTCTTGGTGCTCCGCGTGCATTTTATACCCCCGTCATTCGCGAAGTGGGCTTTCCCAATGTAAGCTATGGCGAGGACTATGCTGTGGGGCTGCAAATTTCGCGACGTTACAGGGTGGGGCGCATCTACGATGTCCTCTATTTGTGTCGTCGTTGGGGTGGAAATTCCGATGCTGCTCTTTCGCCTGAAAAGGTAAACAAAAATAATTTCTATAAAGATTCATTGCGTAGCGATGAACTGAAAGCCCGTTTGCAACTTGTGAAAAAGTGGGCAGGCCCTTGTCGCACAGGCATATCTTCTTTTTTCAAGAAACAGCTTGAATGTTGGCCCGAGACTGCCGAGCGCTATAAGGCATTGGAGAGTGTAGAGACAACACTCTTCGATAACGGCTTACAGATGCAGTTCAATCCTGCCCGCATACGCTCGACGGCTGCTGCCGTAGATGCGAAGAGCATTGCCGAACGTCCCTGTTTCCTTTGTGCCAAGAATCGTTGCACCGAGCAGTTGCACAAGGATATTTGTGCATCTATGGAGGCTCTTGTGAACCCCTTCCCTGTGCTCCCGGGACATCTTACGATAGCCACAAAAAAACATACTCCGCAGTTCATAGAACCGATGTTTGCCGATATGCTTTTCATCGCCCAGCGTTGGCGCGGAATGGCACTCTTCTATAATGGTGCCAAGTGTGGCGCCTCGGCTCCAGACCATGCTCATCTTCAGGCAGTTCGCAGTGGCGACGTACCTCTGTTTGGTCGCGTGTGGAAAAAGAAAATAGACTCTTCGGCACGTCTGCTTTGTGGTGGTGTCGATGGTGGAATATATTACTCCGATGCTTACCCCGCACCCCTTTTTATTGTCAAGGGCAAGGAGAGTGAGCAGTGTGAACGCTATTTCGGAATACTGATGTCGCATCTCCCTGCTCCCGAAGAGGGTGGCGAGTCGCCTGTGAATGTCTTTACCGTTTACAGCGCGAGTGAGGGGTGGACAACTATTGTGTTCCCGCGTCGCAAACATCGCCCCGACTGCTACTTTGCCGACGGCGATGCCCGTCGTCTTGTAAGTCCCGGTGCGCTGGATATGGCAGGTGTGCTCATTCTTGCCCGCGAAGAGGATTATAATTCAATCTCGGCCGACGAGGCATACAATATTATTAAGGAGGTGGCGTTGCCTGCTGACGAAGCTCGGGTTGTTGTCGAAAAAATATCTTCGTGTCGATGAGGCGAGTGGATATAGGAATACTTCTCTCCGATACAGTGGAGTTTTGTCTCAACGGCAGTTTTTCAGCCGGTGACGTCTGCTCTGTTGCCGGCGAGTCGCGTGTTTCTGTCTGTGGCAACTATGTAGAATGGCGAGGTCGCAGATATGACAAACTGCTGTTTGTCCCCACCGATGATAGCTGCACCTTTATGGTGTATAACGTAGTCATAGGAATAGATTTTCATTGGGAACGTCGCGAAAATCAGCTTTTCAAGGGCGAACTGCTCTTTTTTGTCGAGGATGGCAAGGTGAGAGTGGTTAATCGCATAGGTGTCGAGGATTATTTGCAGAGTGTAATCTCTTCGGAAATGTCATCGACCTCTTCGTTGCAGTTGTTGAAGGCTCATGCTGTAATTTCACGCAGCTGGCTCTATGCCCAGTTGGCGCGCGCCGAAAATGGAGGCGTGGAAAGCGCACTTTGCGAGAGGTGCGACGATAGTGAGATAGTTCGTTGGTACGCTCGCGAAGATCACAAACTTTTCGATTTCTGTGCCGACGACCATTGCCAGCGTTATCAGGGGCTTACGCGTGCCATGAACCCCAATGTGGTGCGTGCTGTCGAGGAGACATCAGACGTGGTGCTTGTGAGTGATGGTGCTGTCTGCGATGCACGTTTCAGCAAATGCTGTGGCGGAATAACCGAGAGCTTCTCCTCGTGCTGGGAGAATATCGATGTCCCCTATCTTGTATCTTTCAGAGACGCGACTTGTACCGACGAGGCTTTCGATGCAAGCTGCGAGGCCGATGCCCGACGCTGGATAGAGGAACGCGCCGATTCTTTCTGCTCTCATGTCGATGCCGACGTGCTTGCTCAGGTGCTCAACGGTTACGACCGTGAGACTAACGATTTTTATCGTTGGTCAGTAACATATACAGCCGAGGAGTTGTCGGCTCTTATAAAGAAAAAGAGTGGTATCGACTTTGGCTGCGTCGAAGAGCTTGTTCCTTTGCAACGAGGGGCTTCGGGGCGCATAATAAAATTGAAAATTGTTGGTAGTGAAAGAACGTTGGTGGTTGGCAAAGAGCTTGAAATAAGACGCTGGTTGTCGTCTACGCATCTATACAGTTCGGCATTTGTAGTTGATAAACAGCTCGATGCCGCAAGTGGCACGTCGTTTGTGCTACGTGGTGCAGGCTGGGGACACGGTGTCGGACTATGCCAGATAGGTGCAGCGGCCATGAGCGAACAAGGATATGATTATCGCGCGATTCTATCGCACTACTATCCGAATACAGAACTTAAAAATATAAATAATCTATAAATATGGAAAACATTAAAAAAGAACCATCCTTTTGGGTGTCGATTGTGCCGATAGTGTTATTGGCCGCATTGTTAGCAGTGGTAATATATTTGAAGGGAGCAGATGCTCTTGACGGTGGCAGCCAGTTTGCGCTCATTCTGTCAACAGCAGTCGCTGCTGCTTTGGCTATGGGAATCTATGGCACAAGCTGGGAGACTCTTGAAAAGTCGATTGCGAAGAATATCTTCTCTTCAAGTGCTTCGATACTTATCTTCCTCTTCATCGGTGCAATCGCCGGTACATGGATGATTAGCGGAGTGGTGCCCACGCTTATCTGTTACGGCTTGCAGATATTACACCCCGCAGTATTTCTTGTGTCGGCGTGCGTTATATGTGCGATAGTCAGTGTTGTTACAGGTAGCTCGTGGACAACATGTGCCACTATCGGTGTGGCCCTCATGGGCATCGGTTACTCCAATGGTTTTCCCGAGTGGTGGACTGCCGGAGCTGTAATTTCGGGTGCATATTTTGGTGACAAGATGTCGGCTCTCTCCGACACAACTGTGCTTGCTGCTTCAACGGCTAAAGTCAAGCTCTTCGACCATATAAGATACATGATGTACACCACAGTTCCCAGCTTTGCCATTGCGTTGGTGATATATATAGTGGCAGGTATCTGCATGTACGACAGTAATAATGCAATGTCAAGCGAGCTTGTCGATGCTTTGCACCAGAACTTCAATATCTCTCCCTGGTTGCTCATTGTGCCCATCTTCACCTTTACCCTTATTGCCTTCAAGGTGTCGGCATTGGTGACTCTCTTCTTGTCCATGGTTGCTGCATCTGTGGCTATGCTCATTTTCCAGCCCTCTTTGGTAGCTCAGATAGGTGGTGGCGAGCTTCTTGATTTCAAGACCGCAGTTCTTGGCATTCTCACAAGCTGCTGTAACTCCACTGCGATAGATACAGGTAATGAGGTTCTCAACAGTCTTGTCTCTACGCGAGGTATGGGCGGTGCCATGAACGTTATCTGGCTTGTGCTCACAGCAATGTGCTTCGGAGGAGTGATGGTGGGCAGTGGCATGATGGGTGCAATAACAAGAACTTTGCTCAAGGGTGTGAAAAGTGTTACAGGAGCAGTGTCGGCAACAGTCTTTTCGGGAATATTCTTCAACTGCTGCACCGGCGACCAGTTTATGTCTATCATTCTTGCGTGCGACCTTAACAAGGCGAGCTTCGACAAGCTTGGAGTGGACAGACGCGTGCTTAGCCGCGCAACCGAGGACTCGGCGACTGTAACATCTGTGCTTATCCCCTGGAATACTTGCGGAGTGGTGCAGAGCATGGTGCTTGGCGTGCCCACATTGCTGTTTTTGCCTTTCTGCTTTTTCAATCTTCTCAGTCCTCTGATGTCGATAATCGTTGCAAAATTAAACTATAAAATATTACGAGTGCAGAATGATGGCGGTGCGTCAGCTGTTGATGCACCGGCCGATGAACTCGTAAAAGATTAATTCTTTAGAAAAAATGTGTAGAGTAAAACTGTATTTTGTCTTTTTCTTGCTTTTGTCGTTGGTCGTTTCGTGTCAGAAAGCCGATGACAATGGAGCATTGGGTGGATTTTGGAAACTTTTGGAGGTTGAGTCGGTTGCTACGGGCGAAAAGACCGATTGCATGCCTAAAGACTATTTTATGTCCATACAGCTTGATCTTATGCAACTGCGTGGCTCTGGCAGTCACTATGCGCGTTTCCAGCATCAGGGCGATTCGTTGTTTGTGCAAATTATAGGCGACGATGCCGGCGAACAGTTTTTAAATAGCTTTGGCTTTAGTGGTCGTCAGGAACGCTTTTTGGTGCAGAAACTGACAAGTAAAAGTTTAATTCTTAAATCGGTATACTCTATATTGACGTTCAAAAAATTTTAAAAAACGCACATGCACACTTTGGGATGTAATGTGTAATCTTGAAATGTTTTGCAAAAATAAGGAGATAATAAAGATAAAATACTGTGTATTATATAAAAAAATATGTAAATTTGCATCTTTGAATAAGCAAAGACCATCCTTGCAGTTTTTATGTGACGAAGATGTGTCGTGATGAAAATAGAATACAGGTAAATTATATATGAAAGCATGTTTTATGGGTTTGGGGTATATAGGCCTTCCTACGGCTATTATTGCTGCCAAACATGGTGTAGATGTTGTCGGAGTAGATATTAACGAGGCGGTTGTGGAGATGACCAACCGCGGAAAATTGCATATTATAGAGCCCGGGCTCGAGGAGATGTTGCAAGAGGTTATCACTTCAGGAAACTTCAAAGCATATACAAGACCCGAAGAGAGTGATGCTTATTTTATGGTTGTTCCCACTCCTTTCAAGGGTGACCACCAGCCCGACGTCTCTTTTGTGGAGTCGGCCACACGCATGGTTATTCCTTTGTTGAAAGAGGGCGACCTCTATGTTATCGAGTCAACATCTCCTGTGGGAACCACCGAGTATATGGCCGAGGTAATATACACTGAGCGTCCCGAACTTCGTGGAAAAATATATATAGCTTATTGCCCCGAAAGAGTATTGCCCGGAAATGTTATTTACGAACTTGTGAATAACGATCGTGTTATCGGTGGTATCGATAACGAGTCTACCGAAAAGGCAAAAGAGTTCTACCGCACATTTGTTACCGGCGAGTTGCATGCCACCAACTGCAAGACAGCCGAGATGTGCAAACTCACTGAAAACTCTTCGCGCGACGTGCAGATAGCTTTTGCAAACGAACTTTCATATATTTGCGATAAAGCAGGTATCAATGTATGGGAGCTTATAGAACTTGCCAATAAACACCCCCGAGTAAACATATTGCAGCCCGGATGCGGTGTCGGCGGTCACTGTATTGCCGTAGACCCCTATTTCATAACATCGGCCTATCCCGACGAGGCACGTATCATAGCTGCTGCCCGCGAGATAAACAACTACAAGGCTCTTTGGTGTGCCGAGAAGGTTAAGAGTGCCATTCTCGAGTTCGAGCTCAAGAACAACCGCAAGCCTGTGGTTGCGATGATGGGACTTGCATTCAAACCCAATATCGACGATTTGCGCGAGTCGCCAGCAAAGTCCATCACTTCGAGCGTGATGCAGCTCTCTGACAAGGTGGAAATACTTGTTGTAGAGCCCAACGTACAGGAGCACAGCGTGTATAAACTCACTCACTATAAAACCGCTTATGAGAAGGCTGATATTATAGCTTTTCTTGTGAATCATCGTGAATTTGCTTCGCTTAATTATCGCGATAATATTCAGGTATTTGATTTTTGCGGAACATTTAAAAAGTAAAGAGATTCTAAGGATATGAAAAAGATAATGCTTGTTTTCGGCACTCGTCCCGAGGCTATAAAGATGGCTCCGTTGGTCAAGGAGTTTCTTAAACATCCCGATTCGATAAAGACCATCGTATGCGTGACGGGACAGCATAGAGAAATGCTCGATCAAGTATTGAACCTTTTTGAGATTGTTCCCGACTATGATTTGAACATCATGAAGCAGGGACAGGATCTTTACGATATAACCGCACGTGTTCTTCTCGGTATGCGTGACGTACTCAAAGAGGCTGCTCCCGACGTAGTGCTGGTTCATGGCGACACCACCACAAGTTCGGCGGCGGCGTTGGCTGCTTTTTATCAGCAGATACCCGTCGGTCACGTCGAGGCAGGTCTGCGTACAGGGAATGTTTACAGCCCCTGGCCCGAGGAGATGAATCGTCAGATAACAGGCCGCATTGCAACATATAATTTCTCGCCCACACAGCTTGGTCGCGCCAATCTTCTCAAGGAGAATGTCAGCGACTCAACAATACATGTGACAGGAAACACAGTGATAGATGCTCTCTATCTGGTGGTTGATAAGATAAAGAACAGCAGTGAGCTTGACAGCAACTTGCAGAAACAGCTCAGCGAAGCAGGCTATGATGTATCGCGTCTCTCCGGTAACAGAAAGATGGTTCTTATCACCGGACACCGCCGCGAGAATTTCGGTTCGGGCTTCATAAATATGTGCACAGCCATCCGCGACCTATCGCTCAAATATCCCGAAGTGGATTTTGTATACCCCATGCACCTTAACCCCAATGTGCGCAAGCCCATCAGCGAGGTGTTTGGCGAGAAGAACAGCATCCCCAACATGTTCTTCATAGAACCGTTGGAGTACCTCAGCTTTGTCTATCTTATGGAGAAATCCTATCTTGTACTCACCGATAGTGGCGGTATTCAAGAAGAGGCACCGGGATTGGGCAAGCCTGTACTTGTGATGCGCGACACCACCGAGCGTCCCGAAGCATTGGAGGCGGGAACGGTGAAACTTGTGGGTACCGACTACAACAAAATATATTCAGAGGTATCACAGCTCATCGACTCCGAGGATTATTATAACGCCATGAGCAAGGCGGTGAATCCTTATGGCGACGGACTTGCTTGCGATAGAATAGTAAAGGTATTCCTTTGATAAGGATGCCCGCAAATATAAATAGAGATAATTACAAAAAGTTGCGCCTTAGTGTGGCGCAACTTTTTTGTAGGCTGCAACATTTTTTTAGAATATTGCAATAAAAAAGACGATGCTGCGTTTCTAATATTAGAAACCGATTAAATAAGTAATATTTCTGCTTAGATTATATGAAAATATTGTTTTTGACAGATAATTTTCCCCCCGAGGTAAACGCTCCTGCTACGCGCACATTCGAGCATTGCAGGGAGTGGGTAAAGGCGGGTCACGATGTAACGGTGATTACATGTTTTCCCAACTATCCTCAGGGAAAAGTTTACCCGGGATATAAGAACTCATTGTGTAAGACCGAATTCATGGACGGCATAAAGGTTGTTCGTGTGTGGAGCTATATGACGGCAAACAAAGGGTTTATAAAAAGAATTATCGATTTTATAAGTTTCTCGGTAACCTCTTTCTTCGCCGGCCTTTTCCGGAGTTGCGACATTATTGTAGCCACCTCTCCGCAGTTTTTTACAGCTCTTTCGGGACGTACGCTCAGTTTTTTCAAGCGTAAGCCCTGGATTATGGAGGTGCGCGACTTGTGGCCCGATTCCATTAAGGCAGTAGGTGCAATGAAGGAGAGCATAGTGCTCAAGTATTTCTCCAAAGAGGAGAAATGGTGCTACTCATCTGCCAAAAAGATAGTTGTTGTAACTAACTCCTTTAAACGTGAAATAGCGAAGAAAGGAATTTCCGAAGATAAGATATACGTTATCAAGAATGGTGCCAACACAGAGCTTTTCAAGCCTCGTGAGAAGTCACAAGAGCTGCTTGCCAAGCTCGGTCTCGAAGGTAAACGTGTGCTCGGCTACGTCGGCACACTCGGAATGGCGCATAAGATAGATTTTCTTATCGATTGCGTGAAGGGGCTCGACGATTATGCTCTTATGATTCTTGGAAACGGTGCCGAAAAAGAGAATATCCAGCAAAAGATAGAGAGCGAAGGAATAAAGAATGTCGTGTTGCTCGACTCGGTTCCCAAAAACGAGGTAGCAGAATACATTGCATTGCAGGATGCTGCGCTTGTCAATCTTCGTCGCAGTTCACTCTTTACAACGGTCATTCCCTCGAAAATTTTTGAAACAGCCTCTATGCGCATCCCCATTCTGCTCGGTGTAGATGGTGAGGCGCGTGAAATGGTCGAGGAGTTTGGCGCAGGACTTTTTTACGAGCCTGAGAATAAGGAGGATTTCTTGGAGAAGCTGAACACTCTTTTCTCTTCGCCCGAAGTATATGCACAGTGTTGCGATGGTGGAGAAAGGCTCGCCGCTGCATACGACAGAAAGCGTCTTGCAGCAGAAATGCTCGAAATAATAAGCAAGTAGGTTTTAGATAATATAAACAAAAAAGCAACAGGCGAGCCTGTTGCTTTTTTGTTTATGCAGTCTGTTTTGTTGTCTGTGCGTTGGGGCTGACACCATTCTTGGCTCTTATTTTTTCAAATAGTTGAGGGTGCGATTTCTGAACTTTTATGATGATGAAGTAGGGCAGTATGATTGCAGTTACTGCCGCGCATGCTGTTGCAACACTTTGTGTGGTTGCCGACATCCCCATTGTATATGTAAGATACCACACTGCTACCACAAGGAGGTTAAGCAATATTATCATGAGCGTAGTCTTCAGGTGGCTGAAACCGCAACTTATAAATGCGTGGTGCAGGTGTGTCTTGTCGGCCTTGAATGGAGAATTTCCATTGCATATGCGCATTGTCATCACACGCAACGTATCCATTACAGGGTGCGCCATTACTGCCAGACAGAAGGCAACACATCCACTGTTGCTTAGCGCGTCGATGTTTGCGCTACTGTGTATGGTGTTAAGTGTCAATAGGCAGAATATAATACCTAAAAAATGAGAGCCGGCATCGCCAATGAACATCTTATTTTTCTTGCCAAAGACGTTGTATACAAAGAAAGGCAGCAGTGCACCAATCATTGCGATGGCTGTCAATGTGTTCAGATGAATTCCATGTGTATATCCATACAGGCAGAAAAGAGAGCCGGCAGCAATGCCGTAGCCCGATGACAAACCATCAATACCATCGATAAGATTGATGGCGTTAATCAGTCCCACGCAGGCAAAAACAGTCAAAGGAATGGATATATAGTTCGATATTTCGTGTATCCCGAAAATGCCATGAAGATTGTCTATCTTCATGTCGCAGAAGAATATCAATATCAATATTGCTACTATCTGTGCCAAAAATTTAGTCTTGGGCTTCAAGTCTTTGATGTCGTCGATAAGACCTACGCACAGCATCATTGTTACTGCTGCTAGACACGCGATGGATGTCTCTATTTTATATATTGCACAACTTATGCAGAATGCGGTGGTGAAACCCATAAAGACACCTACTCCGCCCAATACGGGTATCGGAGTGCGGTTGAGTCGGCGGGCATTGGGCTTGTCCACAATGTCCTTAAGTAATGCAAATTTTACCAATTGCGGGTGCAGCAGTAAAACCGTTACAAATGAAATGAGGAGTGCTGTTATAGGGGCAGCTATATCTTTTATCATACTTTTTTCTGGTTGTGTATTTGGCAGTGATGTGCATAGAAATTCTCTCTTCTTAGCCTCACTGTGTATAACATTTTACAAATTTACAAAAAAATAAATAAAAGAGTTGTGTCTCTGTACATATAACGTGATATTTTGGATTTTATTTGCTCGCGGATACTTTTATTTCTTCATAATTTTAAGAAAAGTGGCAAAATTCTCTATAAATAAGTAGTGCCACATGAAAAAATGAGAGGGTGTGTCAAGCGACACACCCTCTCTTGCTTTATGCTTTTGAATAAATTCTATTATTCAGCACGCAATGTGAAACGCTGGAAACCTGTTGCTGTAAGCTCCTTGTCGAAACCTTTCAAATAGTCAGCAACTGTGATTTTCTCGTTCTGAACATAACCCTGCTGGAGCAAGCAAACCTCTTTGTAGAATTTCTGAATACGACCGTCAGCGATGCGAGCAATCATATTCTCGGGTTTACCCTCTTCGCGAGCTTTGTCCTCTGCTACGTTACGCTCTTTCTCGATGATAGCGGGGTCGAGATCCTCGCTTGTGAGTGCAAGAGGAGTAGATGCTGCAATCTGCATTGCAATCTCGTGACCTGCCTCTTCGTTCTCCTTGCTGAGTGCTACCATTGTACAAAGCTGGTTCTTCTTCTGGTGGTTGTAAACGTATACGTTCTCAGCCTCCAATGTCTTGTAACCATCGAGCTCCATCTTCTCACCTGTGATACCGATGCGTGCTACGATAGCATCCTGTACGGTACCTTCACCGAGGGGAAGAGCCTGTACCTCTTCGATAGTCTTGCACTTAGCAGCAATAGCAGCGTCGAGGATATCGCTTGTGAGCTTGATGAAGTCCTCGTTCTTAGCAACGAAGTCTGTCTCACACTTAAGAGCGATGATAGCACCGAAACCGGGAACTGCTTTTACGAGTACACAACCCTCAGAAGCCTCACGGTCGCTACGTTTTGCAGCTACCAACTGACCCTTCTTGCGGATGATTTCCATTGCTTTGTCAAAATCGCCCTCAGCCTCAGCCAATGCTTTTTTGCAATCCATCATGCCGGCTCCTGTCATTTTGCGGAGCTTGGCAATATCATTCATTGTAACAGCCATTGTGTTATTTCTGTTTAGTTTGTTTATAAATTATTCCTCAACATTCTCAGCTTTGGGAGCCTCCTCTGCCTTGTTTGCGCGAGCTTTTGTTGTGCGACGACGTGCAGTCTTCTTTGCATCCTCCTCGCCCTGAGCCTCAGCAGCCTCAGCGTCTACCTTCTCAATCTTGCGCTCCTCGAGACCCTCTGCGATAGCTGCGCAGCAAGCGTCGAGAATCAAGTCTACTGATTTTGTAGCATCGTCGTTTGCGGGAATTACAAAGTCGATGTTGTTGGGGCTTGAGTTTGTATCAACAATACCGAATACGGGGATACCAAGACGGTTAGCCTCGTGTACAGCGATGTTCTCTTTCAATACGTCTACTACGAAAATAGCAGAGGGGAGACGTGTCAAATCAGCGATAGAACCGAGGTTCTTGTCCAACTTAGCACGCTGACGTGTAATCTGAAGAACCTCACGTTTTGAGAGGTTTGAATATGTACCGTCTGCTGTCAATTTGTCGATTGTAGCCATCTTCTTCACAGCCTTGCGGATTGTGGGGAAGTTTGTGAGCATACCACCGGGCCAACGCTCGATAACGTAGGGCATGCCTACTGACTGTGCTTTAGCAGCAACAATGTCTTTGAGCTGTTTCTTAGTTGCAACGAAAAGGATTTTCTTGCCGCTCTTTGCAATCTGTTTCAATGCATCTGCTGCTGTCTCAACCATAGCTGCTGTCTTGTGCAGGTCGATGATGTGAATACCATTGCGCTCCATGAAGATGTAAGGAGCCATTGCGGGGTTCCATTTGCGTTTCAAGTGGCCGAAGTGTGCGCCGGCCTCCAAAAGTGATTCAAAATTTACTCTTGACATTTTCTTTAATTTTTTAATCGTTTACCTTCTTTTTTAATTAAATTTTAATCAACCTCTCGGGTAGTCTTCAACATTATTAATAATATGTAGAGAGTCCCGAGTGGTTTAGATACTAAACGTATATCTTCGAGCCGAATATTAACGTTTACTGAACTGGAATCTGCGACGTGCTTTGGGACGACCCGGTTTCTTACGCTCAACTTCACGAGCATCACGAGTCAGGAATCCTTCAGAACGCAAAGCTTTTTTGTCCTCGGGGTTAATCTTAACCAAAGCACGAGCGATTGCAAGACGCAAAGCCTGTGACTGGCCAGTGAAACCACCACCGTCCAAATTTACTTTAATGTCATATTTCTCAGCAACATTCAACTTTGTCAAAGGCTGTTTAACGATGAACTGAAGAATGCTTGAAGGGAAATAAACCTGCAGATCCTTTTTGTTAATAGTAATTTTACCTGTACCCTCTTTAACGAAAATACGGGCAACTGCGCTCTTGCGGCGGCCTAATGCGTTTACCATTTCCATCTGCTATTATTTATAAGAATTAATATCAATTGTTTTGGGAGTCTGTGCCTCGTGCTTGTGCTCGGGGCCTTCGTAGATATAGAGGTTGTTCAGGATGTGAACACCAAGACGAGATTTGGGCAACATGCCTTTTACCACGTGCTTGAAGAGGCGCTCGTAACCTTTGTAACCTTTAACAACATCAGCAGGAGTGAAAGCCTTCTGACCACCGGGGTAACCAGAGAAACGAAGATATTCACGACCTTCCCACTTGTTACCTGTCATTTTAACTTTGTTTGCATTGATGATGATTACATTATCACCACAGTCTGCGTTAGGGGTAAAGTTGGGTTTGTATTTACCTCTAAGAATTTTGGCAACTTTTGTGCCAAGACGACCGAGTACCTGGTCGGTAGCATCAACAACAACCCACTCTTTCTTTGCGGTTGCTTTGTTTGCAGAAACAGTTTTGTAGCTTAAAGTATCCACTTTAAAATGTTTTTTAATTAAGTTAATATTCATTTCTCTTGATGCTTCTCCCTTGTGTCTGTAACGGAATTTGGACTTTTGGGAAACCCTCCTCGCGTGATTATCAATCAATTGGCTAGATCGATTTTATTAATCACTCGGAGACCTGAAGTATCAACAACAACTCATTTTTCATGAGTCGATAATAATCGGCGTGCAAAAGTACTACTTTTCAATGAAATAGCCAAACGTTAAATGGAAAAATAAAAACTTTTTTCAAAAAAACTCTGAAAAGTTTTGCAAGTATGAAAAAATGTCGTACCTTTGCATCGCATTTGAGAAAAACAAATGCCCAGATGGCGGAATCGGTAGACGCGCTGGTCTCAAACACCAGTGGGGCAACCCATCCCGGTTCGATCCCGCGTCTGGGTACTGAAGCGGGGAAAGTTGTAAAACTTTCCTCGCTTTTTTTATTTAATCCTCGTAACTCATTGGTTTGCTGATAGATTAGGCTAAGTACACTATTCATACTAACAGTTCGAAAATTATTTCCGTCAAATTCAATTTTTTCAGGAAATATCGAACTTAATGCTTTTATCTTAGCCTCAGCGGGAGCGTATTGAAAGAACCTATCTATATTGTCTATCAAGTTAATAGAGTACTTTAACTGTGGTTCGATTTTTTCTCGATTGGAAGTTTCGAGCAATTCCCTCCTACTTGCCAGCGTATTCAATTGGTTCTTCTGTCTCGTAATCATTCGGTTATAAGCATCGTTATCAATCTCTCCATCAAGATACTTGTCCTCAATCTTATTCATTCTCTCGTTAATCTCCAAAATATCCTTATCTATGTCATCAATCATAGACTTAATATCTCTTGCATTGTCTTTACGCAAATCAAGCAATACCTCTTTATATAACTGCATAATCGCTTGATTTGGACGGAGACTACTTACGTAATCAACAAATGCAGAATTAAGTGCGTCAGCTTTTATTCGTACATGTTTCCCTGTTGTCGGGCAGAAATAGTATGGATATTTTCCACCGCTTCCACCTTTACTTGTTGCTCCTGTTATTGCTCTACCACAATGAGGGCAAACCAAAAACTTGCGTAGATAAAATTCGGACTTTATCGGCTTTGTGAGTTTGGGGTTCTTCTTTCGTTTGCCATCCAAAATATCCTGCACTGTATCAAAAACCGCCTCAGTTACCAATGGTTCGTGTAATCCTTCAACAATAACCTCTGGTTCTGTTTTCGTGGCAGGAACTCGGATTTTACCTTTATAGAATATATTACGTAATATATCAAGGAAGGTGCTCTCTGGAATATCAGGGGCAATTCTTCTTCGAATAGCACACGGGGCTTCTATGCCTTTTGCAACTTCTTTGAATATATCCTTAATAAGAGATGCTTTCCCTTCGTCAATTTCAACCGTCTTGGATATAGTTTTACCATTTTCATCAGTAATATGTACATTCTTATAGCCTCTTGGCGCTTTATTTGCAAGCCTACCTGAGAGTAGTGTTTCACGAACACCATCTCTTGTTCTTCGACTAATCTTATTATTCTCGGTATGTGCAGCCGCACAATAACTGCTCAGCAATGACGACCATTCAGTTGCGCCAAAATCAATAGGGCTCTCGATGGCATTAAATTCAATACCCCAATCGTCCAAGAACATTCGCTTGAACATATATGCAAATTCGGGATTACGACTAAACCTATCCCATCGGAGAAACAGGATTAAATCAACCTCACGCTTATGTTTTTTGCAGTAATCACGAATCTTCTTCATCTCAGGACGGACAAAATCATGATGTTTACCTGAGAAATCTTCGTGGTAACAAGCAATTACATTGTAACCATGTTCGTTACAGTAGTGTCTCAGCTTCTTCTCTTGGAATTCAAGTGACGTATTTGTTTTTTGCTCGTCTGAACTGACCCTACAATATAGTATTACATTCTTCATCTTTTAATAACTCTTTTTCTGCATTTATTTGAATTTCAGCGAATAGATATAGAAATTCTCTAACTTGTTTTATTTCTTCATTCGTCAAATCGTAATTATGTGATTTAATAATATCTCGACATTTTTCAATACTAATCATTAAATTTATAATTTGCTTTGTCGCAATGTGTTGCGGCTTATTTTTGGTGCTTTGTGGCATACCAACAACGAGGAAACGCATGGGCGTAAAGCACCTGCTCATTGCCATATAGGTTATTGCGAAAACGGACAGCACTCGCTGTGAAAGGAAATAAATTTCCTCTCGTTCGTTTGTAGTGTCTTTGCCTTTCGTGTTTGCAACAAACTACTTCTTTCAAGGGTTGCCACCTTGTATTTTTACTATGTTTTACTTTGATTTTCCGCCGTTAGAAATTTCAGTTTTGCGCAATAAAGGCGGTTTTGTTCCGAACAAAGCAAATATACCTTTTTTATTTTTAAGAATCAAATTCAAATTGCAAAATTCTTAATTTTTCTTAAAGTATTAACACTTGTTTGTGTTATAGCCGCAACATTTCGGAGAGATAATCCTTTGCGTAAGAGTTGTATTTCCTTTGCATATTCAGTTCTCATCGCTTCCTCGCTCTTTCGATAACCCTCTTTACGACCAACCTTGCCACCTATCGCTCTATAATGGTTGTAACCACTCTCCATACGACTTCTGATGAGGCTACGCTCCATTGAGTTGAACTGTGCAAGGATACCCATAACCAACTGTGCTATTGGGTTAGGTTGCCCATTGGGGAGCAGTGTTTCAAGCCCATTTTGGAGTATATACACGCTGATTTTCTTTGCTGTAAGATTTTCTATTACAGCAAGGAAGTCTATTGCACGCCTTGACAAGCGACTACACTCATAGATTAGAACTTTATCCACCTTGTTGCTCTCAACGAATGAAAGCAACTCTTTAAGGGCTTGGCGTTCTGCTACTGTCTTTGCTCCACTAACCTTTTCACAGAACTCCATTACAACCTCGTATTCCATCTTACGAGCATACTCACGCAACTCTGCCAACTGTCGCTCATAGTCTTGTCCTTGCGTGCTTACACGAGCGTATATAACTACCTTTGCCATACTCCAACTACTATTTAAGAACCTCAATAAGATTTTCAAAGCGAAGTGAACGAAATCCACCCTTTTCACACTCCCAATAGCAGACAGTGTTCACGCTATCCCTTGAAATGCCTCTGCCATTGATGTTTGCTTTCATAAGGTTGCTTGATGTTGTACCCCACGCCTCACGAAGCGTGCCATCTTTCTTCATATAAACGAAATGAGCAACACCCATCTGCAACTTTGCTTTGAGCAAGTCAATCATCTGTGCCTTGATTACGCCCATTGCCTCGCTGTTGGTTCTGTGGGCAATTACGCTGGCTCTACGACTTGTAAGATTATTTATTACAACAACTGAATTATTTGCTACTGCTATCATATCTGTATTGGTTAAGTGGTTAAACATAACTTTGTTCCCTTTTCGCATAGCAAAGATATGGAATATATTTAATATAATCAAACAAAATGCAATATTTTTATGGAATATTTTGATTATATTCCATAAATAACTACATTTGAAAATTAAAAAGCATAAAATGGAAGTAAATAAACAAGAACGCACTGT
>JAZRFE010000048.1:0-20919 GCA_045661205.1 Bacteroidaceae bacterium | reverse complement strand
AAAAACGCTCCTATTCTTAAAATAAAAAAGACTATGGTAATGGAATACATCGCAATTGACAAGGAACTCTACAATGAGATTGTAGCGACTGTCAGCACCGCATCGCAGGAGATTCGTGAGGAGTATAGATTGTATCAAGAGAGCATCGGCTCGGAGTGGATTGAGAACGACGAGTTATCTCGTCTGTTGAGTCTGTCGAAACATCAGCTGAAAGGTTATCGTGGGCGAGGCCTTCTTGGCTATACGATGATTGGCAACAAGATTTATTACAAACGCCGTGAGGTTGAGAGATTTATCAAACGACATATAAACAAATAGTTATGGAACTAGTACAAGAGACAAATTGCCGAGCAATGCTCGATGAGTTGAGCACATTGAGTGACTACATTCGTGCAATGCGCACACACTACAAGCCGCAGATGAATGGCGAGCGCTACTACACCACCGAGGAGGTGTGTCAGATGCTCAAAATCACTAAACGCACCCTGCAACAATACCGTGATGACGGCGTTATTCCGTTTGTCGCCCTGCCGGGCAAGATGCTCTACCGGGAGTCTGACCTGCGTGCCGCATTGGAGAAAAACTATGTCGCTCCATTCGCCCACCGCAACGCCGAGGACTTCCCTGCGGTTTACGGCAGACGATAACATTTTACACACTGCTTCAAAACGAGAACTCGCACGGGTTCTCGTTTTTGTTTTAGCCGAAATGCGTTGTTTTTCCTCAAAATTTATGATTATAGCAAAATTTTTCATATCTTTATGACAAATTATTGCGAATAAATAACACAATATATATGAACAGAATAAAGGAAGTCCTTGAAACAAAGGGGATTAAACAGACTTGGCTTGCCGAACAACTTGGCAAGAGCTTCAGTATTGTCAATGCCTATGCGTGCAATCGCCGTCAACCGAGCCTCGAACAACTTTTCGAAATCGCCAAAATATTGAATGTGGATCCAAAAGAGTTGATAGCAGAAATTGAGTAGTTATGTTTTATAATTTAATTCAAAATAAATGTGATGAATGGTATAACTCTCCTGATTGTACCATCAATGAATTGATTCAATACATTCATTCGCAGAACAAGATGCGCGATGCTCAGATTGAAGCAATTAAGATATATCTATTTCTAAAAATTGCCTGTCAAAATCAACCATTGTGGCAACTGTTTGTGAATGGATATTTCAATGACGTGAATATCGAGCAAATTGAATTAACAGAAGCAGCACGCCACATATTTAGCACAAATAAAGCTGCTGTTGCATTATTTCAATATTCTCGCCTGAAAGACAAAGGTGGTAGGCAGTTGGCTCCTGAATTAGAGCAGTTTATTAAACAAAATGCCGATAAAATAGATTACGAAGAAATATTCAAAAAGATATTTTACGACGTTACATATACGGACTATTTATTTAGTCTTCCTATGGGTGCAGGCAAAACCTATTTGATGGCTGCATTTATCTATTTAGATCTCTATTTTGCACAAATTGAGCCAGATAACAAAAGTTTTGCACATAACTTTATGGTAATGGCTCCGTCTGGTTTGAAATCTTCTATTATACCTAGTCTAAAGCACATCAAGGAGTTTGATCCTTCATGGATTATTCCAGAACCAACGGCAACTCAACTGAAAAGGTTGATAAAGTTTGAAATCCTTGATGAGCAAAAAACGGCTAATAAGAGCAACCGTATTAAGAATCCAAATGCTCAAAAGATTAACAATCATCAGCCATTAGAAGATTTAATGGGCTTGGTCGCTATTACAAATGCAGAAAAAGTAATCTTAGACCGCTTGGCTGATAATCAAGATACTTCCTTATTTAGTGATGATGAACTAAAAAGGGTGGTGTTGGCGAATGAACTGCGCGAATTAATTGGCAAGCTTCCAAATCTTGCCATTTATATAGATGAAGTACACCACGCTGCTGATGGCGAAATTAAATTGCGTCAAGTAGTCAATAAGTGGACAGAAAACCATACATTCAATTCTGTGCTTGGTTTTTCAGGTACGCCTTATTTAGACAAAGCAGAAAAAGTAACTTTATCCGACACGTTCTCTATCAGCAATACCGACCTTTCTAATGTTGTATATTATTATCCATTGATAGATGGTATTGGTAATTTTCTCAAAGTGCCAGAGGTTAAATATGCAGATAATGATACGCAAATAATTGTCACAAATGGCGTCAAAGAGTTTTTAAACAAGTACAAAGATACTATTTACGCTGATGGTACATGTGCCAAACTAGCTATTTATTGTGGCCAAATCGAAACATTAGAAGAAACGATTTATCCACTCGTTGCTGAGATAGCTTCATCGTATGGATTGAATCCTGCCGATTCTATTCTAAAGTACCATGGAGGCAATAAAGAATATCCTCAACCCGAAGGGGCTGAAACATCATTTGCCTCATTGGACACTTCTCTGTCTAAAATCCGAGTAATCCTTTTAGTTCAGATAGGCAAAGAGGGGTGGGACTGTAAAAGTCTAACAGGAGTCATACTGCCACAAAAAGGAGTATGTCCTACCAATATGGTATTGCAGACTTCATGTCGTTGTTTGCGTCAAGTGGTTAAAGACAACAAGGAGTCTGCCATTATCTGGCTCAATAAATTCAACGCTGACACTCTCAATAAACAATTAAAACAGCAGCAAAATATCACATTGCAAGAATTTGTCCAAAAAGTTCCGTTGACAATACCAACTATTGAAAGAGTCTCACGTATGGAGCGTATGCAAGTTCCCCCAATTGACTTCTATCAACTAAAAGTGAGCTATGAAACTCTTATCGTGAATGAGGCAAATGATTCTCACGCACGCTTGCAGGATGATACTATAGTCGTCAAATCGGCGCCTTCGCTTGCTCACCGACAGGACATGGAGGGTAAACACATTGATTCTTTTGAATTGGAGACAAATGACGCGGAAGTTCCATCTTTCCAATGGTGGTTACAACAGATTGCCAAAGAGAGCTTCGGCACCCTAACGGTCACACAACTCAAAACCTGCGAATTTGAATTGCGTTCTATATACGATCAACTGACGCCTAAACATGACCATCAGCGTATTCGTTCACTCATACGTCAGGCTTTTGCTCCGTTACGTAATTTCCAGGTAACAGAAGAAGTGGTGCCCCAACAGGCTACCTTGCTACAAATAGAGAAGCTGATTTCGCCAATTGAAGATAATGGTAAATATTATCCTTCGCAGCAAGTGGTGCAAGAAATTGTCAATTGGGATAATCGTCCTACAAAAGAAGAATTAAAACCAGAAGTGATGGCCAAGATTGAGGAACTGAAAGCAATGGGCATAGATGTCTCCGCTCTCAAACCGCAGTCCGATCCCTATCCAGAGCGTAATCAGACATACCACTATCTGCCATATCGTTTTGATAGTAAACTGGAAATAGATTATTTCTCTACGGAAATACTACCGCTAATTCATGGCAAAGCACTTGAACTTTATTTTAACGGTGATGACACGCTCACAGAGTTCAAAATCAACTGCTATAAGAAACACGGTACACAATGGCAATATATTGGAAAATATGTGCCTGACTTCCTATTGCTCAGTAGGAAAGAAAATAATGAGATTGATAAAATCATTATCATTGAAACTAAAGGCGAAGGTTATGCTGCTAAGTTTGCTGAGCGCAGAGAATTTATGGAGACGGAATTTGTGCGCAAGAACAATGAGCAGTTTGGATATAAGCGTTTTAATTTCCTATATCTCGAAGATACACTTTCTGCTGAACAACGCAGACAAAAGACCTTGGTGGCAATTAACGATTTCTTTAACTTGTAAATAATACACAATTATGGCTGTAAAATATGTTCCCTACTTTCCAAACACACTGGAAGGACAAGCAATCTTAGACAACTTTGTACGTACAAAGCGTATATTGCGTTACCGTGACAACGACCAAGTTATTGAACGCATTGAACGAGGTATGCCACTTTACGAAATGGAAACGGTAGAGCGGGTTGGAGAGAATCCGAAGAATAAAATCATTCGTGGTGAATGTCTCTCAGCATGTGCCTATCTCAAAGAGCATGGGATACAAGTAGATTTAGTGTATATTGATCCTCCTTTTGCTTCAGGTGCGGACTATGCCAAGAAAGTGTATATCCGTCGCAATCCATTGGTGGCGAAAGCTATTGCACAAGCAGAAACTGAATTAGATATAGAAGATCTCAAAGCCTTTGAGGAAAAGATGTATGGTGACGTTTGGGATAAAGAGCGTTACCTCAATTGGATGTACGAAAACTTAATGGCTATTAAATCTGTAATGAGTGATACTGCAAGTATCTATGTGCATTTGGATTGGCATATCGTTCACTATGTAAAAATTTTAATGGATGAGATCTTTGGAGAGGATAATTTTAGAAATGAAATTATTTGGTGTTATACAGCTGTTTCTAATGTTGGATTAGATTTCCCCAAGAAACACGATACAATTTGTAGGTATTCGATGAGTGATACATATGTCTTTAACAAAGAAGATATCAGAATCCCTTATGCAGAAGGAAGTCTTGATAGAGCAAATAGAAATGTTATTGGCAGAGGTGGGATGGATTTTAACACGATAGTACTTAATGAAAATGGGAAAGTGCCAGAAGATTGGTGGATAGATATACAAAGAGCTGCAAGATATCCAGGAGAAATTGTAGACTACGCTACACAGAAATCGGAAAAATTGTTAGAACGCATTATAAAAGCGAGCAGTAATGAAGGTATGGTGGTTGCCGATTTCTTCGGTGGTAGTGGCGTAACGGCAGCAGTTGCGCATAAATTAAAACGCAACTTTATTCATAATGACATTGGTATCAATAGTATTCAAACAGTTAGAGATAGATTGATCGCCAACGAAGCAGAATTTGAAGTATTGGAGATTAAAGACGGTGTTTCGCTATATCGCAATCCAGTCCAAACAATGGACAAACTGAAATCGCTCATCCCTGGTTTACGCAACGAAGATGCATTGGACAAATTCTGGGAAGGTAGCATCGTCGATACCAAGCATGGAATGATGCCTGTTTATTTACCAAACTTGATGGATAACACGACACGTTTGTTAGATAAACCACTGATGAATCGAATTATTCGCGAAGCGATGCCAGATTTGCCTGATGATACCAAACGCGTAATTGTGTATTATATTGACATCATAGATAGACAGGAAATAGAGCAATTTATAAAAGAGCAAAATACATTAACTACTATTGAAATTGAACTGCGCGATTTAAAACAAGTGTTAGATAATGTTGTAGTCGAAGATGAAGCCGAATGGGAAGTTTGCGAAACTCACAACACTTCATTAGGAGGTTGGAAGGTTGTTATCAAATCTTTCCATAGCGACCGTGTATTGCGAAAAATAGACGAATGCAATCAAAAAGGACAGCAACAAGCCCTCAAAAAAGGGAAAGAGTTAGAATCAATCAAGATAAGTGATGAGGGTTTAGAAACTATTGAATGGGTAAGTTTAGATTGTACGAGTGCTGATCCTAATACGCCATGGCGCAGTGATAGCGAAATCAAGATTGACAAACTAGGCTATGTTATCAAGAATGGTTTAAAGACTGGTGAGTTTTGGGATGCATGCATCTATAGCACTAAACGCCCATTGCGCATGAAAATTCGTAACATATGTGGCGACGAAACAGTATATATTATACAATAACTTGTTGAAATATGAACGCTAACCAGAGACAAAGTATTCTTGATGCAATTGTAGAGTTTGAAAAAGCAGATTTTGAAACTCCATTTAAGAATAAATATAAAGATACCGCAACATTTGATAGTATTGTTATTGCAGACTACTCAATTGACGAGTTATTTGCAATGGCAAAGAGGGCTATTGTTCAGTTAAAAGAATTTCTTGACAATGGCAATTGGCAAGTTATTCCAAGTGACAATATCCCAATGCTCATATATGGTAATATAACATTGCGCAATGTTATTGTAAACTTTACGAATAACTTTAAATCAGCAGCATATGAGCAGGCTGCTACCCAGGTCAAATCTCTTGTGTATTTTGAAATGAGATGCGGTTTCTGGGATCAACCTAAAAGGATTGAATTAGGTATTCGTGAATCTTCTCTAAAGACATTAGAGCAACGAGCAGAACTTACAATGACTCACATAGATGCACGGGAAGATAAAGTTAAGTTGCTAATTGATGAATTAGAAACGAAAAAATCTGAGATCGAAAAACTTATTAATACTAAGAGGCAAGAATTAGAGACCCTGAAAAATAATCAATCAGAGTCAAATGTTATATTGGAAAAGATCAAAGGTGCCCAACAAAATGCGACATCGGCTCAAACAGCAATAGAGACATTGAATGGGAAAGCCAACAATATTGTAACTGCATTAACATCTGCATTCGACAAAGCAAAAGAGCAGCTAAACATCAATGATGAAGTTATTTCTCAATCTAAAAAAGCCCTTGAAGATTTCAATACAGATGCAGAATCTAAGATTTCAAGAATCACTTTGGATTATGAAAGTGTATCAAACAATGCAGAGGAAGTACGCAAAATGATGGGTTATATAGCTGATGGTACATTGAGTCATAGTTTCAACAAAAGAAAGGAAGACCTATCAACGCAAATCACAAAGTGGTTCTGGACTAGCGTGATTATTTCAGCATTAGCAATTGGTTGGGTCTGTGCTGTATTTTTTTGGCTTAGTGCAGATACTGGTAGTGAATGGGCAGACATATTAATCAATGGAATTAAATCCTCTCCGTTATTTTTCCTATTGGGATTCTCTATTTCTCAATATCAAAAAGAGCGTAATCTAATGGAAGAGTATGCCTTTAGAGAGAGTGTCGCTGTGACATTAACGGCATATCTTGAGCAAATGCCAGAAAAGGAAGACGAGGATAAGCGGAAACTATTGATATCCACTGTAGAGCAGTTGTATACTAAGCCTGTTATTGCAAATAAAGAATATGGCCTATTAAAGTTTGATTCAAAAGACCTATCAGATACATCAAAGACTCTAAAAGAGTTGGTAGAGGCCTTATTAAACCGAAAATAGATACTATATACCTATGACCAAAATATCCATTCGATTTTATAATGACCGAGAGGATTAAACCAAGCAACTCGTGAGTATCGCTCACGAGTTGTTTTGTTTTTTGAAGTGGTTAGTAATACTAACCGGTTGAAGCATTTATCAAGTAGAATACCAAGCAGTTGGTTAGTGCGACTAACCAACTGAAATTACCCCGAAAAACTGCCAAAATTGCCCCTCGATTTCGATGCAAAATTGTGAAAAAATCGAGTGATACAATTATGGAAATGGCCTTTTTTGAGCCGTTGCCAAATCGTAAGTAATTGAAGCAGCGTATATTAAAGCGATGGTTCAAGGATTCTGGTGGCACCACTTGTAGAGAATAATTGATATACAGTTCGAGCCCCAAAGTTTGAATTTTCAAACTTTGGGGCTCGAACTGTATCTGTAACTCTTTTAGATGAAAATATACTTTAGAATGAAAAGTATTGCGAGTATATACATTGTGGGTGTGATACGCTTGAAGTTACCACAAATAACGTTCATCAGTACATAAGATATCATTCCCAACAGGATGCCGTTTGAGATAGAGTATGTTAAGGGCATCATTATAATGCAGATGAATGCGGGTATTGACTCTGTAAGGTCGTTGAAAGGAAATTTTACGACGGGCTCGAACATCAGCAGGCCGACGATGACGAGTGCAGGGGCTGTTGCGGCTGCGGGGATAGAGAGGAATAGGGGCGAGAAGAAGAGTGCTACTGCAAAGCAGCATGCTACGACGAGGGCTGTAAGGCCCGAACGGCCACCTTGTGTCACGCCGGCTGCGCTCTCTACGTATGTGGTGGTGGTAGATGTTCCCAGCATGGCTCCTGCTGTTGTTGCGATGGAGTCGGCCATGAATGCTTCCTTCACTCTTTTTATATTACCTTTTTCGTCAATCATGTTTGCCTTTGTGCAGACGCCTACAAGGGTGCCCAGTGTGTCGAACATGTCGATGAAGAGGAATGTGAATACTACCACCAACATATCAAGTGTGAACACCTGGTCCCACTCGAACTGGCAGAAGATGGGTGCGATTGATTCGGGTTTCGACATGATTCCTTTGAATTCTGTCACTACCATGGGGATTCCTATAATCATGGTGGCGATGATTCCTATGAGGATTGCTCCGGGGACTTTTTTTACATACATGAAGCCTGTGATGATGAGTCCTATGATTGCCAGGAGTGCCGAGCCTGATGTGATATCGCCAAGGGTTACGAGTGTTGCTTCGTTGGGCACCACTACACCGGCGCTTGCCAAACCTATGAAGGCGATGAAAAGTCCTATTCCTGCTCCAATGGCGTTTCTCAGACTCATGGGGATTGCTTTTACTATGGCTTCACGCACGTTGGTCAGTGTAAGCAGTATGAATATGAGGCCTTCGATGAATACTGCTGTCAGTGCAAACTGCCATGAATAGCCCATGCCCAGACATACGCTGAACACAAAGAATGCGTTGAGGCCCATGCCCGGGGCAAGTCCGAAGGGCATTTTGCCTATGAATGCCATTGCGAGGCTGCCGATGATTGCTGCAAGGGCTGTCGATGTGAATACTGCTCCGCCGGGCATTCCTTCGAGCTTGCTGAATATCGAGGGGTTTACTGCAAGGATATATGACATTGTGAGGAATGTGGTCAAGCCGGCAGTAATTTCGGTTTTTACTGTTGTTTGGGTTGCGTCGAACCCGAATAATTTTTTAAGCATATTTTATCGTGTTTTAAAAAGTCCATTTTGCGGCTAAGGTGGGCATTACTTCTAAGCCTTCTTCTACAAAATTGTTGGAGATTTCGACCTCCGTGCCGAGGCTCAGGTTAATCTTTTCCCATCCTTTGATGTTTTTAAGGTTTATCCACAGCTGTGGCTCGGCGAGGAAGATAAATTCTGTGCCCTGCCATGCATAGTGTTCGCGCCAGAAGTCAGCAAAGCCGTTGAAAGATATCCAGTGGTTGAAGAAGTCGAGGTTCCACACGCCTGTAATCTGGAAGTTGTGTACCTGCTTTTTGCCTTTGGTGTCTACTGTGCCGGGGATATATTTGTACATTGCCGAGAGCGACCAGGTCTTGCTCCAGTCTTTTGAGTGTCCCGAATAGGTGAAACCTGCGAGCCATGAGTTGTTGAAAGATCCTGCTTCTGAGTTCATACCTCCGTTGAACTCGGCGTGGATGGAGAGCCAGTTATATTTGCTCTGCTGCCAGAAGCAGAATTCGCGGGCAATCTCCCAATAGGCTCCGCTTACTTTGGGGCTGTAATCGAGGTCTACGAAGAAGAAGGTGCTTCCTCCTGCGTCGGGGCGGAACATTTCAACTGTGGTGGTTGTAACTTCACGCTCCAGATCGTGGTGAATTTGTATGTTCTGTCCGAATGCTTCGGACGACATTGTGACAAACAGGGTTGTCAGAACAAGAATCGTTGAAAGTTTTTTCATAGTAATAGTAATTAGTTACTCTTTATATTTTAAAAAGCCTTGCTCTTGTGTGTTTTTCTGTGTGCAGGGTTTATGAATGCAAAAATAATGATTTTGTGCATTAAATGTTAAACTCCGTTTAAAAAAGAGATATTTTTTTAATAACCGGATAATGGCAATGTGGGCAGACGACTGAAAAATGTCGTTTACCCACATTTTGGTGTTTTTAAATGCTGGTTTCTCTATTTGTAGAAATGTGACAGATCTTCGGTGAATGGCTCGCTCTTGTGTCCGGTACGCACCATTACTGCGCTGTCAGGCCAATAGCCAATGGGCTTTTCTGTTTTAAAAATCAGAGTATTGTAGCTTTTTAGTTCCAAACTTATTGCATAGTCGCATGTATCTATGCTATAAAAGAAATTCATGCGTGAATTTGCAAACGTTCCACGTGCAGTATTTCCGCTCTTTGGAATTGCTAGACGTGCATTCGGAATGATTCTATCTTTATCGTCATATTCGATTGGTTGTATCTTTCTGCCACCATAAAAAAAACCTCCGCAGGCAATTAGCAACGAGTCGTTTCTCTCGCCAATTGATATATTAAAATCGTTCCACACTCCGTTTTTCTCCCAACTCCATTTGCCTATGAAAATGGTAGGTACAGTTCCCGTAATATTAAAATTGTTTGGCGCATTGACATCGACGTCGGCAACAAGATAATTTTCCCTATACACTTCTACTGTTTCTGTTGAGAAATGTTGATTGTCGTTATTGCGTCGCACTAATGTGGCGCTGTCCGGCCAATAATTTGTTTCACCTGTTATCTTATATGTGAGTGTGTCGAGTGTTTTCAATTCAAAAACAAGTTCGTAATACTCGTTATTGGGATAGAGGTTGTATACACTGAAGTATTGGTTGACAATATTGCCGATAGCCTTGTTACCGCTTTGGGGAACTGCGATACATGCTTGTGGGATTATCTCTCTCTTTGCATCTTTGAACGGCTCGCTTGTAATATATGAAACTCTTTTGCTTTCCCAATAGAATGCCACTAGCAGTGAGTCATTCCTCTCGCCAATTCTAATGGATAGATTTTTAATGGAGTCGTTTTCGCTAGCCTCTTCCCAATAGCCGATAAATGGCGAGGGAGTGATACCTGTAACGTCTATCGGTTTTTCGTTTTTGTTGCACGCGAGTATTGCCAATGCGAAGATGAGTAGCACAAATTGTTTCATGGTGTTTAAGTATTAAAAATGTCTACTTTTAAATATGGTATCGCAACCGCATTTTCGACCAATGTCGTTTATGCGGTTAAACCAACCTTTTATAAAATATTTTTGTTCTGGGTGTTTGTCTACTATTTTATCACAGTGTTGAGCGCGATGTTTTTGTATTTCGGTTTTTAGCCAATTTTCATTAACCGAATTTACTGCGTTATTAGTTTTTTCTCCGATATATCCATCTGTGGTTAGATTATGTCCTTTTTTATTTAAGATTTGTTGTAGGTATGTAATCGCAATATACGGTCCTGAATGAACTGAAAAATCATGGACTAACTTCATGATATTTGTGTTGTCTAACAAACCAAAACCATACGTATCCCATTCTGCTTTGTTGTATTTTTTGTCTTTCATTTTGTATGTATAATTGAATGTTTATACAAAAGTACATTACAAATGCAGGTTGGTGTTTGTAGAATTATTACTTTTTAATTAGAAAGTTGTGTGAAATCAATATATTTCCCGAGCAGGCTTTTCAGATACCTGTATGCAAATTGGCATTCGAGGCATCTTTTCTTGTTGCAATACTCCTTTTTCAGCTGTATGAGTGCCTGGCTGTCGGCTGCGCAGTTGGCATGCAGTCCCATCTTCTCCCATGTGCGTATGATGCCGTTGTCCTCGGGGGGCAGCAGGTGCAGATGATCCTCGGCCTTGTTGCATAGGTTGTTGTCCTTGCGGTGTTTGCCGTAGGAGTAGAGTATGGGTACGATGGTGTTTATTATAAGCAGATGCAGGTGCTTGGTGCTGATGCTTTCGGGTTTGGCGGTTGTGGTGGTGCCTCCGAAGTGTGTGCGGTTGCTCCAATATCCGCCGAGCGGTGTCTGTAGCAATCTTTTAAGTTCGTCGAGAGTGTCGCACTCGGCTATTCCCGAGAGGGTGACATTGCCTCTGTGGTACATTGCTGCCAGACGTGCTATGCGCAGATGGGGTGTACCGCTGCCTCCGCTGCGCCATATTGTGTGGTCGGTTTGTTGCAGGTTGAACTTTGCCGACAGGAATTTGTACTCCTTCTTCAGTTCTGTGAAGTAGGGGGTTCTCTCGGCTTCCATACGGTAGTATTCGGGGATGCTCTCTATCTCCAAAAGGCCTGCCTGACCGAAAAATACTGCCTCTATCTGCAACAGGTTGTCGCGGTGTTTGCCCAGTGCTGTGAGGTCGAGGATGTTTGCCCACTGCTCGAAGGCTTCGCCCTGTATGCCGAATCCGAAATTGCGGGCAAGGGTGCGGAACAGGGTCTCTTCCCACCGTTTGTCGCTCAGGTTGTGTGTGGCTGTTATGCGGCGGGCTTTGTCCTCTATGCGCTCTATGAGCAGACGCGAGAGGTAGCTGTTTATGTGCAAAGTGCCGGTCTCGTTTATTGTCTCCACGCATGGCTGTTTGCCACAGACGATTGCAAGGTATTCCTCGTCGAAGTGCTTGCTTGTCTCTATTATTAAGGTGGCATCGGGGTTGGTGGGGCATGTGTTCTCGGGCGACACTATGCTGAGTGCCACGCTGTCGTCGCGCGTGGCTGGCTCTATGGCGATGTTGCCGTTGCGTTGGTTTCCGTCAATCATTATGCAGGCGTTCTCGAAGGTGCCGCCATTCTCCTCGCCTATGTTTGCAACGTCTATCTTCTTGCCCGAAACGGTGCGCAGTTTGTCGTGCGTCACCATTCCGTATTTCCATATGTAGCGTAGAATATCCTTTCTTGTCATGGTAGGCCTATTGTTTTCCGCCTTTAGCCTTTTCGGCTTCGGGGTAGCTGATGCGTGTGTGGTATATTGCTTTAAGACGCTCCTTGAAGGTTGTTTTTATGGTGTCGATGTCCTTGAAGGTGAGTGGTGCAAGGCTGAACTGACCGTTCTCCTGCTGTGCGTCGATTATCTTGTCTACAAGTGCATGAATGTTGCTCTCGGTGTACTCCTTGAGGCTGTGCGACGCTGCTTCCACGCTGTCGGCCATCATCAATATTGCCTGTTCGCGTGTTCTTGGTTGCGGCCCCTCGTATGTGAAGAGCTTTTCGTCTACCTCTTCGTCGGGGTGGGCGTTCTTGTATGTGATGTAGAAATAGCCTGTCTTTGAGGTGCCGTGGTGCGTGGTGATAAAGTCGGTGATACTTTGCGGCAGGTGATGGGCGCGGGCTATGGTAATACCGTCTTTCACATGTTGCAGGATGATTCTTGCGCTCTCCTCTGGGGGCAGGTTGTTGTGGGGGCTGATGCCTCCGCTTTGGTTTTCGGTGAAGTAGATGGGGTTCTTAATTTTACCGATGTCGTGGTAGAGTGCGCCGGTACGCACCTCTATGCTGTTTGCGCCTATGCGTCGTGCAGCTTCGGCTGCGAGGTTACCCACCTGCATGGAGTGCTGGAAGGTTCCGGGTGCGTCTTGCGAGAGTTTGCCCAGCAGCTCGTTGTTGATGTTCGACAGCTCAATGAGGGTTACGGCCGATGTGAATCCGAATATCTTTTCTATTGCGAACATCAGGGGGTAGGCAATGAGCAACAGACCGCCGCTTATGAGGAAGTAGATATATGTGCTAAGGCTTATTTTCTCTATGCTGTTTTCAGTGATTAGCTCGTATGCGAAGCAGGTGAGTATGTGGCATATGAGAATTATGAACATGGTGCGGAACAATTGTGAACGTGCTGTCAGTTCGCGCAGACTGAAAATGGCTGCTGCACCGCCTGCTATCTGCACGAGGATGAAGATGTGCGGTGCCGACAGCATTGTGGAGCAGATGAATATCTGTATGATGTGTGCCATGAAGGCTGTGCGTGAGTCTACGAAGAGACACAACAGAAGGGGTACCATTGCAAAGGGTATCATGAAGACGTTTCCGGTGTGTGTGCGCACCATTGCTCCCACCGTTATGCAGAAGATGGTGATGAGCAGGAATATGAGGATGAACTTGTTCTGCTGTCTCAAAAAGATTGGGCGGTAGACGTTTATGAAGGCCACCATTCCAAGCAGTGCCATTGTGGTTATGAGTATCTGCCCCAGCAGGGTGAGCCATGTGTGGCGTTTTTCGTTGGTGCGTTTATTCCACTCATACTGATAGGAGTGCAGTGTCTGATACAGTTTCTCGTCTACAATCTCGCCGCGACTGATGATTTTCTGTCCTTTCTGTACAATGCCGTCGCTCAACGATACCGATGCTTCTAGCTCTTTCAGTGCCAGACTGGTCTTTACCGAGTCGTAGATGATGTTTGGCTGTATGTACTCTTCGAGTTTCAGCATGCGCAGTGTCTCCTTGGGCAACGTGTCGTTGTAGATAAGCTGCTCGTACACCGATTTTATGGTGTTAAGATTGTTGATGTTCGACGATAGGGCTATGTTGCCGTTGATTATCTTGATGTTGTACAGGCTGTCACGCTTTATTTTTTCGGAACTCTCCAGTGAGACGATGCCTCGTTTGTAGGCGTTGATGAGTCGCTGACGGTAGGTGTTGTACTGTTGCGGCGTAATGTATGCTGCGAAACTTTTGTTGTAGTCGTTGCTGAATCGGGCGAGAGCCTTCTCTGTGGCTGTGCTGTCCTGTGTGAAGTATGGTTGGAAATTCTTTAGCAGACTGTCGCGTTCGGCCTCTACCTTGAAATCGCTCTTATAGATAGGAAAGTCGAAGTCGGACATCAGTTGCCCGTAGCCCCAAGGGGTGTTGATGCTGAAGTGGTAGTTGAAGTTTGTGTCGCGCGGCATAAAGTACACAATAAGTGCAATGCAGGATACTACCAATAGTGTCTCGATGATGGTGCGTTGTCTCAGTTTGAACATATCTTGTCTCCTTGTTTTTTTTGATGTGATGAGAATTTGTATGTGTCGATTCTTTTTTTTCAACCTCCGAAAGTACAAAAAAAATATATAAATAGTATAAGGATGCTGTAAAACATGTCGGTTTTTTGTTGTTTTTAAAAACTTTTGTACCTTTGTTTCGGATTTGTGCTGTTATTTTGTTCGGTTTTTGACTGCTTGAAGGTCGCCGACAGTTAAAATCGTTTCCCTTACCGATGAATGGAAAAACGATGAGTGACGGCTCGAGAACATATATGTTAATATAAAAATTCGTACATAGTTTATGAACAACCGTAGAGTAAGAGTGCGCTTTGCACCCAGCCCCACCGGACCGCTTCACATTGGCGGTGTGAGAACTGCGTTGTATAATTATCTGTTTGCCAAACAGCATGGTGGAGATTTTATCTTCCGTCTCGAAGATACCGACTCCAATCGCTTTGTCGAGGGTGCCGAAGAGTATATACTCGAATCCTTCAGATGGCTCGGCATAAAGTTTGACGAGGGTGTCTCCTTTGGCGGCGAGTATGGCCCTTACAGACAGTCCGAAAGACGAGAGATTTATAAAAAATATGTAAAAATATTGCTCGACAGCGGTAAGGCGTATATCGCCTTCGACACCCCCGAGGAACTTGACAGCAAACGTGCCGAGATTGAGAACTTCCAATACGACGCGTCTACGCGTATGATGATGCGCAACTCTCTCTCGATGCCTGCCGACGAGGTGCAACAGCTCATCGAGAATGGCCATAAGTATGTTGTCCGTTTCAAGATAGAGCCGGGCGAGAAGGTTGTGGTGAACGACATCATTCGCGGCGCGGTAACAATCGATTCGTCTATTCTCGACGATAAGGTGCTCTATAAGTCGGCAGACGAACTTCCCACATATCACCTTGCAAACATTGTCGATGACCACTTGATGGAGGTTTCTCACGTCATTCGTGGCGAGGAGTGGTTGCCTTCGGCACCTCTTCACGTGCTGCTTTACAGAGCGTTCGGCTGGGAGGATACCATGCCTGCCTTTGCCCACCTTTCTCTGCTGCTTAAACCCGAGGGGAACGGAAAATTGAGCAAACGCGACGGTGACCGTTTGGGCTTCCCTGTATTCCCTCTCGAGTGGAAAGATCCCGTAACAGGTGCCATATCTTCGGGTTACCGCGAGGCCGACTATCTTCCCGAGGCTGTTATAAACTTCCTCGCTCTGCTCGGATGGAATCCCGGCGACGATGTAGAACTGATGAGTCTCGACGAGTTGGTGCAGAAGTTCGACCTTACGCATTGCAGCAAGGCCGGTGCACGTTTCGATTATAAGAAAATGATGTGGTTCAACCACGAATATATTATAAAGAAGGATGATGCCGATATTGCGGCTCTCTTTGCTCCCGTCGTTGAGTCTCATGGCGTTGCGGTGGATATGGCGACACTCACAAAGATTGTTTCGCTGATGAAGGGGCGCGTGAACTTTGTTCATGAGCTTTGGGAGGCGTCTAGCTTCTATTTCATTGCTCCCGAGTCGTACGACGAAAAGACGGTGAAAAAACGTTGGAAAGAGGACTCTGCCGCAAAGATGGGCGAACTTGCTACTCTGCTTGAGTCGCTCGAAGACTTCTCGATAGAGAATCAGGAGACGCGTGTGAAAGAGTGGATAGAGAGCAAGGGTTACTCGCTTGGCGAGATAATGAATGCCTTCCGTCTGACACTCGTTGGCGAGGGTAAGGGCCCACAGATGTTCGATATTTCGGGTATTCTGGGCAAGAAAGAGACTCTTGCACGCATGCGCAAAGCGATAGAGGTGCTCGGATAGGGGCACTCTTCTCCCTGCCTCTTGGCAGGGGTGAGTTAAGGAATTGAATGTAGTTAAAACATCTTTTGAACGATGTATAGCATACTTATATATTTATATATAGCCGGCATAAAATTGGCTGCTCTATGCGGACATCGCAAGGCCAAACTGATGATTGCGGGGCATAAGAAGGTTTTCCCTATGCTTGCCGAGCGTCTATGTGACGGAGTGAAATATTTTTGGTTCCACGCCTCGTCGCTGGGCGAGTTCGAGCAGGGACGTCCTGTTATCGAGCGTTTGCGCGAGACACACCCCGAATACCGAGTGGTGCTGACATTTTTCTCGCCTTCGGGCTACGAGTCTGCAAAAAAATATCAGGGGGCGGATATAATCTGCTACCTGCCGTTTGATACTCGTCGCAACGTTGCGCGTTTTCTGGATATGGTAAAACCTCAGAAGGCATTCTTTATAAAGTATGAATTCTGGCCTAATTTCCTGCGCGGGTTGAAACGCAGGAATATCCCGGTATACAGCGTGTCGTCAATCTTCCGTGAGAACCAGACATTCTTCAAGAAATTCGATTGGGGATATCGCAAGACATTGCGCTGTTTCAATCATCTCTTTGTGCAGAACAAAAAGTCCAAAGAGTTGCTTGCGGGCATTGGTGTTAATAATGTTACAGTCATTGGCGATACTCGTTTCGATAGAGTGGTGAAGATAGCCTCGGATGCGAAACAGTTGGCACTTGTCGAGGCTTTTGCTCATGGCAACAGGGTTTTTGTTGCCGGTAGTTCATGGGGCCCCGACGAGGATATATTCCTGCGTTACTTCAATGAGCATCGTGGCGAATGGAAATTGATAATAGCTTCGCACGAGGTGACCCAGGGCCGACTCGCTGATATTCAGAGCAAGTTTAAAGGCACGTGTGTGCGTTATACACAGGCTTCGATGGACGATGTCAAAGGTGCTGACTGCCTGCTGATTGACTGTTTTGGCTTGCTCTCCTCGATATATAGATATGGAGAGGTGGCCTATGTGGGTGGCGGCTTTGGAGTGGGCGTGCACAATCTGCTCGAAGCGGCAGTCTATGCAATGCCTGTATTCTTTGGTCCTAATAACAAGAAATTTCAAGAAGCGGCAATGCTCAAAGAGTGTGGCGGAGGTCTCGAGATTTCGAGTTACGAAGAATTTGAACGCATGATGGATATTTTCACTTCCGACAGTGCTGCTCTCAAAAAGGCCGGTGATGCGGCAGGGAAATATGTTGCAGGTAACAGCGGTGCTACGCCGAAGTTGCTGAAGGCTTTGAAATTGCTTTAAGCCTTTTAATAAAACATTGTTAATAATGTGTCTCATTTAGAGGAATATTATTAACTTTGCAAACGATGAAAGAATTTTTCAACCTTTTAATAATATAGAATATTATGCAGTATTTAACAAACGAAAAATTGGTGATTGTCGGCGCTGCCGGAATGATTGGTTCAAATATGGCTCAGTCGGCTTTGATGATGGGCTTGACAACCAACCTTTGTCTTTATGATGTATTCTCTCCCGAGGGTGTTGCCGAGGAGATGCGTCAGAGCGGTTTCGACGAAGTGAATATTACAGCAACAACAGATGTTGCCGAGGCTTTTAAAGATGCAAAATATATTATCTCTTCAGGTGGTGCTCCCCGTAAGGAGGGTATGACTCGCGAGGATCTTCTTGCAGGTAACTGTAAAATTGCTGAGGAGCTCGGTAAAAACATCAAGACATATTGCCCCGATGTTAAGCACGTTGTAATCATCTTCAACCCTGCCGACTTGACAGGTTTGGTTACATTGCTCTACTCAGGTTTGAAACCCGGTCAGGTGACAACACTTGCAGGTCTCGACTCTACACGTTTGCAGAGCGCATTGGCTAAGAAGTTCGGTGTAATGCAGAACGAGGTTACAGGTTGCGCTACATACGGTGGCCACGGCGAGCAGATGGCTGTATTCGGCAGTGCTGTTAAGATTGCCGGCAAACCTTTGACAGATATTATCGGTACAGCAGAGTTCCCCGAAGAGGAGTGGGAGCAGATGAAGAAAGATGTTACTCAGGGTGGTGCAGCTATCATCAAGCTCCGCGGCCGTTCTTCATTCCAGAGCCCCTCATATCTCTCAGTTGAGATGATTCGTTCGGTTATGGGTGGTGAGAAGTTCCGTTACCCCGCAGGTACATACGTTTCAAACGAGAAGTACAACCACATCATGATGGCTATGGATACTGTTCTCGATGCAAACGGTTGCTCATACAAAATGCCCGTAGGTACTCCCGAGGAGATTGCGAAGTTGGATGCAAGCTACGAGCACCTCTGCAAAATGCGTGACGAGCTTGTTACATTGAACATCGTTCCCGCAGTTTCAGAGTGGAACAGCATCAACCCCAACCTCTAATAAGGCGATTTAGGTTAATAAATAATGGTACGGAGAGCTGCTTTTGGTGGTTCTCTGTACTTTTTTTTGAAAAATAGTCGTAAAAGTTTTGCAGATAGGAATTTTGTGAGTATTTTTGCGTCGCATTTCGCATAGAAGATAATATAAATTTAATAATATAATAGGAAATGATAGTTGTACCTGTTAAAGAAGGAGAGAACATAGAGAAAGCTCTCAAAAAATTCAAGAGAAAATTTGAAAAGACCGGTGTTGTAAAAGAGTTGCGCGCCCGTCAGCAGTTTGACAAACCTTCTGTAGTTAAAAGACTTCAGAGAGAGCACGCTGTTTATGTACAGCGCATGCGTGATGCAGAAGAATAAAATCTTTGATTTTTTCTTGCATTTTTAATTAATAAGCTATATATTCGTTGCTGAAAGTATTTCTTTCAGCAACGAATTATGTTTATAGAGGCATTTGTGACATATCTGAGAGTGGAGCGCGGCTGTTCGCCTCATACGCTAAAAGCTTATGAGACAGACCTCAGGCTGTATGCCGAGTATCTTGCAAGTATGGATGATACATTGCGGTTGCTCGATAGCGACACTGATATGGTGCGTTGCTGGGTCTCTGATTTGATGGATAAAGGTTGTGCTGTGAGTTCCGTTTGTAGAAAACTGAGCTCTTTGCGCGCCTTTTTTTCATATATGAAATTCTCGGGACGTATAACCGCCAATCCTGTGGATGGGGTGCGAGCTCCCAAAAAACGCAAACTCCTGCCCTTCTTTGTAAAGGAAGAGGAGATGGAAGAGCTTTGTGAGACGGCTTTTCAAGGAGAAGATTTTCTTACGGTGAGAAATAAGATGATAATTTCGGCCTTTTACGAGTTGGGTTTGCGTCTTTCGGAGTTGTGTGGGTTGAATGTTGCGGATGTTGATTTTTGTGAAAATCAGGTGAAGGTGTGCGGAAAACGTCAAAAAGAGCGAATTGTACCCTTTGGTGCCGGGTTGAAAAGTGCTTTTATGGAGTATCTGGCATTGCGCTCGAATGTTGTGTCTGTCGGCGAAGAGGCTTTTTTTGTTTCAAATCGTGGAAAAAGAATCTCGTCGTCGCAAGTATATAATATGGTACGCGAGTATCTATCGCGCGTTACCTCTATAAAAAGAAAGGGCCCGCACACGTTGCGCCACACTTTTGCAACGGCAATGCTGAACAATGATGCTGAACTTGGTGTTGTAAAAGAATTGCTCGGACATGAAAAGCTGGCGACAACCGAAGTTTATACCCATGTGACATTTGAAGAATTGAAAAGAGTATATAAAAAGGCTCATCCAAGAGCCTAAACTAAATTATAGGAGGATATATTATGATAACAAGAATTCATGCAGTACACTTTGATGCATCGCAGCAGTTGCAAGAGTTTGTAGAGAAAAAAGTTTCAAAACTTGAAAAATTATTCGAGGGAGCAACATCGCTCGAGGTTACAATGAAACTTATCAAACCCGAAACTTCTATGAATAAGGAGGTGAGTTTGGACTTGTCGGGCGCCGGAGTCGAGATGTTTGTGTCGAAGGTAAGTGATAAGTTTGAGGACGCTTTGCTCGATTGTATCGACGCTTTGAAGGCAAAAATCGAGAGAAATAAGGATAAATCGAGAGAAAAATAGAAAAAACGAAAAAAAACTCGCAAAAGTTTTTGTAGTTTAAAAAAAAGCAGTACATTTGCAATCGCTTAAGGCAAGCAACTAATGCCTGATGAAAATTTCGACGCCTCTTTAGCTCAGTTGGCCAGAGCACGTGATTTGTAATCTCGGGGTCGTTGGTTCGAATCCGACAAGAGGCTCGAAATTGAAATCGGTGGTTTTTCTTAAGCGATCGCAAATGCGTTTTCTGAAATAGTGAATCAGGGCAAATACCAGAGTGGCCAAATGGGGCAGACTGTAAATCTGCTGGCTTACGCCTTCGGTGGTTCGAATCCATCTTTGCCCACAGCAGTTGAAAAAGAGAATGCAAACCGGCAATGATGTTTTCCTTGTTAGGGATGGTGTCAAAGTTCGTTTGCATACTTTTTGTGCAAACGTTTTGCGGAAGTAGCTCAGTTGATAGAGCATTAGCCTTCCAAGCTGAGGGTCGCGGGTTTGAGCCCCGTCTTCCGCTCTTTTTCAACGCTGTTATAGCTCAGTGGTAGAGCACTTCCTTGGTAAGGAAGAGGTCCCGAGTTCAA
>JAZRFE010000047.1:0-26989 GCA_045661205.1 Bacteroidaceae bacterium | reverse complement strand
ATTCCTCACTGCTGCCTCCCGTAGGAGTTTGGACCGTGTCTCAGTTCCAATGTGGGGGACCTTCCTCTCAGAACCCCTATCCATCGTCGGCTAGGTGGGCCGTTACCCCGCCTACTACCTAATGGAACGCATCCCCATCCTTCTCCGCCGCAGCTTTCATAGTCGAATCAGGAAACTTGACTATGTTATTCGGTATTAATCTCTCTTTCGAAAGGCTATCCCAATGAGAAGGGCAGGTTGGATACGCGTTACTCACCCGTGCGCCGGTCGTCTGCCGAAACAGACCCCTCGACTTGCATGTGTTAAGCCTGTAGCTAGCGTTCATCCTGAGCCAGGATCAAACTCTTCGTTGTAAAATTTTATTTTTGGTCTATCATGAAGATAGATATTGTTTGTCTGATTCTGACCGGATTTTATCGTATGTTGGCTGATACTTAATTTTTAATATTGACGGTTCGTTTTTCGTTCCTGTACAATTTATATAGCGTCTCTATTTCGAAACTCCAAAAGGAGCAACTAAAAAAAGACCGCTGTACTGCTATGTCTGTATGGAATGTTTTCAAGGATCGTATTGCTTAGGACTTGTGAACTGTGTTCCTTGTCGAAAGCGAGTGCAAAGGTACGGCAATTTTTTAAACTACAAAACTTTTTACAAGAAAAAATTTTAATAAAAATCGCACTTTTCATTTAACACCCTGAATAACAGCATATTTAACAGTATTTAAAGTTTTCAACAGGTTTTTCAACAAAATGCCGTTAAAAACATTATACCTTATTAAATAAATAAAAAATTTACAATTATTTTTTCATCAAATATTCTGCAACTGCGCTGTAAGCCGGTAACGAAAGAGGGTCTAGCAACAGGTTGCTTGCCAAATTGGAAGATGCCAACCTGACAATAACCATCTGTGCAGTGGGGTCGATGTATATTGCCTGTCCATGAACGCCGCGCGCCATGATTGCATGATTTTGGTTATTTGTTATCCACCACATGTCGCGGTAGCTCCACCCTTTAAGAGATTTTCCTTCGTGCGACTTTTCAAAAGCCGATGGATTGCCGCCATAAAAAATGTCTTCGACAGTTCCAATGGGAAGAATGCGCTCGCCGCGCCACTCTCCGCCCTGCCTTATCATTTCGCCCACACGAGCAAGGTCGCGCAACGATGCGTTCAAGCCGCCACCGGCAAATGGTATCCCAAGTGCATCGACTTGATAATAAGCATCTTGTTCCATACCCATACGGTGCCATAAATACTCATGGAGCAACTGCGCCACCGATTTACCGGTGATGCGGGAAACCACCCACCCCAATGCGTCGGCATTCACTGTGCGGTAGCCGAACACATTTCCATGTTCGCCATCTTTCTTGACACCTTTGAGATATTCGTAATAACCCACTGCTCCATCGCCGGGCGTTGCCATGGGGTTGCCTGCCGCCGAGAATGCCCATATTTCGGCAGCCGGGTCGGTATAATTTTCACTGAACTTGATGGCTGTGGTCATATCCATAAGCTGACGCACCGTTGCATCGCCAAATCCCGAGGCGGATAGCTCGGGTACATAATCACCGACGAGCCGCGTGGGGTCGAGAAGTCCCTCGGCATAAAGCGAGGCAGCCAAAAGCCCTGTAAAAGATTTTGTTACGGACATCACCGCATGTACGCACTCGGGGGTAAGCTCGGCAAAATATTTTTCGTACACCACCCTACCCTTATGAAGAACTATAATACCATCGGTATAATTGAGGTCGAGCGACTCGCGCCATGTGATGCGATGCTCCTCGTCGGTGGGTACAAAAGTGATGCTATCGATGCGGTAATCGAGGTCGTATTCAAAGTGGGAGACGGGAACCATATTTCCACGCGGCACATTTATGGTAGGCATAAATTCACGCATGTGCACTACACTGTAACGCAAGGCAGGGAACTTGAAGAAAGAGCCGTCGCGAGCCGAAATAATTTTGTCGCCCGCAGGCGGAAGACCTTGCATATAGCCCGTTACACGAGGAACGGAAGCCTCGGCATCGGGCGTTTTTTTCTTTTGAGCGAATGTAAACATAATAAAAAGAAGTATTGTAAAGATGGTTATCAAAAAATATCTCATGGTAAAAATGGCATTTGACTTAAATAAAAAAAACTTACAAAAAAAAGAGGCACTGCTCACATGAGAGAAACAACCGTTGGGGGGAGTTGTTCAACATACGCACCACGCGGCACTAAGTTGTTTTCCACAGAAAAAGGGTATTCAGTATGAAAAAAACTTTATCTTTGCATCATTAATACTGATGACACAACAATCGGTTGCGCGCGCAGCGCATAAAAACAAAAAGAAGAAAAAATGAATACAGTCTGGATTGTGATGCCCATTTTATTGGTGCTGATGTTCTTGTTGGGAACCGACCTCGACAAGAAGGCTTTTGAAGGAGTGACGAAGAACCCCCGCGCTATTTTAGTGGGAATGACGGGGCAGATAGTGCTGTTGCCACTGATAGCATTCGGCATTGCATGGGTTCTGAACCTGCCACCCATATATTTCATGGGTCTCACACTGGTGGCATGCTGTCCGGGAGGTAGTTCGTCGAATGTATTCTCAATGCTGGCAAAGGGTGACGTTGCCCTGTCGGTGACGCTGACAGCCATAAGCAGCATAATAACACTATTCACACTGCCCTTAATAATGGGGGCGATTGCCTGCTTTGTAGCAGGGCAATCGGGAGCAACAATAAGCCTGCCCGTAGGCAAACTGCTGATGCAAAATATCGTACTGTTTTTAGTGCCTATGTTGTTGGGAATAGCTTTGAAAAAATTCCACCCCGCAACGGCGAAGAGGGTGAACAAGGCGTTGAGCAAGATTGCTTTCCCCGCACTGATAGTACTTGCATTGACATTCTTTCTGCAATACACAAGAGAGATTTTCGACAATTTTGCGCTATTGGGCATTGCCGCCACTGCTCTGATATTAGCAGCCATGCTGTGTAGTTCGTTACTGTCGCGAGCAGGGAAGTTCGGCAAGGCGGTGCGTCGTACAATTGTGATAGAGGTGGGCATGCAGAACGCAGCCCAGGCGATAGCGATAGCAACCTCACCATTCATTTTCAACAGCGGAGAGATGGCTATTCCCTCTATCATTTACGCGCTGATGATGAATGTGGTGCTTCTTATATACGTGGCTATAGTCAAAAGAAAGAACGCATAAGCGAGCAAGCGAGCAACATAAGCGTAAAAAGCAGAAGATTTTTAGCAGTCGCGCCAAGCAGAGGATTCAACGCTGCCCCGCGGCTGCTAATTATTTTTTTCCATGTCTTTACGTGCAAAAAGAGGAATACCACAGGAACGACCAGAGAGTATAGCGAAAGACGCATCCACACAGCATACATTGTCGCCATGGCCACAAAACCCGAAAGCAGATAGCAACGTCCCATGAATTTTCTACCGAAAACAGCCACTGTTGTACATTTGCCGACAGCCTTATCATCCTCCATGTCGCGATAATTGTTCACCACAAGAACATTCGCGGCAAGCAACCCAACAGCCACCGACACAGGCAGCGAAAGTGGAAGAGTAGTCCAAGCACCCTCTTGAAGATAACATGTGAGCGTGACAGGCACCACTCCGAAGAAGATAATAACTGCAACGTCGCCAAGAGCATGATGGGAAAGAGGATAGGGGCCGGCACTGTAAGCAAGAGCAAAAAGACCAATGGCAATACCCACAGGAACGAGCCACCACCCGCCATAGAATAGCATGGTACACCCCACAACAGCCGCAAGGGCGAGCGTTGCAAAGGTAGCACGTTTCATTGCCACAGGAGAGATGTCGCCCTCAGTGACTCCGCGACGAAAGCCCTCGCGCCCCTTGCGGTCGAGTCCGTTCACATAGTCGTAATACTCGTTGCCGAAGTTCGAGGCTATCTGCGCAAGCATGGCAAAGAGCAAGCACAGCACTGCCGGAACTGGAGAAAAGCTACCACCCATGATGGCACAAGCTATGCCGGCAAGCACACCCGCGACGCTTACAGGAAGAGTCCTGAGGCGCATGGCCTCGATCCACATTTTCAACATACTACTCTTTTTTTCCAATATACATGCGGCAGATGCCGAAAGTAAGAGCCTTGTGCGACACATTTTTAAAACCAGCCACACGCATCATATCCATAAACTTATCGGGAGCAGGGAAACGCAGCACCGATGCAGGCAAATATTCGTATGCACCTCTATCGCCCGACACCCATCCGCCAATGGTGGGGAGTATCTTAAGAAAATAGAGTTTGTAGCACCATCTTATAAATGAGTTTGAAGGAACGGAAAGTTCGAGAATGACAAGCTTGCCATCACTCTTGAGCACACGACACATCTCGGCAAGACCTATCTCCAAATGCTCGAAATTGCGCACACCGAAGCCCACTGAAATGCGATCGAAAGTATCATTGTCATAGGGAAGTTCCTCGCAATCGCCCTGCACCATAGTAGCAGGGACACCTGCGGCGGCAATCTTCTCGCGGCCTATCTTCATCATTCCTTCGGAGAGGTCGATACCCACGACCTTGCTGCCCGAAGCCGCCTTCTGCGCAATCTCAATTGTAAAGTCACCTGTTCCGCAAGCAACATCAAGGACATCAAGCGGAGTATCCTTGTCAACAATCTCACGAACAGCCTTTTTACGCCATCCTTTATCGATGTTCAACGACAGTATATGGTTTAGTTTGTCGTAATCGGGCGCAATATTGTCAAACAATTTTCTTATTCCTTCTTTCTTTGCCATAGATGTTTAATTTTTCTTTAGTACCAATGTATTTGTAACTGTCGCAGGAAGTTCCTCGCTGTAATGAGTAACCATGATAAGTGTCTTGTCGTTGCGACGACAGAAAGCCTCTATGACTCTCTTTACGCGACGACGGCTGAAAGTGTCAAGCCCATGCAGAGGCTCGTCGAGGATGAGAAGCTCGGGATCTTTCACAAAGGCACGCGCCAACAGACAAAGTCGCTGTTCACCACTCGACAGTTGCATGAAGCTCTTGTCGCGCAGAGAGGCAATGCCGAAGATATCCATCCACCACTCACACACAGCCAAGCTATCGGGGTGGGGACGCAGATATAGGCCGATAGTGTCGAAAAGGCCGCTGGCGACAATCTCTATTGCAGGCATGTCTTTCATATATGCTCGGTGCATTTCGGGGCTTACGTAGCCTATATGTTTTTTAATTTCCCAAATACTCTCGCCCGAACCGCGTTTGCGCCCAAAGAGGGAAATATCGCAGGCATAGGACTGGGGATTGTCGGCACACACAAGGCTGAGCAGAGTAGACTTTCCCGAGCCGTTCTCGCCTCGCAAAGCCCACACGTCGCCACGGCGCACTGTCCAATCAAGGTCTTTGAGTATGGTACGTTCGCCATAGCTGATGTTCACCTTGTTAAAGCTGATAATCTCTTCGGATACATAATTCTCGTTCTTGTAAGGCAGTTCGGCTATGCGTTTTTCGAGTGAGGCAAAGAGTACCTCCTCGTCGGCACGACGCTCTGCATCCTCTTTTTTATACCTCTCGCGGTAGCTCTGCAATGATAGTTTTTCGCCCACACGACAACCATCGACAGGAATCACATGAGTGATAAAATCGGGCACATCCTCCATCATGGAGAGCACGAGCACAATCTGCAAGTCGGTAGTACGCGAAAGTTCATCGAGAAGCTCATAGAGCTGACGGCGCACAGCAGCGTCAAGACCGATGAAAGGATTATCCATTATGAGTATGCGCGGCGACGATGAGAGCACATGAGCAAGCTCCATCTTGCGCAATTCGCCACTGCTCAGATGTACAACCTTTTTGCGCAGCATCGGTTCAATATCGAAAAGCGCAAAGAGACGGTCGCGCAAAGCACCTTGAGGAATAGCATCGAGAAAATCGGAAACCTCGGGAACATCGTCTTGCTCTGTCTGATTCCAGCGCATCTGATAGCAATAGTAGAAGTCGGAGGTACCGTAAGTGTCACGAAAAGTTATATACTTTATGTTCTTATAGGCATAATTTGTGGGCGCGGGACGAAAATCATATTCGAGACTGCCCTCGCGCAAAAGATATTTTCCTGTGAGCATCTCCACGAGCAGACTTTTTCCCGCTCCATTAGGCCCAACGATAGCTATATGCTCTCCGGCCAGAAAATCGACCGAGGCGGGGGCGTTGAGACGTACAAAAGGGTTGCGCGCCACAGCCTCGCTTAATTTTATCGTATGTTGTTCCATTTTAACTTCACGTTCTTAACAATTCGCGAAGATAGTGCAAAGAAACGAGTAAAAACAAAGAAACAGCGAAAACTTTCGCTTAATAGAAAAGGCAAAAACAAAAATTAAAAATCTTTTACAAACATCGCACTTAACGTGTTGTTATAATCACATAAGGCTTAAAAGCCTATTAATTAACAATTAAACGATAAATATTATGACAGCACCATTAAAAGGTATCAGAGTAATCGACTGGACACAGGTACAGTCGGGACCCTCGTGCACACAAATGTTGGCATGGTTGGGAGCAGACGTTATAAAAATAGAGCGTACAGGCGTGGGCGACCCCACACGCACCGAGCTTCTCGACAAGCCCGGCCTCGACGGCCTTTACTATCTGCAACTGAACTGCAACAAACGCTCCATAGAGCTGGACATGAAGACCCCCGAAGGCAAGGAGATTCTTACCAAACTGCTAAAGACTGCCGATATTTTTGTAGAGAACCTGCACCCGGGAGCAGTTGCAAAATTGGGATTCTCATGGGAAGAGGTACATAAAATAAACCCGCGCGTCATCTACGGAACAATCAAGGGATTCAACGACGACTCGCCCTTTGCAAGCGTCAAAGCATTCGAGCCTGTGGCGCAATGTGCCGGAGGAGCCGCCGCAACCACCGGTTGGTGGAAGGGAGAGTACAATATCCCCACACAGTCGAGTGCCGCGTTGGGCGACAGTAACACAGGAATGCACCTGCTCATAGGCCTGCTTGCAGCACTCATGCAACGCGAAAAGACAGGCGAGGGATGCTTTGTGGAGCAGTCTATGCAAGACGCTGTGCTAAACCTTTGCCGCATAAAGTTGCGCGACCAGTTAATTCTCGAAAATACCGGCACACTGAAACATCTGCCACAGTACCCCAATGGAAAGTTCGGCAACACCGTACCGCGTGCAGGAAACGTAGAGGGCGGACAGGTGCTCGGATGGTGCTACCGTTGCAAAGGCTGGGAAACCGACGACAATGCCTTTGTCTACATTGTATTACAGAACGAGGCCAAGCCCTTTGCCGCCGCCTGCAACGCAATAGGCAAGCCCGAGTGGATAACCGACCCGAAGTTCAACACACCCGAAGCACGTGAGAAAGTGAAAGAGGAGATTTACGCTGAGGTGGAGAAATATACCATCACGCGCGACAAGATTCAGGTGGTGGAGGAACTTGGAAAGGCAGGCGTACCCTGCGGCCCTGTGCTGAGCATGCTGGAGATTAAGAACGACGAGTCGTTGCGCAAGTGTGGCACAATAGTGGAGGTGGACCAGCCCAAACGCGGTAAGTTCGTTACCATTGGTTGCCCGCCCAAATTCTCGAACTACAAGCCCGAAGTGAAACCCGCGCCTCTATTGGGCGAACACACCGACGAGGTGCTGCGTGAAGTGGGTTACACCAGCGAGGAGATTGCCCAACTGCGTCAAAAGCATGTTGTCTGCAAATAGTATCCACTCTATAAAGCGAATATCATGACAACTGACGATAAGAAATTGACCGATGGCATGCACCTGATGGTGGATGCGCTGAAGATGAACGGCGTGGAGACAATCTTCGGAGTGGTGGGTATTCCCGTCACCGACCTTGCCCGACGCGCTCAGGAGGTGGGAATAAGATACATAGGTTTCCGCCACGAGCAGTCGGCGGGAAATGCGGCTGCAATAAGCGGATTTCTCACCCGAAAGCCCGGAATTTGCCTGACGGTATCGGCACCGGGATTCCTAAACGGCCTCACCGCTCTTGCCTGTGCCACAATAAACGGATTTCCAATGATACAGATAAGCGGTTCGAGCGACCGTAACATCATCGACCTGCAACAGGGCGACTACGAAGGGCTGGACCAGATGAACATCGCAAAGCCCTTTGCAAAGGCTGCTTACCGCATAAACCGCCCCGAGGATATTGCCACAGGAGTGGCGCGCGCCATGCGCGCCGCCCTCTCGGGCCGCCCGGGAGGAGTATATCTTGACATCACCACAGCCATGCTCTCAACCACCATTGATGCCGACGAGGCACAAAAAACTCTTTTCGTACCCACCGAGCCGGCACCGCGACAAATACCGTCGCAAAAATCGGTGGAGAGAGCAATGGCTCTGCTTGCACAGGCTAAAAAGCCGCTGGCAATCATAGGCAAGGGCGCAGCCTACTCACAGGCCGACAAGGCGATGAAAGACTTCATCGAAAAGAGCGGAATACCGTACCTGCCGATGTCCATGGCAAAGGGATTGCTGCCCGACGACCACGCTCAGTGTGCAGCAGCGGCACGTGGCTTTGTACTCGCCAACGCCGACACCGTGATACTGTGCGGAGCGCGCCTCAATTGGCTGCTCTCACATGGCAAAGGTAAGAAGTGGAACCCCGATACAAAATTCATACAGCTGGACATCGACGCCTGTGAGATTGACAGCAACCGCCCCATCGCTGCTCCGGTAGTGGGAGACATAGGCTCGTCACTCGCCCTGATGCTCGAAAAACTGCACGAAAAACCATTGCCACAGTTCACCGACTGGCTCGCCGACATACAAAAAAATAAGGAGGCAAATGCCGCAAAGATGGCAGCAAAATTGGCATGCACCAACCTGCCGATGAACTATTTCTCGGCCTTGAATGCCATAAGCGAGGTACTCGACAAGCATCGTGACATCTATCTGGTGAACGAGGGAGCGAACACCCTCGACGACACGCGCAACGTCATAAACATGTACCACCCGCGCCGACGTCTCGACTGCGGAACATGGGGAGTGATGGGCATCGGCATGGGTTACAGCATTGCCGCCGCCGTCACAGGCAAACTCCCTGTGGTTGCCATCGAGGGCGACAGTGCATTCGGCTTCAGCGGCATGGAGATTGAAACCATCTGTCGATACAAACTGCCTGTAACCATTGTCATTTTCAACAACAACGGTATTTACCGCGGAACGGACAAGAACCTGGGTGGCGGTGACGACCCCTCACCCACCACCCTCACCATCGGTGCACGCTACGACAAGATGATTGAGGCATTTGGTGGAACAGCTTTCAACGCCACCACCCCCGACGAACTGCGTAACGCGCTGAGCGAGGGAATAAGTTCGGGCAAGCCTACACTTATAAACTGTGTCATCGATCCGGCTGTGGGTGTGGAGAGCGGACACATAGGTAATCTTAATCCAAAAACTTCGGTAAAAATTTAGGCCATGATAGATATTCTAATAAAAGATATTCTGCCCATATTCGTGATAATGTTCCTGGGCTTTGCAGCAGGCAAACGCGGAGTATTCAGCTACGAGAATGCGCAGATATTCAACAAGTTGGTGCTTACATACGCACTGCCGGCAGCCCTCTTCGTGTCAATAGTGAAGGCCGACAGACGAATGTTGTTCGACGACCTGAAGCTGACAATCATCAGTTTTGTGATAATAACTGCTGTGTTTCTGTGGTCGTACTACTCGTGCTATAAATTCTTTAAGCACACAAAGAGCGAAGCTGCTGTATGTGCGCTCATTTCGGGCTCGCCTACCATAGGTTTTCTGGGCTTTGCAGTACTGGAGCCTATCTACGGTGCCACAGCAAGCACCGCGCTTGTAGTTGCCATAGTGTCGATAGTGGTGAACGCCATAAACATCCCCATAGGCCTTGCGCTGATGAACAGTGGTGGCGACAAAGATAAAAGCAACGAAAAGAAGAGTTTGAAGGATAATCCCGTTGTGAGCGCGCTGATGCAACCCGTCTGCTGGGCACCCATATTGGCAGTGATACTTGTGCTGTTGGATATAAGGTTCCCTGCAATATTGGACCCCAACTTTGAACTTATCGCCAAAGCAAATGCAGGAGTGGCTGTGTTTGCAGCAGGCCTCACCCTCTCGGGCATGAAGTTCCAGATGAACGGCGAAGTTGCCTACAATGCAGTGGTAAAATTGCTGATAATGCCCGGCATTCTGCTGCTCGTGGGATGGATATTCGGAATGAAGGCCGACAACCTGCAGATGATGGTGCTCGCCGGAGCATTGCCACCCGCATTCTCGGGAATCATCATCGGCAGCCGCTATCAGCTATATGTGCGTACCGGAACATCGTCGCTAACATTCAGCATTCTTGCATTCATCGTCGCAGCCCCATTCTGGATATGGATGGCCCATCTTGTGGCGAGATAAAGTAAATGGTGAAAATCGTAACGATTTTCACCATTTACTTATTACATGTTTGTTACTTTAGAAACACCTTTGAGCTATGTGTAACGCCGTTGGAATATACTTTTTTAACAATTGTAATGCCACCCTTAACAGGGGTTGCTACCTTAACGCCATTAGTCGTGTAGTATGTCTCGGAAATAACGTCACCTTCGGGAGCAATGTCCAAAACGGAAGTTGAAACAGAAGCCTGCACATAGCGAAGGTTCCACTGCGAAGCAGCATGAGAACCCTTTTGGTAAACAAGTTTGCCCCAATTGCCCGAGCCCTCATTGTGACCATTCATATGCAATGAGGCATCTGCATGGTTAGGGTTCCATAGATTAAATATACCGGTTCCCTGCTCACGTACTATATAGGCCTGTTCGGGGGTATCAGTGAAGTTGATGGGACATGAACGTAAGGGAGAAACACCGTCGGCTTCGAATACAGAAGTTGTGCCAATATACTTATCAACCTTAATATTGCGAATGAAGTAGGCCTGTCGAGCCAGCTCCTCGGTTATTGTGCCGTCGGCAACCAACCGCAACACCTGCTCTGAAGAGTCTGCCTCGATAAATTCGAAATGATAATAGTCGACTGCATCTTGCACTTTATAGGGAGCATCTGACCACCAACCGCTGTAAACAGACGTTGCACCCTTATTATTTTCGTCATCATTTAAATAGGCACAGATAGCTTTTTTCACACCCTGACGAGCATAGAAATTTTCATATGCACTCTCTATTACATATACACCGGGAATCATGGGGTTAATTTCGGAATTGTTTATGAGCCCTAATGCTGCATCAATAGCCCTGAGAGCCTCGCCTGCTGCAACATCATCGTTCGCATCAATAGCAAGCTGCGCCTTTGCAAGAGCATCGGCAAGGGCCACCATAGCTGCCTCGGAGTGATAAGCGAAGTCGGAACCAGCCTTAATATCCAGCGATGCGATTGTTGCACAAGCACCTTTCAACCAATAAATACAGGGGTTCTCCATAGTCATCTTGTAGATGCGCCACTCGCCCTCGCCGTCAAAATCGTTGTATTTGAGAGAGGGAATCGGGAAGTAACCTGCGTAACTGTCCCAATCCTGCGCTACAATATATGGGTGCGGTGTTGCCTTTGTCGCATCTATCTCATCAGGATAATCCTTGTTCAGACGAGTAACAGTGTCGTTGTACATATATATGGCAAACGTATTGTCATATGCCTCTTTTCCCACCTCTTCGCGAACTGCTGCGTTGGGGACAATGTGGAATTTACCTGCTTTCGCAACATTGTGTGTTACAGGAGTAGCCTGCCAACCATCAACGTCAAGTTCGGCCGACCAATATTTACTATCTGCAAGACTGCGAATGTAGAATGTACCATCAGCATCACCTGTCTTTGTGATTTTGAATGCACAAGGAGCATCAATAGTAGCACCGTAGGCCTTGCTTGATGAGTAATATTTTTCACGACCACTACCGTCACCTTCGGGCGCGCAATTCATAAGCCCCACAAGAGCGTATAAGCCATCGTCTGTTATTTGCGAAACATCCGTTATCTGCTCACCAAGCTGCACATTATAGGTGTTCGGTAAAGAAACATCCTCGGGGAAGTATGTCTTACCGACTGCACCGAACACAAAATCGGTGGGAACATCATCGTAACCATTACCACGACAATACTGCTTATATTTGAATGCACTTATTGGGTAAGGAAGAGAAATTTCGAGGTAGAAATACTCACTGCCATCGTAGGTATCGGTGGGATACCACGCGGAGTTTAACGAACTATTCGCATCTGTGCGAATGTCCCCATCACAAAGAGCACTATATCTCGGGTCCTCTGTTGGAGAGGGCGATGGCGAATAGAAGCTTTCGGCAGTCAAAGGTATCTTGTTTCCATCGTGGTCATAAATTTCCCATTCATTGATACACACAAAAGGCTTATCGGTGCCATCAACATTTCTGCCCAAATGAGTCTTAAAAACTGTAAAGCGCAAGGCATTTGTCGATTCTTTCAAAAGCCACATAGGAGACTCCCACACCCAAATTCCCTTTCCGTTTGTTCCTTTTATTTTTGTGCCGGGCAGACCATCGTCCACCGTTCCCACACGGAAAGGCAACTCTTTTATTTCTGTAATTCTTGATGTCTTGAATGCGTCGATAGCCGCACAAATTTCAGTTTCTGCGGCATCTATACTCGCAAGCGATTCGCACTTCTCGAAAACAAGCTGAATATTATAAGCAACATTCTTCATTGCCTCGAAAGCACTGCGACTGTAACTACCCAGCACCCAATCGGGAGCCTGATAAAGCAGCATCTCCTCATTGTCTACAGAGTCTTCTACAGATTGAACATAGTCTACGTAGTTCCAAAGATGTGCAGCCACATAATATGCCGTACACTTGTCAAGCATTAACTTTGCTTTTAAAATATCAGCTGCCGCCACATTGGGGGCAGCTATAAGTGCTCGCGCCTCTTCAAGAGCCTCTATAAGAACATAATACTCGCCACAGTCACAATCAAAGGGCGGAGCACCGATAACAGCAATGCGAGCCTCGGCCTCGTCTATCATTGCCTGCAACTGTGCTTTTATGGTAGCACCGCTGATAGTAGCATTGTAAACCTCCCAGTAGTATGTATTGGGACGGCTACGCGCACCCTTACCCTCTTCGGAGTTCTCAACGAGGGCCATCTTACCAAGACCATCGTAAGAAATGATGTAACCACCATCGTTCATTGTGAGCACGTACGTACCATCAACATCAGCAGTGGGTGTAAACTCTATAGAAGCAGCATTGAATACGTTCTTTGTCCACTGCAACCAGGTTGAACGTGCAACCGAACCATCATCGTTTGTTTTGAGGCCGGCGTGATACTCTCTATTGAGGATGTAGTGACCGTTGTTCAACCAGTAAACTTTGTAAGCGTTCTCTTTCTCTGGGTCGGCTGTAAGTGTTACTACGTCAGCGGCAGAGGGAGTAAGTGTACCACCGCAAGGAGCGTGGAAGAACATATTTGTGGGAACCTCGTGCGTTTCGTTCATGTAAGTCTCGGGAGCACATGAACGGATAACGAAGAGACCACCCTCTTTTGCAAGTTCATCAACAGAAGCAACTTTCTCGCCAAGAGTAAAATCTTGCTCGGGAAAAGGAATATACTGCGTGCCGGGGGTGATACCCATGTAAGAGATGAGGCTCTTGTAGTAATCAGAACGAGTGTTCCAGCAGAAAGAGAATGTGCTGAGAGACTCCGCAAGTTCCAACTCAAGATAGTGGTACTCATAGGGATATGAGTCTGTGCTACGGTTGTAAACCGACTGAAAGTGGCTATTCTCACTGCCGTCATTGAGGATTGCAAGGCCACCACAGTCACAATTATGAAGAGCATTTGTAGATGCTACGTAGTCAATACGTTTACCATTGCCATCGAAGATACGAAGCTCGCTCAATGCAAAGTAGGGAATACCTGTACCCCAACCATAAGAGTAACCGTCGTAGCTACCGCTTGTAAGCGAATCGACAGTATTTGTGGAGCACACTGTGAAGCGAAGCCTATCCACCGCCTCATCAAATGTGTAAACAGGAGACTGATACAGGTGATTTTTTACAATCTTTACACCGGGGAGTCCATCTGCCGTTGTCAGTGTGATGGGCCATGATGACGTTTGCGCTAATCCTGCAAAGGTTGCAAGCGCCATAAAAATTGTCAAAAACAGCGTTCTCATAGCACTAAACATTTAGTTAATCTAATATCATTTCGGTTGTAAAAGTAGAAATTATTTAATTAAAAAACAAAAAACACCGTTTCATTTGTGCAAATGAAACGGTGTAATAAAATATTGCAAACTACACTACTTGAAATATCGTATATTATCAAAATCAGCTTTCAACTTACCCTGCTCTATGCTGTGGATAATCTCCACTACACGGTCATTCATGGGAGTGGGACAACCCACCTTTCGACCATACTCCGAGACAGCACCATTGATGGCATCAACCTCGGTGAGTTTGCCCTTTTCAAGGTCTTGCAACATACTCGCCTTGAGCTTCGCATGCTTGCGGATGGCTATGGGAATTATAAAAAACGAGAATGCGCGTTTCAATGAATTGCTATAATCGAGCAGTTTCACGATATCCTTGCCCTGCACAGGCTCTATGCGAATGCCACCGGCTTTGCACACATCGATACACTCCTTTATAAGAGCCTGCACCACACGACGCGACTCACGAGGTTTCGATGCCTCGCCGAAAGTGCAGCCAAGCACTGCGCTCATACCCGAGAATGCTGCATTAATAAGCAATTTGCTCCAACGGGTGCCAATAAAATTCTCCTCGACATCCACTGCACCCATCATTTCGAGCACCTCTTTTATCTTGTCGAAGTTCTTGTTGCGTTTTTCGCATATTGCTCCCAACGAGAAGGAGAGAGCGTCGGGCTCACTTGTCAGCTCGCACACGCCGGGCTCTTTGAGTGTGGCACCCCAGGCAACGGTACATCCGAGCACACGCTCTTCTCCCAGAATATCGGCAATCTGCATTTCGGGCAGTCCATTCTGGAAAGTTACCAACGCACCGTCGGGCGCAAGATAATCATCGAGCATGGTAACAACCTCTTTGTTGTGCTGCTGCTTTGTCATAAGGAAAATAACATCGTACTTTCCGTTCATCTCTTCGGGAGTGTATGCTATCACCTTTTGAGTAAACTGCATTGTTCCCACCACCTGTGCGCCATTGGCTTTCAAGGCCTCCACATGCGCTTTGTTACGGTTAATCAACTCCACAGGCACACCGCCCTTGCTGATAAACGCTCCAAGAATCGTGCCCAATGAGCCGGCACCATATATTGCTATACGCATATTTTTTTAAATAAAATTTCTACTGTAATTAGGTTAATTTGTTCACTTAGAGAGCAATTAACCAAAAGCGACGCACCTAAAGGCGCGTCGCTTCTCTTGTTATTTTGTGAGAGAATTACTCAGCAATCTTGTTGTCAGAACCAAGTACGTTCACAATTTTGTGGATGTACTGTTTCTTCATGTTTTCGCGAGCGGGACCAAGATATTTTCTGGGGTCGAACTCAGCGGGCTGTGTAGCAAATACCTCACGAACAGCAGCTGTCATTGCAAGACGGCTGTCGCTGTCGATATTGATTTTGCAAACTGCCAAAGATGCAGCCTTACGCAACTCCTCTTCGGGGATACCGATAGCATCTTTCAATGCACCACCGTACTTGTTGATTGTCTCAACCTCCTCCTGGGGAACTGAAGAAGAACCGTGGAGAACGATGGGGAAACCGGGAAGCTCCTTCATACAGCCTTCGAGTACGTCGAATGCCAAGGGAGGAGGAACGAGTACACCTTTCTCGTTGCGTGTGCACTGCTCGGGTTTGAACTTGTTAGCACCGTGAGAAGTACCGATTGAGATAGCCAAGCTGTCGCAACCTGTCTTTGTAACGAAGTCTACAACCTCCTCGGGGCGTGTATATGTGTGGTGCTCAGCAACAACGTCATCCTCAACACCTGCGAGGATACCGAGCTCACCCTCAACTGTTACATCATATTTGTGAGCGTACTCTACAACTTTCTTTGTAAGTGCAACGTTCTCGTCGTAGGGAAGGTGTGAACCGTCGATCATTACAGAAGAGAAGCCCATGTCGATGCAAGACTTGCAAAGCTCGAAAGAGTTTCCGTGGTCGAGGTGGAGAACAATCTCGGGACGCTCGCAACCGAGTTCCTTAGCGTACTCAACAGCACCCTCAGCCATGTAACGGAGAAGAGTCTGGTTAGCGTATTTACGAGCACCGCTTGATACCTGAAGGATAACGGGAGACTTTGTCTCTACTGCTGCCATTACGATAGCCTGCAACTGCTCCATGTTGTTGAAGTTGAAAGCGGGGATAGCGTAGCCGCCTTTCATTGCCTTTGCAAACATCTCTTTAGTGTTTACAAGACCTAATTCTTTGTAACTTACCATGTTTATTTAATTTAAAAGAATAAAATTCATAAATACCTTGCAAAGATAGCAATTTATTTCATTCAAAGGATAAAGTTCCTTAAAAAGTTTATCAAGAATATTGTTTCCACATTCGGAACAACACTATTTTATGCACTCGCTGCAAAATAATCAAGCGAGCTTGATATTATTTCGCTCGTTTCTGACTACTTTGAGCTAAAGCTCGAAGATTTTATGAACTCGCTGCAAAATAATCAAGCGAGTTTGATATTATTTCGCTCGTTTCTGACTATCTTTGTAAAAGGTAACCACACTCGCATAAAAACACCAAACAATGCCTAAACGAATATTATACCCCCTGTTGCTTGTCATTGCATTTTTCGTTGGCGAAATGATTTTTTTTGTCGAGGACAACGACATTGTAAAAAACATAGGAGCAAAGATAGAGACACCCCCACCCTCGCCCTATGTGAATATTTCGGTTCTCGACGACCATTTTCGCGAAGCAGCTGACAGCATAGACTGGGATTGGAAGTTGTTAGCCGCGATATGCTACACCGAGTCAAAATTCGACTCTACGGCTGTGTCACATGTGGGAGCTTACGGCGTGATGCAGATGCTGCCCAAAACACTGCGCTCGTTGGGCGTACCAGACTCGCTACACACCGACACACGCACAAACATTCACGCAGGGGCAAGATATTTGAAAAAACTTGAAAGAATTTTCCGACGCATAAAGAACTTCGACGAGCGTCTGAACTTTGTATTGGCATCGTACAATGCTGGTATAGGACAGATAGACGATGCAATGGCATTGGCACAGAAATATGGTCGCAGCCGCTACGTATGGAATAACGGAGTGGATACATTTCTCATACTTAAGAAATACCCCGAATATTACAACGACAGCGTGTGCAAGACCGGTAGTTTCAACAGTTCTGACGAGACATTGCAGTTCGTAAAAAAGGTTACAAAAAGATGGAAACGCTATCAGCGTCTGCAAGCTGCATACGACGATTCGCTGAAAGCATTATTGAAAGCTAACGACTCAATTTTCAACAAAGAGCCACTTGAGCCCAAAGAGTAACATACCGAGAAACGATAAGCCCGACGAAAAGGAGGGATTATGCAAACGTGTCCATCTGAAAAGATGGGACGACGAGGGTTTGTTGTATGTCTCCGACAAAGAGCAGCGAGAGTACATTGTGGCACTCCCCACACAACCCTGTTACGACAAACTGCTTGGTATATTAAAGATAGGTGTGCAGCTCAATCTGCTCGAATGGAGCACTGACGAAAGAGGAGTTATACACGCAGAGAATATCATATACGACCCCGACTTTCTTATCGAAACAACCTCGCTGTGCAGTTGCGTGCAAGAGCATGGTTCATCGCCACTGAACTACATACTGAACCTTTTCAAGGAGAGCAAAGCCACCCAACACACCCTATTGGGAGAGGCTGCCAACATGTTCCTCGACGACTGCGTGAACGAGCGAAGCGAAAAAGCTGTCTCGTACAACGAGTCGATGAAAAAGTTCTTTCGCGAATACCCGTTACAGCTGACAGTTGCCAAAGGTATCGACGCAAAATTTTTCGATGACACTAAAACACAATTCGCAAATATACGTCAGACTGTGGGCCGACTGCTTTCGCCCATGAACAACGACGCACCGGACAATATACACATAGAGCCATCGTTCTTTTGCGAGGCGTTAGGCATGCAAGGGCGCATCGACCTTTTGGAGGGAGCAACAAACAACATCATAGAGTTAAAGTCGGGAAAAGCCGACGAATACAGAAACAGCGCAAAGGAGGAGCACACACTGCAAATGTCGCTCTACAAGGAGATGGTGAAATACAACTTGGGATTGCCTCACGACAAGGTGCACGCACATCTTTTCTACTCGCGCTATCCCAACATCATCCACCGCGAATGCAGCAAAAAGGAGATAAGTGAGGCGTTGATGCTGCGCAACATGATAGTGGCAACCATGCACAGCCTCGCCGACGGCACGTTGCGCCCCACACTTGAAAGACTGACACCCGACGACCTGAACATAAGACGCACAAGATCGCAACTGTGGAACATATATAAACGTCCCGAACTTGAGCGTCTCCTATACCCCATACAAAAAGCCACAGCCGCCGAGAAGGACTACTTTTACGGCAACATCTCGTTCATAGCACGCGAAATGCGCATAGGAAAGAGCGGTGGCGGGGCCGACGCCTCACGAGGCGGCTTTGCCGACACATGGAACCTTACACACAAAGAGAAGCAGGAGAATGGAAATATACTCACCGGACTTAGGATAAAAGAGCTGAAGGAGAAGGATGGAGTCGCCGAAATAACATTCACGCGCCCCAAGTGCGACGAGGATTTCTTCCCCAACTTCCGCGCCGGCGACACCATATTCATATACAGTTGCGACAGCGAGGATGCCTGCGCAACCAACCGCCACGTGACACGCGGAACGCTCACCGCAATAAGTTCCCGCGAACTATCCTTCAAACTGCGTCACCGCCAGCGCAACCCCTACATATTCCCCCTCGACAGCAGCTACGCAGCCGAGCACGACCACCTTGACAGCACCTCGCGCACAAGTTTCAGAGAGATGAACGCCATGCTGCTCGCGCCCAAAGGTCGCAGAGAACTTGTGCTTGCCGAACGTCGCCCCACATTCGACACAAGCTCTACGCTTAACGGCGACTACAACAACGAACATATAAACAACATAGTGCTCAAAGCCAAACAAGCCAATGAATTGTTTCTGCTTGTAGGCCCGCCGGGAACGGGAAAAACCTCGAAAGCACTCAGCAGCATGGTACAGGAATTTTACGCCGACGAAGAGTGCAACATACTACTTGCATCGTTCACCAACCGCGCGGTAGACGAAATATGCGAAGCTCTCGAAGGACTCCCGCAAAAGCCCGAATACATACGCATTGGCAACGAGCACGCCTGTGCTCCGCAATACACCCACCGACTGCTGAAAAATGTAATTGCCGGTTGCAACCGACGCGACGAGATATCGAAAAAGCTACTCACCACACGCATCACAGTGGGCACAATTTCGTCGCTCTCGGGACGTCAGGAGCTATTCGCACTAAAGAAATTCGACGTCGCCATTGTTGATGAAGCCTCACAAATCCTCGAATCGCAGATAGTGGGACTGTTGGCAGCCACCACACCCACCGGTGCATCAGCAATAGATAAATTTATTCTCATAGGCGACCCCAAGCAGTTGCCGGCAGTGGTGGCACAGTCGCCCGAGGAGGCAGAAATCACAAGCCCCCTGCTTCGCGAACGCGGCTTCACAAGCTACGCTATATCATTTTTCGAGAGAATATACAACCACTACTGCAAGAATCCCCTGCCCCAACTCATTGCGTCGCTCTACACACAAGGACGCATGCACCCCGAGGTTGGCGACTTTGCAAACAGATATTTTTACGAAGGAATATTGCAGCCCATACCCCTGCCTCACCAAGCAGAGCCATTACCCTACGCCACATACGATGCAAACGACGAAATAGAAAAGACCATTGCCACCCGACGCACAAAGTTCATTGAAACAGCGGCATCTGCCGACGGTGAGAACCCTAAAATAAACCGCAACGAAGCCGAGACCATTGCGCAGTTTGTCGCCACATACAGCAAGCTATGCGAAAGGAACAGCATTGAGTGCAACCCCGACAAGGAGATAGGAATAATAGTGCCGTTCCGCAACCAGATAGCAATGGTCACCAACGAGATTGCCCGCCTGGGGATTCCCCACAGTACAAATATCATAATAGACACCGTCGAGAGATTCCAAGGCTCACAGCGCGACATCATTTTATACGGAACGACAATTTCCACCCCCTCGATGATGGAGATTTTGTCTGTAACCACTACCGACAACAAAGGCACACTTATCGACCGCAAGCTGAACGTAGCTGTAACACGCGCACGACGACAGATGTTCGTATTTGGCGTGCCCGAAGCACTGCAAGCCTCACCGCTTTACTCGGCACTGATGAAAGAGATGCAATAAAAAGAAGAGACCTACTTCCCCCGAGGATAGAACAATCGGTACACAAAAGGGAAGAGTATCACAAAATATTCAAAGCAGAAAGAGTACTTTCCGAAAAGCATTGCAGTTATACCCTCGTACTCCATTGAAGCAAGCAGCAGAGCTGCGGGAACAAGAGCGACTAATGAGCCGGCATGAAACTTTATGCGCGAAGAGACAGCAGCTACAATATCATTCACCCTTCTGAAAGCGCCACCTACAACGCCAAAAACCGCCGACAATAAAAACAGCACAACAAAAAGCAGCAACAACCATCCTCCCGCCATTGGAGAGACGGCAAAAGAGCCCGTCACACTCCTATAAATATTCAACGGATAGAAACCGGCAAACAGCAACAAAAGAGCCACAATCGCCACCACCACAGAGACCGCCCACAAAGCGCGACGCATGCGCATGGACGTCTCGCCACGCAACAAGCGGGCAAAAGCCTGAAATATTCCGCACGAATAGAGCACGCCACTACACATTAACAGAATGATTATTGTCGCCCACGGCAGACGCTCCACGTTCTCTACCGACGATCGCAGAAACCAGCGCACACCGTCAGATGAGGCGAGTGAGGTTTCGGCACCCCCGCCACCAAACAGTGCAGCAACCGACCTTATCCATGAGTAGAGCCACACTACAAACAACAGGCAGCCATACGACACTGTGGGCAGATATTTCATTCCGTTCCTATTCATCGGCTTCGAGATTTTCAATATCGATAAGATGCAGTTCTATTGCACGTACCACCAGACGTGTAACATTTATTCCGCGCTGCTCACCCTCGGGGAAGAGACGAGCAATGAGGTCGGCCTGACGCTTTTCGAGCGATTTTACTCCGAAAGGCATACTTTTAAGGTTGGCTATCATCTCTTTGGTGTAGCCGAGAGCCAGATGCTTGAGGAAACACTCGTCGTAACGGTCAATATCATACTCTATCACCGAGCGACGGTAGGAATATTCACGCATCACCTCTTGACGGAAACGGTGTACTATCTTTTCGAGAATAGGTTGGTTAAAGACAAAGCGTTTACCCGACATTACATTACGAATCTCATACTTTGTGAGCAGTTCGCCGGTCTTCAGCACAATGCCGTCGGCACCCGCATCGAGCACATCCACCCATAGCTTTTCATTAAGAAGTTCGCCGGTAAATATCAACACTTTGACATCCTTGTAGAGCCTTTTCATCTTGGCACATATCTCGACACCGATTGTAGTGGAACCACCCAGTCCCAGGTCGAGCAGCAACAGGTCGGGAACCTGCTTTTCCATGAGAGGCCACAGCTCGCCCTCGTTCATGGCAGTGCCTATGATGCACGCCTCGGGAATCTCACTACGAAATATCTCTTCGGTGCCTTTAAGTTCGAGCTTGGCATCCTCTACAATTATAACATTGAATTTATTTTCCATATACATCTGTTTTTCATTTGGGTAATGTGAAACGTATCATAGTGCCGCCGTCGTGAGCAACAGCCTCGACGCGACCACCATAAAGTCCCATATAATCTTCGTGCATTCTTACAATCTCTTTTGCCACAAGGAAACCCGTACCGGTGACACCGTCGCCACCTCCAAGATTATGAGCCGAAGGTACAAACATTGCAGCCATTGTCTCGGCATCGAGCGCACGACGCTCGTCGAAAATCTCCACAAGAAGCATCTCTTGTAAAGCCGCGGCACGAAGAGAAATACGACCATCAAGCTTTACAGCTACAAGCTCCTCAAACAACGATTCGAGCATGAAAGAGACAAGTTCCCTATCGCCGTAGAAACAACCACCGCAAGCAGTGTAATCAACCGTCAAGGAGATGCCGCTGCGCTTTGCACGTCGCCTTGCAAATGCCACGCTGTCGGCAAGGACCTCGTCAATGGAGGTACGACGCGGCAAAAATGCCGTATCGTCAAGCTGGTTGGCTGCACAGGTGGTGAGAATACCGTACACCGAACTATAATAATCCATCAATTCGCGCATGGATGCAATCTTTGCGGCACTGAAATTCTCACTATCGTCACTGCTCTCTATCTGCCCCACAAGTTCACGTATGCGGTTGGGGTAATATATCGTCTCGTGCTTAATCATGGAGAGGCAGTTATCCATCACCTGATTCTGCACATGCAGCAAATTCTCCTCGTACATTATGCGACGGCTCTCCTCGACAAGCTCGTCGAAATTGCGATACTCACGCGCCATATCTACCGTCGCATGGTAGCCCACCGAGGCCACATAACCCGCAATAATCTCCAAAGTAAGCCTTTCGTTAGCCGAAACACGCACGCCACTTTCGAGTGCCATAGCCCCGACACACCTACTACCATCGCCACCCAAGACAAGCAGAGGAAGAGCGATTGTCTTTCCATCTGACGATGCTACCGACTCATTTTTCTTGTAAGCCTTATCGAGCAGGAACTCCATCTTCTCGTCACTTTGCGAGAGACCTGCCGAGGATGTCACCAGCCCTCCATGTGCCACGTCATAGAAATCGACTCTCACTGCCGATACACGAAAAGCCTCGTCGGTTGCCGCAAGCAATTCCTCGGCAAAGAGAGCCACAAGACGCGAGGTGTCCATCGGCTTGCCATTAACCTTTTTGAGCAGGCGCCTATTCACTTCAAGCGCCATATAAAGGTTCATACGGTTGATGACACAATTCTTAAAGTAGTATAGCAACAACGCGGCAACAAGCAGCAGAAGCACAGCCACACAGAGCACCGCAGTCGCCTGACGCACATTTGCCACGTGACGCAGGTTCACATAATAGTCCTCGAGTTCCACATCCTCATGCACCAAGCGATAGAGCGAAGTGTAGGCATTGTTGTTGTAACGATAGCCTCCCCACTGTTGCAGAGCAAGCATCGCGACAGCCACCTCGTTTCTCACATCGAGCATATTATAATATACCTCCTCGACAAGAGTATCGACAGCAAATCCCTCGCGCCACCACTGTGCCTCGGCTGCCTCGCCACGGCCATAAAGTGCAAGTGTGTCGCCTTTTCCGCCGTTTTGCAGATAGAAAGCATTCAGTTCGCTCACCACTCTATTGGCATAATGCAGTGTGCGGTCATAATCACCGTCAAGGTTAGAGAGATAGACAGAGTCGGCCAAAGAGGTTACACTCTTTAAACCATCCGACGCAAAAAGCGATGCAGGGAAAGAGATTAATAGCAGCACCATCATACGCAACACTCCTTTGGGCAGACGGAATGAAAAACGGCTGCCCTCGCCCTGCTTACTCTCGACATTCATACGGCAGACCGAGAAGAGCGCATCGGTCTTTTTATACTTTTCGATTATACCTTTGCAGTTCATCAGCCCGAAGCCGTTGCCCTTGTTTCTGAGAGCATCGGCACCACCTGCTCGGCCTATGGCTGCTGCATCGTATACCTTCTCGTCGAGAATGAGACGCACATCATCGGCCGAAAGCCCGACGCCACTATCCTTTACAGCAATCTCCACAAAGCAATCCTCTTCGGTGGCCGACAGTTCTACCGCACCGCCCGCCGGTGTGAATTTCGCCGCATTGTCGGCAAGAGTATTTATCATAAAGAGGGTAAGAGCCTTGTCAGCCTTGACAACCGCATCAGTGGGAAGAATTTTCAGTTCCAGCCCCTTCATCGCAAAGGCATGCTCTCCCTTTGCTATAATTTCAAATAGTTCTTGAAGAGCAAAATTGCCGATGGTGAGGTTAAGCTCGCCACGACGCAATTTTATCCATCGTTCGAGAATGATGTTATACTCCTCTATCTTGTCGGTAAGCTCGGCAACATACGCAAGGCGTTCGGAGGCTGTAACCTCTGAATTTTCGGGAGCTGCTAACATACGTAGCTCGTTGGAGAGCCTATCCATATAAGGACGGATGCCATTAGCTACCGAAAGCGATGCACGTTTGAGTACATTTTCTCTCTTGTGCGCGGCAAGGTTAAGCGCATACGAAAGGTTAAGTTCTTCGAGACGAGTGCGCTCGTCACCCATAGCCACCAAACGCGCAGCCTCCTCGCGTGCCACCCTGATGTAAGGTATCGCAAGTTCCACAAAGGTACGTTGTTCGCCACTCAACTTTCGCGACGTCACTATACGCAGAAATATCTTTTCGCCATCGGGCACAAAGAGCAACAAAAAGTCATTCGCACCGACAGGCTGTTCCCCGCTGATGAGCGACACATCCTTGACACCATCGACGATAGTGCCGAAAGAGCCGCGCAACAACGCTGTAAGGGTTCTATCTACATCCTCTTCGTCGGCAAATTCGCGATTGACAGGAAAGGCCGCCAACTCGCGACACAGTTGCAACAGCCCCATGAGGGCTGTGGCGTAACGCTTGTTGCGTGCACGCCAGCGACGCACCGCCACCACAGAGACAACAAGCGAGAGGAGAACAAGAACGGACAATATCATTGTCAGACGCAGCATCTGACGGGCATTGCGCGCCGTTGTCTGCACGCGACTCTCCATCTCTCTATTCTGACGCGTCACACGCAAAAGATCAAGATAAGCGTTGCGGTTCATATCCGATGCCTCCTTGTCTCCAAGAGCTGCATAGGCACACGAGGCCTCATTTCTTATAAGCAGCATGCACTCGGGGATATTCACCACGTCGGCAAGAGCCATACGTTTGAGTTCCAGCGAGTCGGCCGACTGAAAAAGCGCATAATCGGGCAACGTATCATTCGCCGCGTAGTACTCTCTATAATAGTCGTTTACAGCAGAAATAGCAGCATCGCACACATCAAGAGCCGCCTCATATTCCCCACTGTACACATGACACGAGGCAAGCACAGCCATGCTCTTTATAACCATATACCTGTCGCCATAATCCTCGAATTCCTCTACCGCACTCCACGCCAGCCATTGTGGCAGTTCGTCAAGCGAAAGAGAATCGCTGTTAAGACGAGCCAAACGAGCGGGTGATAGTTTTTGTATGGAGTCGGAAAGGGTTTTCTCACGCAACATTGAGGCAAGCATCAGTTTATAATGTGCCGACAGCCATTTGTACCCGGAGCAACGGTTCACGCCACGATAGAGCGACGAGAAACGCTCATTCAAAACCTTGTTGCGCGCGGCACCTGTCACGAGACCGGCATAAAGTGTTGTTACAGTGTCGGTAACTTGCGAAAGCCTGCCTGCTACAGCTGTGGCACTTTTCTTGTACTCGTCGTACAAGCCCAATGCTGCAAAATAGTTAGAGGATACAACGTAGAAATCGAGTTCAAGCATATTGAGACGCTCTCTCTGCGAACGCGACAAGGATTGCACTTCGGAATTTATGCGACGCATCGAACGACGCGCATTTGCACGATAATCATAAAAATCCCTATTGGCCGACACTCTGTTACACAAACGCATCATGCCTATATTTGCCTCGAGGCGGTCAAGTTCATCACCTGCGACTGCGATAACACTGTCATATAAAGTGCGGGACTTTGCATAGTCCATCGCCATCATAGCCGCATAGGCCTCGGCATTGGAAAGAAAAGCCGCGCCTTCGGTCGCAGTGCGCGCCTGTTCCACCACCCTGCTCAGAGAATCTCGGCTTATGTACTTTGCCTTTTCAACGCATTCATACAGCGAGTCGCAGCCTTGCTCAGACTGCGCGATGCTCCTCGCCCCATTGCCCCACACAGGCAACGGCAACAGAAACAGCAAAAAAAGTATGTAGCGACAAAAAGCAATCATGCCCTTCACAGTTTATAATGTGCTAAGATAATACAAGTTGCGCAATTTAAAAAATTCTTTGAACAAACAACACTATTTTTAGGCTTAGCACCTGCAAAAAGCCCATATAGAAGAAACGGTTCCGCGTAATCACTACGGGGAACCGTTCGGGGGAATTGAATGATTAAGAAAAAGTAATATGCTTTTCTATACACACATTTTGTTCATTGACACCCTATAAACAAACAAGGGCATGCTTTTGTTCGCTTAAAAAACATTTTTTAACATCTAAAATGCAAAAAAAGAAAAATCTTTGGCAACGCAATATTTTAACAACAGCAGATGAAAGCTTTTGTTCACTGCGCATCGCATATAAACAAAAAAAGCGAGACGCATAAAGCGTCTCGCTCGTATTCTCTTATTAATGAGTTTCTGATTATTCAGCAGACTCTTCAGCAACAACTGCGAAAGGAATCTTAACTGAAACCTCTTTGTGCAATTTGATTGTTGCGTTGTAGTTGCCAACCTCTTTAGCAGACTCAACAACGATAATCTTGCGGTCGATCTCGAAACCGAGCTTAGCAAGCTCCTCGGCAATCTGGATAGAACCAACAGAACCGTAGATAACGCCTGTTGCGCTTACCTTTGTTGCGATTGTCAAAGATACGGGAGCAAGTTTCTGAGCCAACTCCTCAGCGTCAGCCTTGATCTTAGCCAACTTGTGAGCACGCTGTTTCAACTCCTCGGCCAAAGCCTTCTTAGCTGAAGTTGTAGCGATAACTGCCTTACCGGTAGGAATCAAAAAGTTACGACCGTAACCATCCTTTACCTTAACGATATCATTCTTGTATCCAAGATTGATAACATCCTCTTTAAGTATAATCTCCATAATTGTTCCTCCGAATTTATTATTTCATCAAATC
>JAZRFE010000046.1:0-55209 GCA_045661205.1 Bacteroidaceae bacterium | reverse complement strand
TGCACCACCTTGTCGGATTGCCTCGGAACAACTGCGTCCGGGTGATGTCTCGTTCCAACACCTGGTGTCGGAATAAAGCTAATCTACTATACTTCGATTAAGCAGCGAGAGCATAAGAATTTTCGCCAGATAATTTTTGTCCGCCGAGATTATAGTGCCGACTGACGACGCACTGCATGCTTACATACCTTTTCTGCCCGCTGTCAAAACCAAACAGCCCCGAAAAGTGTAGTCCTCTTTGTGGGAGGACTACAAAGTTGGTGGTTTTTGTTCAAAAATGCAAGTTTTTTATGCTTTTTTTGTACACTTTGAACTTTTATCGTGCATAATTTACTGCTCGTGTCTCGCGTATTACAGTAATTTTCACCTGTCCGGGATAGGTCATCTCGTCCTGAATTTTCTTTGCGATTTCTCCCGAGAGAAGCTCTGTCTGCTTGTCGTCAATCTTGTCGGCACCCACGATTACGCGCAACTCGCGACCCGCCTGTATAGCGTAGGTCTTTGTGACGCCGGGGTATGACATTGCAAGCTGCTCAAGGTCGTGCAGACGTTTTATGTAGGCCTCGACGATTTCGCGACGTGCACCGGGACGTGCTCCCGAGATTGCGTCGCACACCTGTACGATGGGGGCGATGAGGCTGTTCATTTCTATCTCGTCGTGGTGAGCACCGATGGCATTGCAGATGTCGGGTTTCTCCTTATATTTCTCGGCAATCTTCATACCATACTCTGCGTGTGGCAATTCGGTCTCTTCGTCGGGCACTTTACCAATATCGTGCAAGAGTCCGGCGCGTTTCGCTTTCTTGGGGTTCAGGCCCAGCTCTGCTGCCATCACAGCGCACAAGTTGGCTGTTTCGCGTGCGTGCTGCAACAGGTTCTGACCGTATGAAGAACGGTATTTCATCTTGCCAATGATACGTACAAGCTCGGGGTGCAGGCCATGAATACCCAGGTCGATAGTGGTGCGTTTGCCCGTCTCGATAATCTCCTCGTCAATCTGTTTTTTCACCTTTGCAACGACCTCTTCGATGCGTGCGGGGTGTATGCGGCCGTCGGCAACAAGCTGGTGCAGTGCCAGACGTGCAATCTCGCGACGAACGGGGTCGAAGGCACTCAGTACGATAGCTTCGGGGGTGTCGTCTACCACAATTTCCACTCCTGTTGCTGCTTCGAGGGCGCGGATATTACGACCTTCGCGGCCAATGATGCGACCTTTCATTTCGTCGTTCTCTATGTGGAATACTGTTACAGAGTTTTCAATAGCAGTCTCGGTTGCGACGCGCTGTATGGTCTGTATAACAATCTTCTTGGCCTCTTTGGTGGCATTCAGTTTGGCATCGTCCATAATGTCGTTGATGTATGATGCTGCTTCGGTCTTTGCCTCCTCTTTGAGCGACTCGATGAGTGTGTTCTTTGCCTCCTCGGCCGAGAGTCCGCTGATGGCTTCGAGCTTTTCGCGCTCCTGTGCGTGAAGTCTGTCAAGTTCCTCTTTCTTGCGCTCTATTGTTGCGAGCTGTGCATCGACGTTGGCTTTGAATTTGTCAACCTCGGCTTTGCGACGCTGCAACTCTTCGTTGCGCTGGTTTACGTGCATCTCGCGCTGCTTGATGTGGTTCTCGGCCTGCTGCAACTTGTGGTTTCTTTGTGAAACCTCTTTCTCAAGCTCAGCCTTCTTGTTGAGGAATTTCTCTTTCACTTCGAGCAGCTTGTTCTTTTTCATTCTTTCTGACTCTTTCTCTGCCTCCTCCAAAATACGATTGTATTTTGTCTTTAGGCCGTATCGGAAAATCAGATACTGTACAACGCCGCCAATTATCAGGGCTGCGAGTGCAGTAATGATTATCAATGTGGTTGTATCCATAATGTTTTTTGTTATGTTAATAAATTAAGTTTCAATAGTCTATATAAATAAAAAACGCACTCCTTTCGTCAACGGCAGTGCCGTGAACGATAGGTATGCGTGAATCGGTGAGTAACTATGGTGTATGTTACTTATTCTATGGTGTTGTCGATAAGTTCTGCAAGTTCGAGCAGTCTGCCTGATATGCGCGAAGTGCCCGACAGGTCGGTCTCCTTCATGCGTCTGAATGCTATATCTATTGCAACCATTGCCATCAGTTTCTCGCTGCTTTCCGTTGCGAATGTATCTTTGTATTTTAGCAACTTTTCGTTTATCAAACGTGCTGCTTGTCGGTAATATGGTTCCTCTTCGCGTCTTACGACAAGGGGATATGATATGCCGTTTACCAATAAGTTTATTCCCACGTAGCCCTCTTCCATTGCTTTGCCTCCCTTCTGTTATTGTTTTTTTATAAGTGAATCAATGCATTGGTCGATTTCACGCACAAGTCTCGCGATGTGTTCTTTTGCATTGTCTACCTCTTCGTAGCTAATGCTTATCATGCGGGCTTGCTTCAGATTGGTGTAGTTCTGCTCGAGTTCGTCGTAGCGACTCTGCAAATTCTCCAATAAATCCTCCTTCTCGCTTATCTGTTGCGTGAGTTGGTGGTTCAGCTCCTTCTGCTTGTTGTATTTAGCTATAAGTTCGTGGAGCTTTTCTTCAAATTGCGTGAGTATTTGCTTTTCGTTCTCGTACATATTTGCACCTTTCATTTTACAAATATATATGTATTTTTGGAGAATCGAAAAAAATAATGCTTTTTTTGCTTTTGCGGGGCTGTTTTTTTAAAAAATCACTTTTGCCACCTCTAATATTCTGCTGTAATATGCCGCCTTTTTCTCTAGTGGCAGGGGATAGGCGCGCGATGTTGATGGCATGCGCCACACTTCGGCTTTTCTGTCGGCGATTGTTATCTCTCTCTTCTCGCCAATAGCGGGCACTGTGGCTCCGTAAGGGGCAAGCAGTGTCTCTGCTGCCTTTTCTCCGGTTACGGCTATGGTGTTGCAGTGTGGTGTCTTTTTCAGCAGTGCTGCAATGTCCGATGGGGTTACTATTTGTAGAAAGTTGTCCGAGGCATTTCCTTTTAGGCGTTTCACTTCGAGGGCTGTGTCGTAGAGCGCAATGCCTTTCTCGGTCATGACGCTTGTTATCAGTGGCAGATTGAAGGCTTTCTCCTCTTTTAATATAAAGTATGCAGTGTCGCCGAAGAAAATATCACCCATTATTTTCCAGAAGTCGTTCTGTCTGTTGGGATAGTAAAATTCCATTGTCCAGCGTTTGCGCGGTGGCGGGAAACTGCCTAAAAACAGTATGCGTGCGTTTTCCGGGGCGAAAGGCTCCCAGGGGTGTCTCTCTATGTCGTAACTATTCTCTTCGTTCATGCTTTGTGCTTTTATAAAGACAAAGGGTAATCGTAGCGTCTGCTTCGATTACCCTTTGTTACTATTTCTTTTTCTCGATATCTTCTCCTTTGGGACGGGGCTCTTTCTTTGCCAATGTCACAATCTTGAATACATACTGTGTCATCCAATCTGCCGAGTAGCCCAGACGCTCTTTCTGTTGGCGAATGGCATATACGGCCTTGAATGTTGCTTCATCTTTCCAATTGTTCTTGGCGAGGATGTCGTTTATAGTCTTTTGTGTCTCGCTGTAAAGCAATTTGTTGAAAATGCTGGGAATGCGGAATTTCCACTGCATCTGGTTGCTCACGAGTAGCATCAGTTCGTTGCTGAATCCCTGGAAAGCAAAAAGGTATGTGCGCACATCGTTTACAGTCTTGCAGTTACGTTTGATAGACATGTCAATCTCCTTGAAGAAACTCTCGCTCATTCCATAAATCTGCTCAAGCATCTTTTTACAACGACTGCGCTCGGCTATACCCAGCTTATTGTTTTGTGTTGCCACTTTCAGTGTGCGTTTGAATGTGGCAAGGTCTGGCAACATGCCTATGTTTGTGATGCCGAGGTTAGCAGCAAGTACCGACTGATAGTACACACGTATAAGAGTCATGAAGTCTTCCATGCCTCCGACTTTCTCTTTCGGCTCCTGACTCTTTTTGAAAAAATTAAATAAACCCATGATTTATGATCTGTTTATTGTATTTGTTATTTGTTGTTCTTTTTCAACTCCTCGTTGCGACGCTCCAGCTCTTTCTGCATAGCCTCGAGGTTTGCCATGAAGTTAGAGCGTTTTGTGGGGTTGTTCTTGTTCTTTTCGTGGTATGCCTCCATCTTTTTGAGCAGGTCATCCTCGTTTATCTTGTAACGCAGATAGATGAAAATACCCACGCTGATGAGTGTCGAGAGGAAGTAGTAGTAGTTGAGTCCGGCCGAGTAGTCATTGAAGATAAAGAAGAAGATGATGGGCATCAGATACATCATCCAACGCATTATTTTCATCTGCTTCTCCTGCTCGGGCGAACCACCCATATTGGGCTGCATCTTCGATGTGTAGTATGTGTTTGCAATCTGCACGGCACAGAAGAGCAAGCAGAAAAGGCTTATGTGGTTGCCGAAGGGCCAGATGGATGTTCCCCAACTGATAACATCGTCGTATGTCGAAAGGTCGCCTGCCCACAAGAAGCTCTGCTGGCGCAACTCTATGGCGTTAGGCACAAAGTTGAACATTGCGATGAACACAGGCATCTGAATGAGCATGGGCAGACATCCACCCATGGGGCTTGCGCCATATTTGCTGTAAAGCATCATTATCTCCTGCTGTTTCTTCATTGCATCCTCCTGCTTGGGATATTTTGCATTTATCTCGTCTATGTAAGGCTTCAGCGCACGCATCTTTGCTGACGATACGTACGATTTGTATGTGAAGGGGTATACAATCGCCTTTACGATGATGGTGAGCAGCAACAGCACAAGGCCCATGCCCAATCCCCAGCTTGTGAGCCAGTCGAAGAGATACATGATGAAGAATCTGTTTATCCAGCGTACAATGGGCCATCCGAAGTAGATGAGCTTCTGCAACTGCAAGTCGTTGTCCTCGCCACCGATAAGTTCGTTGCTCTCCTTGAGGGTGCTGAACTTGTTAGGGCCAAAATAGAACGCGAAGTCTGTTGCCACTTTGCCCGAGGGGTCAAAGGGTGCAGTCATGTCGGCTGTGCAGTACTTCATATAGCCTTTACCCTCGTGCAGTGTGTCCGACTTCAGAATAACATCGTCGAAGTTGTCTCTCGCAACCATAATGCACGAGAAGAATTGGTTTTTGAAGGCAACCCACTGAACAGGCTCTTCAATGTTTTCGCTGTCGTCGCTATGCTCGCTCAGTTTGTCTGTGTCCTCGTCGAAAGGCTTGTAAGTGAGCGATGTATACTGCTGCTCGAATTTGAAACCCTTCTCCTGCTGACGCAAAATCTGCTCCCAAACGATGCTCATGCGTTTAGTTACCGAGGGGAGAATGTTCTCCATGTTGTGTGCCTCGATCGAGAGGTCTACCACATAACTCTCGGGTAAAAGTTTGTATACGAAATCCAGGTATCTATCGGCTGCGAAAGCAAGGCGCATAACAACGCTGCTGTCTGTCTGCTCACAAGGTGTGAAGTAGAGTTTGCGTGTGTCGATGTTCTCCTGTTTGCCGTCGATGGTGAAGTATAGCTGGTTGAAAATCTTGTCGTTGCTGCGGCGGGCGTTGCGTACACCGATGTTATCCTCTTCGCTGAAGAGTGTAACAGGGTTGCCCTCCTGGTTTTTATAGTCGGAAAGTGTAGCAGAGCATACACGGCCGCCAAGTGTCGAGATGCGTACACTCAGGTTGTTGTTCGCGAGAGTTACAAATTTCTCTTCGCCGTTGAGCACGTTGAAGAGTACCGATGAACTGTCTTTGCTCAGAGCTTCAGCCTTTTCAGCCTCTTTTATTGCTGCATCTCTTGCGGCAGCTTCCTGCTCTTGTATGACTGCGGTTATTGAATCCTGATAACGTTTTTGCGCCTCAATCTGCTGTGGGTCGGGTTGGTTGAAGTATATAAATGTTACCAGAACCAATCCTATCAATCCGAATCCTATGAGGTTGTTTTTGTCCATAATTTTTTTAATACTTTTATCTTAAATTTATAACAGCGTGCAAAGTTAGAAAAATAAAACTATTTTGCGCCTTATTCCATGTAAAATTCTCTCTATTCTTTGAAATTTCTCTATTAATAATGTAAATTTGCATTCGAATAATGTCGTAATAGCTTTTTGTGACACTGTTTGGTTGTTTCGGGCTGTTTGTTAGGCTCGGGGCAATGCGTTGTATAATATTATATTATAGACTTTTCTCTATGAAAAACATTTTGTGTTCGCTGTTATTGCTGCTTGCAATGAATATAAATGTGTCGGCTGCCGACAACGGCTTTTGCACATGTAACGACACAGTAGTGTCTGTCGATACCCTTCAGGTGGCCGACAGCCTTCCCGACGTGAAATCTTTTTTTGCGGCGCATCTCGACTCCATTGTGGCTAAATATGATACTCTCAACGTTACAATCGAAGAGGAGTTCACCAATCCCACATTCATCAAAATGTTTTTGCGTCCCACGTTATATAAGTCGGTGCTTGGCGACGGCTACTATCGCGATATGACTTTTGATAACACTGCTTCGGGAACCCGTCTCACCGACGACTCTAACCGTCGTCGTGTCATAGGAGGTGTGTTGCTCAACCTCTACAAAGATAACCCTTCGTATGTGTGGGCCACCGAAGACGAGATACGCAAAGAGGTGTCAGTCGAGGATGTCGGCAAACAGCAGGTATCGGGAATCATTCTACCACCCATACAGCCCATCGTCATGCCCGATAACGTACAGGGCGGCCTTGCCACCAAAGTAGTGAAACCCAACTATTGGCGCACCTCCGGCTCGTTTGGCATCAACTATACGCAGAACTTCTTCTCTGACAATTGGCATCGAGGCGGTGAAAATACAAAGACCATGCTTGTTGTTGCCAACTTCAAACTGAAATACGACGATAAAAAGAAAATACAGTTCGAGAACAACCTCGAGGCGAAGCTCGGTTTCTACACAGCACCCTCCGATACGGTACACAGTGTAAAGACCAATCAAGACCTTCTGCGTTTTACTTCGAAACTTAACTACAAAGGAATGAAGAACTTCTACTACACTGTGCAGGCGCAGGTGTGGACACAGTTTCTCCCCTTCTACGATGCCAACCAAACAGAGTACCGTTCTAACTTCATGGCACCGTTCAATGCCAACTTCTCGTTCGGTATCGACTTCAAACCCACCTTTTCCAAAGGTTCGCTCTCGGTGTACCTTGCACCTTTGTCGGCTTATAACTACCGCTTCGTAAGATACGGAGATCTGGCAGTTGCACACTACGGAATACGTGAGGGACGTCACCACTACGAGGACTTCGGTACCAAACTCGAGGTAAATGCCTCCTTGAACATCCTTAAGAACCTTACGTGGAGAACACGTTTTTACTATTATACCACCTATGCCCGTGTCGAGCACGATTGGGAGAATACCTTCTCGTTCAGCTTCAACAAATACTTATCAGCCGAAATGTTCATTCATTCGCGCTTCGACGACAAGGCACGCAGCCTGCGCAGCGACAAGTATGGATATTGGCAGATGTACCAGAATATGATGCTTGGCCTTACATATACATGGTAGTGTTCGAGTGGTAAAAACTATTTAGTGATGATAGATGTGATGAATTTGAGTTCCCTGTTTCCGATAACCGACACCACGTGGATATTCTTTCTGGTGTTGTGTATTATATTGTTTGCCCCCATACTCTTCACCAAGATGCGCCTTCCGCATATCATCGGCATGATTTTTGCCGGTCTGCTGATAGGCCCGCATGGGTTGAACATCCTGGCGCACGACAGCAGTTTCGAGCTCTTCGGCGATGTAGGACTATTCTACATAATGTTCCTCGCCAGCCTCGAAATAAACATGCAGGAGATGAAGATGGCTAGGGGTGGTGCGCTGCTGCTCGGCCTCACGGCATTCATTTTTCCGCTTGCAATAGGAATTGCAGCAAACATAATAGTGCTCGATTATGGGCTTGCAGCGTCGGTGCTGTTGGCGAGTATGTATGCGTCGCACACCCTCATAGCCTATCCAATTGTTGCCCGTTACGGTCTTTCGCGTTTGCGTTGCGTCAATTTTGCTGTCGGGGGAACTATCGTCACAGACACACTCACACTCTTTGTGCTTGCAGTCATCGGCGGAATGTACAAGGGGGAGTCGGGCGCATGGTTCATGCCATTTCTTTTGGTGAAAATGGTGCTGCTGACGCTGGTTATTATGTTTGTGTTTCCCCGCGTAACTCGCTATTTCTTCAGAAAATACAACGACGGAATCATTCAATATATCTTTGTAATGGCGATGCTCTTTTTGGGTGCAGGCCTCATGGAACTTGTGGGTATGGAGGGTATTCTCGGAGCCTTTGTCACAGGACTTGCACTCAACAGGCTCATTCCTCGTTCCTCGCCTTTGATGAAACACATCGAATTTGTAGGTAATGCCATCTTCATTCCCTACTTCCTAATAGGTGTGGGTATGATTATCGACCTCAAAGTACTTTTTGGTGGGGGCAATGCCCTTATGGTGGCGGGTGTGATGATAGCCATTGCACTTTTCGGTAAATGGCTCGCGTCGCTTGTCACACAAAAGGCATACGGGATGTCGGGCGATGAGCGTCGTTTGATGTTCGGACTCAGCAATGCCCAAGCAGCAGCAACGCTTGCCGCAGTGCTGGTGGGTTATAATATCATTCTCGAGGATGGTTCGCGTCTGTTGAATGATGATGTGCTTAACGGTACCATTGTGCTCATTCTTGTAACATGTGTGGTAAGTTCAATTATCACCGAAACCTCTTCGCGCAAGATAGCCATTTCGGGCGAGGTAGTCGAAAAACCCATAGAAACAGCCGACAAAACCCTCATAAGTCTTGCCAATCCGGGAATGGTAGACAGATTGATGAACCTTGCATTGATGTTGCGCAAAGAGAACTCCAAAGTGCCCCTTTCAGCTGTGAATGTGGTGCTCGACGAGGATGAAAAACTCATGGCGCGTGGTGCGAAAATTCTCGACCAGGCATCTGATATTGCAGCGTCGGTCAATGTGCAGTTGCTCACCAAACTCAGGCTCACCACCAACCTCTCGCATGGTATCATCCACGAAATGAAAGAGAACTCATACAGCGAGCTTATTGTAGGATTCCATGAAAAAGCCTCGCCTAACGACTCTTTTCTTGGAACAGTGCTTCCCGAACTTCTCACCGGACTATATTGCCAGATAATAATGGCGCGTCTGACGATACCCATCAATACAATACGCTGCATACACATCACTTTCCCGGCAAAAACAGAGTTCGAGGCGGGATTCTTCCATTGGGTAGAGCAGACCGAACGCTTGGCAACAGGTCTCGGCTGTCGCATCAAATATCATGGTCACATAGATACCATGAACCTGATTAAGAAACACATAAAGGATACCAAGAGCCACATACGTGCCGAGTTCTATGAGACTGACGGCGGTAACGACCTCAAACGTATCTCCGAGCTTGTCAAGCCCGACCACCTGTTGATTGTTGTCAGTGCTCGTCGCGGCTCAATCTCGTTCCGCCCGTCGCTCGACCACATCTTCACGCAGATACAGCGTAACTACGCAGGTCGCAGCATCCTGCTCATATACCCCAATGGATATTCCATCGACTCGGATATGACAGAGATGCCGCCGACAATGTAGAAAGTGTTACTTCGCTATTTCTTCTCCTCCCAGTGGAAAGGCTCGAATGTTGAATTTCGGTCAATCCACTGCGGTTTTCGTGCGGCATATATAATAAAAGGTGCCACAACTACCACTATGCAACCAATTGCCAGCACTGCGTACCACACAGCGTTGCTACCTATGGCAATCTGTGCCGGCGGAATAAAACTCAAGACAAATGCAAGCAGGCTGCCCAAAAATCCCATGCCTGCAACCACCCACATGAGCCCGTTTCCACTCTTGCCTATGCGGAAGGGGCGGTTGCTCTTCTTCATGCTGTATCTAAGATAAATTGCCGCAGCAAACATCAACAGATACATTATAAGATAGAGCAACACCGTCAGCTGCGAAAGAATCTGATAAAAACTCTGCACCGAGGGCATCACCACAAAGAGCAAGCTAAGCAATGTTACCGCCGCACCCTGTAACAGCAGGATGTTTTTCTGTACCCCAATCTTGTTCTCCTTTTGAAAGAATGGCGGCAGATAACCCGCCTTGCCCACAGCAAATAGACCTTTTGACGGGCCCGATACCCATGTGAGCACTCCCGCAAGCACACCAAAGGCAAGTGCGATGGCAATTATCGGCGACAGCCACGACGCATGAACATATTTGAAATAGTTGTCGAAGCCCACAAGAAGGCTCTGCGTCAGGTTAATATCCTTTTGCGGAATGATAATTCCCAACGAGAATGTTCCCAATACAAATATCAGCACAGTGATGATTGCGCCTATAAATATCGCACGCGGATAGTTTCGCGACGAATTTTCCATATCCTTTACGTGGATACCCGTCATCTCCATTCCCGCGTAAAAGAGAAAAATACCCGAGGCAAGCACCAAATTGTCCAGTTTGGTAATGTCGGGGAAAAAGTGTCCGTGGAAGTTCATCTGTGACACACCTCCCGATGCCAGATATATGATGCCAAGTATAATAAGCAGTGCAGCGGGAATAATCGTTCCCACAAGACCTCCAATCTTCGCAACTTTGCTCACCCAACCCAGTCCCTTAAGCGATATAAAAGTCGCCAACCAATATATTATCAGCACCACTGCCAGCGTGTACACCTTGTTCGAGGCGAGTGTCATATCTCTGGCGTCGTTGGTGCCGATGAATGCAAAGGCTACCGCACCGAAGGTAAGCACTGTGGGGTACCATATTGTACTCTCTATCCATTGCAACCATATTGCAAGAAAACCCGCCCGCTTGCCGAAGGCCTCGCCCACCCAGCGGAACACACCTCCCTGCTTATCCTGGAACATTGCGGCAAGTTCGGCAGCTACCAGAGCTGTGGGAATGAGAAAAACTATTGCTGCGAAAAGATAGTAGAACGCCGACGAAATTCCATATTCCGCCTCGGCGGGTAGTCCTCGCAGCGACACAACAGCCGTTACATTCATAATGGCTAATGTGAAGACTCCCAATTTGACTGTTTTCTGAACATTTGAAGACATAGTATAATATTTTTGTTATAAAATCCATTCTATAAACAACCATGCCGCTATTATGTTTTTCTTAGCAATTACAAGTTAAAAGTTGTTAATATATAGTACTATGTATTGCAAGGTACTGTGCAAAGTGTTATGTTTGCAATATGAATGAGTGAGGGCGCAATCTCTCGCACTTAAAAAAGAGAAAAATGTATGTAGAAAATGTAAAATCCCAGATGCGTAAAGGTATGCTCGAATACAGTATAATGTTACTGCTCAGTGCAAAGCCTTGTTACAGTTCGGATATTATAGACGAACTCGAGAGTGCCAACCTTATCGTGGTCGAGGGGACATTGTACCCCCTCTTAAACCGATTGAAGAAAGAGGGAATACTCGACTATGAGTGGCAGGAAAGTACGGCCGGCCCTCCGCGTAAATATTATAGACTCACCGAGGCAGGCCTCGACACTCTTGCTGCCCTTGACGAAAATTGGAACAACCTATCCTCTACCGTGACACTGATAAAAGAGAAAAACCCCCGTTTGTAGAAAATAAAAAAACAAGAATATGAAAAAGTCATTCGAAGTAAATCTTGGTGGCAGAATCTTCAATTTCGACGAAGACGCCTATGAACTTCTCAACAATTACTTAGAGAGCCTCAAAGAGTGCTTCTCTAAACAGGATGATGGCGAAGAGATTATTGCCGACATCGAGGTGCGTCTCGGTGAATTGTGCGAGACACGCATGCGCGGGGGAGCTGCCCGCATTGTGGACTTTTCTATGGTAGACGAGTTTATTACTCGCATGGGACGTCCCGAATCGTTGGCCGAAGAGGCTGCCGGTGAGCAAGGTGTCGGCGAAGATGCTGCGGCGCCAGAGGGCGATGATCAGCAAAAGCGCGAGCCTTGGCGCGAGGCAATGCTGCTTGGTAAGAAACTCTTCCGCGACACTCGCAACGGACTCTTGGGCGGAGTCTTCAGCGGTCTTGCAGCCTACACCGGCATCAATGTGTGGCTGTTGCGCATCGTTGCCATAGTGCTCTTTTTCTGGGTGCTGGGAATTATACTTCCCATTGTTTATGTAATTGCATGGTTCGTGCTCCCCATGGCGATGTCTGTAACCGACCTTTTGCGCATGCGCGACATTAAACCTGTGCCGGGCGAGAGGGTAGAGGATGCTTGGGCGCGCGAGTACGAGCGTGCATCGGCCGAACTTCTTAACAGCGGTGCTGCGCGCGACAATAAGGGTTGTCTGGCAGGTTGCGTCGTTGCTATTGCAGCATTAATTCTTCTGCCAATAATATTCTTCCTCCTGTTTTTTGCGAATATTGCAATACCGTTTGTTTCGGTAATCGGTAGCCATGACCCAATGTTCGGTCTTATGGCAGATACTATGAACTTCAATTTTAATATGTTACTAAACATAGTGCTCTTGCCTTTGCTTATATTCATTCCAGTCTTTTTTATAGTTCACTATATGATGAAAAAGAAGGGTAGTGCGAGTCCGTTGAAATTGTGGTTGAAGATACTACTTGTTGCATTGTGGGTGATTTTGTTGGGAATATTCCTCTCTTCAAAAGAGAAAAGTATCAACCTACCCTTCTTCAAATACGAGAAAAAAGTCACTGCTTCAAAAGACTCCTCTACCTCTTTGTCGGATATCGAGGATTTTGTGGAAGAGGTTAAAAAGTTTGCATCTTCGCCCGAAGCATCGGCGCTCAAGAACTATTTCTTCTACGATGCTTATCCCGGCAAACGTTGCACTCGCATGCTGTGGCACTGCATCACCTCGGCAAGCAGCGACTCAATAGTTCCCTTCGTAGTAGCATGTACGCAGTTGGACGATAAAATAATATGGAGACTGATGCCTCGCGACGAGTGGGTGGAACTTGTAAAAACTCCTGCATCAGTGTCGGGGGTAGAGATTGTGGGTAGCGTGAACCCCGACACCGATTATACAGCGGAACTTTGTTGTGTGGTCGATACTGTGGCAAAGAGAATCTTTGTGGACCTTCCCCGTTGCTCGGGTACAAATGACCTGCGCATGACTATAAATTCAATCCCCGGATGGCAGGTCGATTATACAAAAGGAGCTGCTGTGCAGCCCGAACACCCCGACAGGGTAGAGCTTATTCTCAAAGCCTATTCCAACGAAGGATTTCTGCCCAAAATGGTCGTGCGCACCCTCTCGGCCGATGGTGTAACGGTTGATACAAAAGATATGCGCCACACGCTTTATAGACATCGAGTGCATCGATAAATGAATAAAAAGAAGTCTCCACAAAAGTTTGAAATTTTGTGGAGACTTCTTTTTTATTGTCAAGTGCTGTTACTTGATAATGGCAATCACCTCAACCTCTACCAATACATCTTTGGGGAGAGTCTTTACAGCTACGCACGAACGTGCGGGTTTGCTTGTAAATGTCTCGCCATAAATCTTGTTGAACGCTGCAAAGTCGCTCATCTCTTTCAAGAAACATGTGGTCTTTATCACATTGTCGAATGATGTTCCGGCCTCGGCGAGCACAGCTGCAAGGTTGTCCATCACCTGCTGTGTCTGTCCTTCGATGTCAGTCGCCTCAACCTCGCCACTTGCAGGGTTTATGGCAATCTGTCCCGAAGTGTAGAGCATGTTGCCGCAGATAACTGCCTGTGAGTAGGGGCCAATAGCCTGAGGCGCTTTGTCAGTGTGTACTTTCTTAAGCATTTTTCTTTGTATTTAAAAGTTAATATATTCTTAGCAAATGCGGAAACCTGCGTCGAGCAATGCCTTCTTTATCTCTTCAATCTGCTCGAAGTTACGTGTCTCCATGTTTATGCGCAGGAAGCAACCATTGATGTCCATCGTTGCATTTGCACGCTCGTGGTGCACACCTATTACATTTCCGCCCTTTTCGGCAATGATTCTCGAAATGTTCAACAGCTGTCCGGGTTTGTCTATAAGCTCCACTGTCAGCATGTACGAACGACCGGCTGTCAGCAAACCTCTCTTGATAACCCTGTCGAGGATGTTCACGTCGATGTTTCCGCCCGACACCAGACAGATGGTGTTCTTGCCTTTGATGGGCACCTTGTCGAACATAGCCGCAGCAACAGCCACAGCTCCCGCGCCCTCGGCAATAAGTTTGTGCTGCTCAATGAGGTTGAGGATAGCCGATGACACCTCGTCGTCTGTTACAGTAACAATATCATCCACATATTTGTTGCAAAGCTCAAATGTGTTCACGCCCGGCTCTTTCACTGCAATACCGTCGGCAATGGTCGAAACCTCCGACAGACGCTCAATCTTTCCATTATGTATTGAGTTGAACATGCTGGGTGCGCCACTCGACTGCACACCATATATCTTGATATTGGGGTTCAGCGATTTTATTGCATAGGCAACGCCCGAAATGAGTCCGCCGCCACCCACAGGTACAATCACTGCATCGAGGTCTTTCAGTTGGTTGATAAGTTCAAGACCTATTGTGCCCTGTCCGGCAATTACATCAACGTCGTCAAATGGGTGTATGAATGTGTAGCCCTTCTCCTCTTTCAACTGCAACGCCTTCTGATAAGCGTCGTCATAAACACCTTCGACCATGCAAATCTCGGCTCCGTAGCTACGAGTAGCCTCTACCTTTGAGATAGGAGCGCAGTCGGGCAGGCAAATGATACTGCCAATGCCGTTCTTCGCAGCACCCAACGCAACACCCTGTGCATGGTTTCCCGCCGAGCAGGCAACAACGCCTTTGGCTTTCTCCTCGTCAGAGAGCTGTGAAATTTTATAGTACGAGCCACGTATCTTAAATGAACCTGTGAGCTGAAGGTTCTCGGGCTTCAGGAATATTTTACTTTCGGGGTTTATTTTGGGGGCATTTATAAGGTCGGTGCGTCGTATCACATTTTTAAGAATGTACGATGCATGATAAATTCTGTCAAGCGTTAGCATTTTTGTCTGTTTCTGTGGTTATGATAATATCGGATTTTGCAAAGTTACAACAAATTACCGTTGCAACAAAATTTGAGCGCAACTCCTACACTATGGGGAATATTACAAATACCGCCGCATCCCATAATGCGTGTGACAGGGTGATAGCTGTAAAGCGTTCGGGCATAATACGATAGAGTAGCCCCCACGCAATACCGCATACCATTGCAGCCATTATGAGCATGAAGTTGAACGAACCTATGTGCACAAGCGTATATATTGCAGTTGCTATAATAAAACCTTTGTTTGCTCCCCATCGTTGCGAAAGTGTGCGCTGTACATATCCGCGCCAGAAAATCTCTTCGGCAGGGCCTATCCACAGCAGCAACGCCAATGCTATAAGCGTTGACGAAGAGCCATCTTTCATGGCATAAATGGAATCGACCTGCGGTCGTGCAAAGTCAAAAATCAGTTGGGAGATTTTGTCACCCATCCAAAAAATGCCCCACAACGCCACAGCTATTACAACACCTAAAGCAATCTCCGACCAACTCCATTTGAAATCGCGCGGCCACGATGGACGGGCAAACGTAGCAATACCTATCAGGATGGTTGCCGAAATACTCATTGCAACCCAGAAGTTGATGTAAGGAGCAGTCTGCGGCGAGAACATTGCAGTCCATAGCGCAAAGGCTGTGACGATGGCGAGAGTCAGCTTTTTCATATCAGCGAGGCAATAATAAATGACAAAGTGAATAGCAGACTGAACATTAATTGCAGTTTGGCTGTCCTCTCGTCGAGGTTGGCGATAGAATTTGTCGATTGTTCATCGTGTCGCAACATGTCGCGTGCGCCCTGCCAAGCGGGAGCAATCGCCGGCAGTGTCAGCAATGCCCACAAGGGGAATACTCCGGCAATGGCACAACCGGCAATCCATGCAAAGGGGCATAAAACCTCTGCCGCATACACCCACTTTGAACTGTTTCGGCCTATGCTCATGGCAAATGTCGATATTTTCGCGCGGTTGTCGGTGGCAATGTCTCGTGTGTTGTTCGAGTGAAGAATTGCTACGGTTATCAACCCTACGGGCAGTGCTATCCACAGCACCTCCCACTGCAAACAGCCTGTTGCTACAAAGGATGTTCCAAGTGTGGGCAGCAGTGCATAAGCAAGCATAATATCAACGTCACCCAGCGCACTGTATTTCAGACGAGGGTATAACACCACAGTCAACGCACCGGCAAGGCCGAACCAGAAAAGAGGCAGCCCGACGCGCGCCATCAGCCCGACACCCATTGCAAGTGCAGTCAAAAGAAGCCCGATAGCCAACTTCGACATCTCGCTCGGGGTAAATTCTCCACTTGTCATAGTCTTTGCGCCGAAAGTATCCTCGGCATCCACTCCCTTGCGAAAGTCAAAATAGTCGCTCCACACATTGCCCGCAGCGTGAAACACCACCACATTAATAATAGCCAATACGCCACTGAGCCAATCAATCTCCATTCCTTTCCAAAATAAATAGGCAAGTGTTACTGCAACAGGCATCGCCGATGCAGGGAAAGACCAGGGTCGCACAGCGACCATCCAACGACTGAATTTATGTTTTTTCATGATTTCTTATTTAAGTTTGTAAAAATAGTGTAAGATGAGGGGGTAGCACAAAATGAATTTATCTGTTTTTTTATGCGCGCACCTAATTTATAAACAAAGAAGAGAACTGATGCTCAGTTCTCTTCTTTGTGATTCCGGAGCGATTCGAACGCTCGACCCACGCCTTAGAAGGGCGTTGCTCTATCCAGCTGAGCTACGGAACCAACCTTAATTTGCTTTTGCGTCGGCAAAGGTAGTGCTTTTTTATGGGAAAAGCAATGCTTTTTACAAATTTATTTTTAGAACTCTCTAAAAATCATGTCAGCCGGTCGTAAATGCTAAAATATTTACTACTACTATATATTAATAATGATAACTTTTTGCATCACTCGCAATCTTGCTCGCTCTTGTAGCTTGCAAGCAGCTTGAACGAAGGGATGTGTATCTCTTTGCGTCGCAGCTCTATCAGTTTATTGTCCTGTAACAGGTTCAGTGCACGCGAAACATTTATGCGTGTCTCGCCCAGAATGTCGGCAAGGTCATCCATCTTTATCTGCAAAGTCTTGCATCCCTCCTGCGACTCCGACCTGACAGCAATAAACTCCACTATCTTTTCGGGTAACGGTAGCTGTCGAGCGTTCCATATTTGCGAAGTCTTTAACTGTGCACGCTGGCACAGCAGGTTCATCATGTTCATAAGAAAAATATTGTATCGCGACAGTTCGTTGAAAAGGTATGACTTTTCTATTGTCAGTGTGTCGCACTCGCCATTGGCATAATAGCTACTTCTGTATGTAGGTGACAGACCGAACAACGAGTATGGTTCAAAGGCAAAGGGTGTTGCTATCTCCTCGGTGAGTGTGTAGCGTTCGTCGGGCGATACACATTTCGATGTCAGTTTTCCGCGCACCAGCAATGTGAGACTGTTGCATGGCGAGCCTTGGGCTGCAATTTTCTCTCCGTCGGCGTGTCTGTCGAACAGCAATTTCACTTTGTCGAGAATGGATGTTATTTCGTCTTTGCTCATGCCCTGAAAATAGGGTAGGCACATAAGGCTTTCGTACATTGTGGTAATGGTATTTTACGCAAAGATAGCCTTTATCGCTTGTAATAGAATGGAAAGAGTCTTACTTTTTATTTTATTAACTTATTTTTTCTTCTGTCACGCGGGTGCAAACTGTTGTTTTTGACAAATATGGCCGATTATAAAGAAAATTTCTTTAAAGTTTCGGGAAATGGAAGATTATACCTATTTTTGTCGTTGCAATGTTACAGATGGAGAAGTTGAACAGATACGACCTGGTGTCTATAATAGGCCCCACTGCCTGCGGAAAGACCGCGTTGGCTGTGGAGGTGGCTCGTGCTATGGGCGGTGAAGTGCTCAGTGCCGACAGCCGTCAGGTCTATCGTGGCATGGATATAGGTACAGGAAAAGACCTCTCGGAGTATGGCGAGGGTGCAACACGTGTTCCTTATCATCTTATAGATATTGTAGATGCCGGTGAAAAGTACAACCTCTTCGAGTTTCAACGCGACTTTTTGAATGCCTACAACGACGTCGTTACACGTGGGGCAGTGCCTGTACTGTGTGGTGGCAGTGGGTTGTATGTCGAGTCGGTACTACGCGGCTATCGTCTTATACCCGTTCCCGAGAATCCCGAACTGCGTGAGCGTCTCGAACAGTTCACCCTGGAACAGCTTACCGAGATGCTTGCGACCTACAAGACGTTGCACAATACCACCGATGTCGATACAAAGAAACGTGCGATACGTGCGATAGAGATTGAAGAGCATTATGCACGCACCCCGCAGCATGAGCGCGAATTTCCTCTGCTCTCATCGCTGATAATAGGACTTGATGTCCACCGCGAGGTACGTCGCGAACGTATAAGCCGTCGCCTTAAAGCGCGTCTCGACGAGGGACTTGTCGATGAGGTGCGCGCGCTTCTCGATGCCGGCCTTACGAGCGATCAGCTCATATACTACGGCCTTGAGTATAAGTATGTGACACTCTATCTTATGGGTGCAATGAGTTTCGACGAAATGCACTCGGGGCTCGAGATTGCTATCCATCAGTTTGCAAAAAGGCAGATGACGTGGTTTCGAGGAATGGAACGTCGCGGCTTGAAAATAAATTGGATAAATTCTTCGCTCCCCACAGAGGAGAAGGTTGAAATTATAAAAAAGATGTATTATGGTGTCATCGCGACTTGACGACCGCCGAAGATGGGGAATAATATATTGCCCACGCATAGGCGCAGTGAATAAGATAAAAAGATGGCGCGAAATAAGGGCCTATCTTGTAGAGAAGGGCGTAACGTACGACTACATTCAGTCCGAAGATTACGGCTCGGTGGAACGTCTTGCCCGCATGCTTGCCGACAATGGCTACGAGACGATAGTTGTGGTGGGCGGCGACGGTGCTTTGCAGGATGCTCTCAACGGAATAATGTTGTCCGAGAACAGAGACAATGTCTCTTTTGGAATAATCCCCAACGGTATTGCCAACGATTTTGCCGGTTATTGGGGTATAGGCGAGAATGACTATAAACGCGCCATTGATTATATAATAGCCGGCCGAACAAGAAAAATAGACATAGGCTGTTGCAAATACGCTACCAATGATGGCGAACAGATACGCTATTTTATGAATGTGGTGAACATCGGTCTCAGTGCCAACATTGTGGAGATTGCAAATAAAAAGATGAAGACTCCGTTTGCAAAATGGTTGTCACACATCAGAGCACTTACAATGTTGTTGATGCACCGCAACAGTTTTGATATAAAGATGCGTCTGAACAACCACACAGTAGAGGGCCCCTTCATGATGCTGTGTATTGGAAATGCACGAGGCTACGGAATGACACCCAGCGCAGTGCCATATAATGGTTTCCTCGATGTGTCGGCGATAAAACTCCCTAAGCTATTCGGACTTTTGCAGGGTGTTTATATGTTGCTCAAACGCAGAATAATGAACTACAAACTGATGGAGCCTTATCGCACCACAGAGATAGTGATAGAGAGTGCGGGCGATGCTCGCGCCGGAATAGACGGACGCCCTTTTGCACCCATCTACCCCTTGAATATAAAGATAATGCAAGAAAAGTTAAACCTTATAATACCAAAATAAAGAATCATGACTATACGAGATTTGACTGCTACTGATAAGTTCTTCCTTTTTGCAGGCCCCTGTGTCATCGAGAACGAAGATATGGCCATGAGAATAGCCGAGAGAGTTGTTGCAATGACAAGCGACAGAGGTATACCCTATGTTTTTAAAGGTTCTTATCGCAAGGCCAACCGCTCAAGAATAGACTCCTTTACAGGTATTGGCGACGAGGCTGCCTTGCGCATATTACGCAAGGTGCGCGAGACATTCAATATCCCCGTTGTTACCGATATTCACTCGGTAGAAGAGGCTGAAATGGCGGCAGAATATGTAGATGTGTTGCAGATACCTGCATTCCTTTGTCGTCAGACAGATCTGCTGTCGGCAGCGGCAAAGACCGGTCGCATTGTAAATATCAAGAAGGGACAGTTCCTCTCGCCTCAGGCAATGAAGTTTGCAGCCGAAAAGGTTGTCTCCGAGGGAGGCGAGGGCCGAGTGATGCTCACTGAGCGCGGTACCACCTTCGGCTATCAGGACTTGGTGGTCGATTTTCGCGGAATACCTCAGATGAAAACCTTTGGCTATCCCGTAGTGATGGATATTACCCACTCGCTGCAACAGCCCAACCAGACTGCCGGCGTTACAGGTGGCATGCCCGAGCTCATCGAGACAATGGCTAAGGCTGCTATCGCCGTAGGTGCCGATGGACTCTTCATCGAGACTCACGAAGACCCCACTGTTGCAAAGAGCGACGGTGCAAACATGCTCAAGCTCGACCTTCTCGAAGGTTTGCTCGACAAAGTATTGCGCATAAAGGCGGCTTTGTAGTAATCTCCTTTCAGAAAATAAAAATCCATAATTTTTATTTAAACGGGGCTGTTTCGCAATTTATTTTGCGCAGCTCCGTTTATATGTTTGCAGACTCCTTATATTATGTACGCATTGTGTAAATACTTGCTTGCACTGTGGCTGGTAATAGCCTCGGTGCCGTTGTGCGCGGCAGTGAGCGATGCGTGTGCCGATACCCTCATGGCTCGGCTTTTCGAGCGTAGAGCTGCCGGTAATTATAATATAGGAGAACTTTTTGGTAATCTCTATGTCAAACAGCGCGTGTCGGTGCTCAGGAATAATCTTGCACTTAACACCTTTCCCGGAATGGCGCGTTTCGATAAAGAGGCCGATGAGTATGTCACCGAACTTTTCTATCAGATGTATTACACCGACTACGGTGTGCTGGAACTTCGTCGCAAGGCATATAATACAAGTTTTGAGCATGGCCGAGGCGAGATAAAGAGGCTGGTGGATTTTATGAAGGTGAATCCTTATGACGATATGTTGTTACAGGGAAATGTGTTTTCGCCCCTTTATCCCGATTATCAAAAATATTACATCTATCGTGCCGACTCTCTCTCGGCGGACAGCAGCATGGTGCGAGTCTCTTTTACTGCGCGTTTCGATAATATAAAATTGTTATCCGATGGTTGGGTGTGGCTCGACGATTCGTGCAACATCAGCGAATTTGCCATGAGCGGTAGAGACGAGCAGTGCAGGTTTAGGGCAGTGTATAAAATGGCGCGACGTGGCGATGCTCCTGCTATTGTGCATGATGCTTGTGTTGATGTGGATTACAATTTCCTCGGCAATAAATTGAAAATGAGTGCCATTGGCTGTTTCGACTATAAGTATGTGTTGCCTGTGAACCGAGCTGCGGCTTTCAAAACTGACGAAAGCGAATACAATCTTAGCGGAAGCTCGCGTGTGGTATGGGACACGGTTGCAATGGCCGATGTTGCCGCTTATGTTGCCGAGCATCGTACTGTGCCGCTCACTGCCTGTGAAGAAGCACTTCTTGCTTGTGCCGTAGACTCGCAAAAAGAGTCGGAGGTCTCGCAGCATTGGGTGTGGAACTTGGGCGATGCTATGGTCAGCAGTCACTCCTACGATTGGGATGGTGGCGACGTAAGGTTCTCGCCTATAATAAGCCCATCGTCGGTCGATTACAGTACAAGTCGTGGCCTCTCCTATAAATTGTCCATGAATATGCGCAGCTTTCTGCATGGCAATCGTGAATTGCAGTTCCGCCCTCGGGTGGGCTACAATTTCAAGCAACATGCTTTTTATTGGAACGTGCGCGGGAACTTTTCCTACAATCCTCTACGTCTCGGGGCGGTGGGTTTTGACATTGGCGAGGGTAACAGGAGTTACAGCAGTGTGGTACTCGACAGAATAAAAAGTATCGCTGTCGATTCGCTTAAGTTTGAAAATCTCAATCTCAGCTATTTCCGCAATTTCTATGTCGAGGCTTTTCACGAGAGCGAAATAAGCAATGGTCTTGCCCTGCTTGCAGGTGTCAATTTTCACCGCCGCACGCTACGTGGCGATGCCGACAAACAGCTTGACGACTACGACCTGCCGGTGCAGAAAAGATATGTGCAGTTTGCTCCCCACTTGCGTCTCACTTGGCGTCCCGGAACATACTATTATATGAAAGAGGGACGCAAAATAAATTTAGACTCTAAATATCCGGTGTTTGCGTGGGATGTGGAGCAGGGTATGAACGGGGTGTTCGGCTCGAACAGCATCTATACGCGCTCCGAACTTGATGTGCAGTACAAAATGGGTGTGGGTGACGGAAATTCGCTTTATATGCGTTTCGGAGTTGGTGGCTATTTCTACACTAAAGATGTCTACTTTGTCGATTACAGTTTCTTGAAACATAGTAACTTGCCGCTTGAACGCAGCGAAGAGCTAGGTGGAGTGTTCCAACTGCTCGACTCCGAGTGGTACAATGCTGCCAACAAATACGCGCGCGCCCACCTTACGTACGAAGCACCGTTCCTGTCGTTGCAGAAATTGTTCCCCCGCGTGCGACTGTTTCAGAATGAATACATCTATTATAATATGCTGTTCATTTCACACTTGTGCCCCTATATGGAGTTAGGTTACGGCGTCTCCACCCCCTATGTGGATATGGGGCTTTTTGTCAGTTCTCAAAATACAAAAATTCATCGTATAGGTTACAAAATAACCCTCTCTCTCTTTACAGATTAACATTTTTACATAGGTTTTTGGGCTTTTTTATAAAAAAAATGCTTTTTATGTTGTTAATATGTTTTATAATTCCTAAATTTGAAAGGTGTATACATTAGTATGCGCTTTTTGTGTGATAATAAATATAATAAACAGATAAGAAGATGAGTTATTTGCGATTTGAAAAAACGCTCATGACAAACTTGGAAGAGTCGTTACAGAAGGAGATTCTGAGAACCAATCGCTCAGGTGCTTATCATTGCTCTACAATCGTGGATTGCAATACACGTAAGTATCATGGACTTTTGGTGGTTCCCGTTCCCGAATTAGACGAAGAGAACCACGTTCTTCTCTCCTCGCTCGACGAAACAGTGGTGTTGCATGGCGCGGAATTTAACTTGGGACTGCACAAGTACAATGGAGACAATTTCAGTCCCCGAGGCAACAAATACATCCGTGAGTTTACATGGGAGCGCGTTCCCACGACGGTGTACAACGTAGGAGGAGTTCTGCTTAAAAAAGAGAAGGCCTTTGTGCATCACGAGAACCGCATACTCATAAGATACACTTTGCTCAAGGCAAATACTCCCATGACTTTGCGTCTGCGACCCTTCCTCGCATTCCGCAGCGTTAGAGAGTACACCCACGAAAATTCGGTGGCGAGCCGCGAGTATGCAACAGTGGACAATGGTATCAGCGTATGCATGTACGAGAATTACCCCACACTTTTCATGCAGCTCAACAAAAAGAACGAGTTTGTCTATCGCCCCGACTGGTACCGAGGCATAGAGTATACCAAAGAGCTTGAGCGTGGTTACGACTTCAACGAAGACCTCTACGTTCCCGGATATTTCGAGGTGAAGATGAAAGAGGGCGAAAGCATCGTTTTCTCGGGCGGTATTTCCGAAATGGCTCCCCGCAGCATGAAGGCTGCCTTCGACCACGAAGAGGCCATCCGCACCCCTCGCGACAACTTCATGCACAGCATAGAGTGTGCTGCCAACCAGTTCATCAATGTTCAGGGCGACGAGATATACCTTCTCGCCGGTTTTCCCTGGTTCAAATGTCGTGCACGCGACCTATTCGTGTCGCTCCCCGGCATCACATTGAGCCTTGGCAAGAAAGAACTCTTTGAAAAGATTATGCGTACAGCCGAAAAGGCTATTTACGACTTTATGAACGACCGTCGCATATCTGTGAAAATATACGAGATGGAGCATCCCGACGTGCTCTTGTGGGCTGTGTGGGCACTCCAGCAATATGCCAACGAGTACGGTCTCGAAGAGTGCAAGGATAAATATGGCAAAATGCTCATAGATATCATTAAATATCTACACGACAACCGCCACTCCAACCTCAAACTCATGCCCAGCTGTCTGATGTCTACACGTGGCACTGACAAGGCTGTGACATGGATGAACTCTACTGCAAATGGTCAGCCCGTAGTTCCTCGCACAGGTTATGTGGTAGAGATAAATGCTTTGTGGTACAATGCTCTTAAGTTTGTACAGCAGATAGCCGAGATGATGGACGAGAAGAGCGTGGCATCCATGCTCATGCGTCTCTCTACAATCGCGGGCAAGGCATTTACCGAAATCTTCCTCAACGAGCATGGCTATCTCTACGATTACGTAGACGGCGACTATGTAGACTGGAGCGTGCGTCCCAATATGATACTAGCGAGTGCACTCGATTTCTCTCCGCTCGACCGTTTGCAGCGCAAAAAAGTGCTCGATATTGTCAGCCGTGAACTGCTTACCCCTCGCGGTTTGCGTTCGCTCTCTCCCAAGAGTGTCGGCTACAATCCCAATTACGTTGGCCCGCAGACACAGCGCGACTATGCTTATCACCAAGGCACTGTATGGCCCTGGCTCGGCGGATTCTACTACGAAGCATATCTCAAGACATATAAGCTTAGCGGTCTATCCTATGTAGAGCGCCAGATGGTGGGTTTCGAGGATGAACTGATGCAGCACTGCGTCGGCTCAATTCCCGAACTCTTCGATGGTAATCCGCCCTTTAAGGGTCGTGGAGCCGTTGCATTCGCCATGAATGTGGCTGCCATCCTCAGAACAAGCAGTTTGATAAAAAAGTATGAACCAAAATCGGAGGAATAATTGATATGAAGATATTAATGTTCGGTTGGGAGTTTCCGCCGCATATCTCCGGCGGATTAGGAACGGCTAGTTACGGTTTGACAAAAGGTCTTGCCGCACAAGGAGACATGGACATCACGTTCTGCATCCCCAAGCCGTTTGGCGACGAAGATAAAAGTTTCCTGAAAATAGTGGGTATGAACTCAGTGCCCATCGTATGGAAAAACGTCGATTGGGACTATGTTTCCAATCGTATGGGAGCGATAATCAACCCCGACGATTATTACCGCTACCGCGACCACATATACAACGACTTCAGCTACATGCACACCAACGACCTAGGATGCATGGACTTTGCCGGTGGTTATCCCGAGAATCTTCACGAAGAGATAAACAACTACTCCATCATAGCGGGTGTTGTTGCTCGTAGCGAACAGTTCGATATTATCCATTCCCACGACTGGCTCACATACCCCGCGGGAATACATGCAAAGCAGGTGTCGGGTAAGAAACTTGTGATACACGTTCATGCAACCGACTTCGACAGAAGTCGCGGAAATGTCAATCCCACAGTCTACGCAATAGAGAAGAATGGTATGGACTATGCCGACCACATCTTCTGCGTGAGTGAGCTTACACGTCGTACGGTTATCGACAAATATCACCAGCACCCCGATAAGGTGACAACGGTACACAATGCCGTTACCCCTCTGCCGCAAGAGATTCTCGATATTGTGCCCAAGAAGATACCCAATGAAAAGGTTGTTACCTTCCTCGGTCGTATCACCATGCAGAAAGGCCCCGAATACTTTGTGGAGGCTGCTGCAATGGTGCTTAACAGGTCAAAGAACAAGAATATCCGTTTCTGCATGGCAGGTAGCGGAGATATGATGAACGCCATGATACGTCTGGCTGCCGAGCGTGGCATTGCCGACCACTTCCACTTCCCCGGATTCATGCGCGGCCGTCAGGTGTACGAGTGTCTCAAGGCCAGCGACGTGTACATAATGCCGTCGGTGAGTGAGCCATTCGGAATCTCGCCTCTCGAGGCAATGCAGTGCGACGTTCCCACTATTATCTCAAAACAGTCGGGATGTGCCGAGATTCTCAGCAAGTGTATCAAGACCGACTATTGGGATATTAACGCAATGGCCGATGCAATATATGCAATATGTAATTACGACTCACTTTACGAATACCTCAAGGTTGAGGGACGTCGCGAGGTCGATGAAATTACATGGGAAAAGGTGGGCCTTAAACTCCGAGGCTTATATGAGAGAGTAATTGGTTGGTAAATTAAAATGTCAAGATAAATTATGAAAACAATCTGTTTTTACTTTGAGATTCATCAGTTGAGACAGCTGAAAAGATACCGCTTTTTTGATATTGGCAGCGATCACTACTATTATGATGATTTTGCCAGCGAAAGCAATGTAACCGAGGTTGCCGAGAAGTCATACGTTCCGGCTCTGACCACTCTGCTTGAAATGATAAAAGAGAACAATGGCTACTTCAAAGTGGCACTCTCTGTGTCGGGTGTAGGTCTTGAGATTCTCGAGCAGTATGCTCCTCAGGTAATAGAGCTTATGCACGAACTTAATGCGACAGGCTGCTGCGAGTTCCTTTCCGAGCCCTATTCTCATGGCCTCTCTTCACTTGTTTCACGCAGCGTGTTCAAGAACGAGGTTCAGAGAATGAACAACAAGATTAAAGAGCTCTTCGGTCAGACACCCAAAGTGCTTCGCAACTCAGGTCTCATCTACTCGAACGAGATTTCTGAAATGGCGGCACAGATGGGTTTCAAAGGTATGCTCAGCGAGGGTGCCAAGCACATTCTTGCATGGAAGAGTCCTCACTTCCTTTACAACAGTATTACAGCCCCCGGTCTCAAACTGTTGTTGAGAGATTACAAACTCTCTGACGACCTCTCATTGAGATTCTCCAATCAGGCATGGAGCGAGTATCCCCTCTTTGCCGAGACATATGCCGACTGGATTGCCGACTTCCCCAAAGACGAGAAGATTATCAATATCTTCATGAATCTTACAGCCTTTGGAATGGCTCAGCCCCTTTCGTCAAACATCCTCGAGTTCATGAAAGCACTTCCCGCATGTGCCAAGGAACGTGGAATAACATTCTCTACTCCCACAGAACTTGTCGAGAACGAAAAATCGGTGGGTGCGTTGGATGTTCCCTATCCCTTGTCATGGATGGACGAAGAGCGTGACGCCAGCTCATGGTTGGGTAACTCATTGCAGAACGAGGCATTCAACAAACTTTATAGCGTTGCCGAGCGCGTAGCACTCTCCGACGACCGCAAACTCAAACAGGACTGGGATTATCTTCAGGCAGCAGATAACTTCCGTTACATGACTACCAAACAGAATGGTATCATCACCGAGAAGTGCATCTACGAGTCGCCCTTCGACGCCTTCACCAACTACATGAATATCCTTGCCGACTTCATCACTCGCGTAAATGCACAGTATCCCGAGGATATCGACAACGAAGAGTTGAATGCGTTGCTCAAGATGATTGCTAACCAGAATGAGGAGATTGCGGCTCTCAACGAAGAGATTGCAGCTCTCAAGAGCAAGCCTGCAAGAAAGAGCAAAAAGAAAGCTGAGACTACCGAAGAGTAGTAGCGGTTTGATATAAAAAAAGATAGAGACACGTGAGTGTCTCTATCTTTTTTTATATCTATTTATTTGTTACCATTCGTCTTTGAAGCGACTCGTTACAATCTTTATGGCAATGGGGTCGTTGCCTCCGCGCAGTCTGGCTCTGCTCATCTTAAGGTCGTGTGTGATGCCTACGATGTTGCCGTTGCTGTCTTTTGTTGATGTTACGGGTATAAGAACAACTTTGTTCCAATCGGGGTTTTTGCTTTCCCAATCGGCATCGGCCGCAGTACCTTTCTCATACTCGGTGTAGCAGTAGTTTATCAGGCGCGAAATATTTTCGAACACATAGCGGTTGTATGTCTCGTTGAAAGTAGAGTAGAACGATGTTACCTTGTCGTACGTTCCGTTCTTCAAGAAGAAATTGTACATATCGCTCTTTCTCACCATCAATAGAGCTGTCGGCACGGTGTATTTATACTGATAGTCGCTCTTTTGATTATATCGTGTGAATGTAATCTTTGCGAGGTTCAGAGTGTCTGTGTTCTCGGCAATCTCTGCTATGGGTAGTTCCACCTCGGTGAAAATGCCTGCCGGTGTCTTGAGATATGTACACGAATTGTCCTCTATCAATGTATTCAGGTTGCCGTTGTCGAACTTGTTCACCTGCAACACCTCTTTGGTTGACGAGAATGTTGCGATGGCTGTTGCCAACGAGTCCTTCTTGCCACTTGTACTTGTGATATAATGCTGGAAATAGAGGTTAATACGTGCCATATTCACATAGATGACAGTTCCGTCACCCTGTGTGCATTTAACATAAAAACCTTTGAGCACATTTGAGATGAAGTTCCCGGAGTTTGCAAAGTTCTCTCTTCCTATGGAATCTCCGGCCTCGTTGGTCTCGTAAAATTTCTTTATGAACCTGTGGCCAATCTCCAAGGGTAACTCTATTGTGATGCTGGGAGTGTAGTTGTCGCTATCTTTTATGGAGTCGGCAATTGCATAGTCTATCGCACAATACGATTTTTCGGCAATAGGCTCGCTCTCAGCATCGTAGAAATCCTCGGGATTGATGTTGGTGTAGTAGGGTATGCCCTCTTCCAAAGTTTTGTCAAGCTCGAATACTTCGCACTTCATTGTGTTGAGCGAGTCGCCGAAGTAGCTGTTGTAGAACAGTTTAAGCTCTATTTTATATGCACTGTCTCCAAGAACGCCCTCTGTGGGAAAACCGTAGTTCTCCAAGCAGTTGAACTGTGCTATAAAGTCCGAGGAGAACACTGTCCCGGTTTCGGGGTCGGTGTATTTTCCCAAATAGACTTGGTTGGTGCTTGCCAATATCGAGTCGTTTGCCAATATAGAACGGCTCTTGGCATAGAATGTCATTGTGTCAATCTCCATTGCGTCTCCTGCGGGGATGATGCTGCTTCCCAGCATATCTGTGTTGTCATCGCAGCTTGTAAATGCAATGGCCGATATTAACGTTACTAAAATAAAAAGGATACGCTTCATGTAAATAGTCATCAGAACTTATCGTAAAACTCGTTGCAGGCGTCGGCATAGTTCTCGGCATCCTGGTGTGCAAGTATGGGCTTGCCAAGCTCGTTGGCGTAAGCTATGAGCGACTCGGGAATGTTGGGTGAGTTCAAAATTACTCCGTCGCTATATCTTATTGCAAGCTTTGCCAACTCTTCGTATGTTATGGGTGTGTTCACGCCCTCGACCAACGACTCCACCATGTCCTTGCAAAGGAGTTTCTTTGTGAAATTTTCGTCAAGCGGGTTGTTGAAATTTGTGTCGTACAAAGAGAATACTACCTTTGAATCGCGGAACGAAGGCTCCTCTCTGTATGCACTTTTTATATACAGCGGAACCAATGCCGAAATCCAACCATGGCAATGTATTACCTCGGGGCACCAGCGAAGCTTTTTCACTGTCTCCAATACACCACGTGCAAAGAATATTGTACGCTCGTCGTTGTCGCTGTATTCGTTGCCATCGGCGTCTTCGGTCATCAGACGGTTCTGGAAGTAATCGTCGTTGTCGATAAAGTACACCTGCATTCTTGCAGCCTGCAACGACGCCACCTTAATAATCAACGGATGGTCTGTTTCGTCGATTATAAGGTTCATTCCCGAGAGACGTATCACTTCGTGAAGCTGGTTGCGTCTTTCGTTTATAAAACCCCATTTCGGAGTGAATATTCTTATCTCGCGGCCACGCTCCTGAGTGTCCTGGGGCAATTTGCGACCGATATTAGCTATTTCCGATTCCGGAACAAAGGGTGTGATTTCTTGTGTAATAAATAAAATTCTGTTCGCTTTCATCTCTTTAGGTGCCTTGCGAATGTAGTCTTAGGCTCTGCAAAGGTATTGAAAAAACAGCAGATACACAAATTTGTGAGCAGAATAAAGTTGCGCATTTAGTTTATTAAACATTTTATAACTGCCTTTTGTATGTCTCCTCTTTGCTATGTGTAGGCAGGTAATCGCCCCAATTTATAAAGATTTTTTTTCATTTATTTCGTTATCTCCCTAATTGTTTGTTACTTTGCACGCGATTTTTAATAAATGACAGTTGAAGAACGGGTGGCGGCCGTTTGTGTGTCGTGTGCCTCTCTTTGTTAATTAATCATTGGAATGAAAATAATTAGTACAATTTCGGAACTTCAGCAAGAACTTTCTGCTCAGCGCGAAGCCGGTAAAGGCATAGGTTTTGTACCTACAATGGGCGCGTTGCACCAGGGTCATGCTTCGCTTGTAAAGCGCTCAGTTGCCGAGAACGATGTTACCGTAGTCAGTGTTTTTGTCAATCCCACACAGTTTAACGACAAGAACGACTTGAAAAACTATCCGCGTGATTTACAGGCCGATTGCCAGCTTCTTGAGTCTATCGGTGCAGATGTTGTTTTTGCTCCCGAGGTCGAGGAGATGTATCCCGAGCCCGATACCCGCGTGTTCAGTTTCGCTCCCCTCGACACAGTTATGGAGGGTGGTTGCCGTCCCGGACACTTTAACGGTGTTGCACAGATTGTAAGTAAACTCTTCTATGCGGTTGCTCCCGACAAGTCATACTTTGGTGAGAAGGATTTCCAGCAGCTTGCTATCATCCGCGAAATGGTAAGACAGCTCGATATTAAAGTCGAGATTATAGGTTGTCCCATCGTGCGCGAGAGCGACGGTCTTGCTCTGAGCAGCCGCAATATGTTGCTTTCGGCCGACGAACGTCAGCGTGCACTCACTATCTCTCGCGCCCTCTTTGCAAGTGTAGAGTATGCTGCGGCTCACACCCTTGCCGAGACAAAAAGCTACGTCGAAGATATTATAAACGCCACCGAAGGTTTGCAACTCGAATATTTCCAGATAGTAGACGGCAACACTCTGCAAGAGATAAAAGAGTGGAGCGACAGCGATTATATCGTTGGTTGCATTGCGCTCTTCTGCGGCAAGATAAGACTTATTGATAATATCAAATATAAGGAGGTGAAATAATTGTCGGCCATGATGTTACAGATGTTGAAATCGAAGTTGCATTGCGTCACTGTTACCGAAGCTAACCTCAATTACATGGGCAGCATTACAATAGACGAGACTCTTATGGATGCAGCGGGCCTTCTCGAGGGCGAAATGGTTCATGTGGTGAATAATAACAATGGTGAGCGTATAGTTACCTATATAATAAAAGGCGAGCGCGATTCGGGTGTTATCTGTCTGAATGGTGCGGCTGCTCGCAAGTTTCAGCCCGGAGACGTGGTAATCATTATGGCTTATGCCTCGATGACTCCCGAAGAGGCACGCGAGTTCAAGCCCAAAGTGGTAATCCCCGACAGACGCACCAACCGCTTGGTGAAATAAAAACAAAAAATGGATGCTTCATCGAAGCATCCATTTTTTGTTTCTATTGTTTGCTGTGGTTGGGTACTATTCAAGTGTGATGAGCACTGCGCCGTCGGCAACAGTCTCGCCTTTGCTCACAGCAATAGAGGCAACCTTTCCGTCGCGGTCGCTGTTGATGTTATTCTCCATCTTCATGGCTTCGAGAATAGCCACAGTCTGACCTTTGGCAACTGTGTCGCCAATATTCACCTTAATGTCTATGATTACTCCGGGCAGGGGAGTCTTTATTGCATAACCACCTGCTGTGCTTGTGGCTGCGGGTGCAGGTGCAGCAGCGGGAGCAGCGGCGGGTTTTGCTGCGGGTGCAGCGGGTTTGGCAACCACTACGGGCTTGGGAACTTCGGGCTTCTCCCACTCCACGTTGTATGCAACACCATTAACCTCCACTTGCGCTGTGGTGTCGTTCACCTCGTTGATTGTAACGTTGTACTCTTCTCCGTTTATTTTGTATTTATATTCTTTCATGATGTCTCTCTTGTGTTACGGGTTTATAGCAAATTGTTCCAATATTTGTTCACGTATGTGATTGTGAGCACTCCGCTCTCTTCGTCGTGAACATTGTCGCCACAGTAGGTGCTCAGTGCCATGGCGATGGCTGCTACCACTGCGCTGTCTTCTATCTTTGTGTTCTCTTTCATGGTCGTAATGATTAAAGAGGAATATTACCGTGTTTCTTCTGCGGGAGTCCCTGACGCTTGCTTTCGAGCTGTGCAAGGGCGCGAATTACGCGGAAACGTGTGTTGCGCGGCTCGATGATGTCGTCGATGTAGCCATATTTCGCAGCCTGATAGGGGTTTGCGAAAAGGTTGTTGTATTCGGCCTCTTTCTCTGCTTGCAACGCTTTGGGGTCCTCGGCAGCTTTTATCTCTTTTGCATACAACACTTCTGCAGCTCCGGCTGCACCCATTACTGCAATCTCGGCGCTGGGCCAAGCGTAGTTCACGTCGGCGCGCAACTGTTTGCAGGCCATTACGATGTGTGAGCCTCCGTACGATTTGCGCAGTGTGACTGTTACTTTGGGAACAGTTGCTTCGCCGTAAGCATATAGCAATTTTGCACCATGAAGTATCACTGCGTTGTACTCCTGTGCTGTGCCGGGAAGGAACCCGGGAACATCTACAAGTGTTACAAGGGGAATGTTGAATGCATCGCAAAAACGTACGAAACGTGCGCCTTTGCGTGATGCGTTGCAGTCGAGCACACCCGCGTAGCGGCAGGGCTGGTTGGCAACTATGCCCACCGATTTTCCGTTCATGCGTGCAAAGCCCACGATGATGTTTTGTGCATAGTCGCGGTGTACTTCGAGGAACTCTCCGTTGTCGACAATCTCGCCTATTACGCGGTACATGTCGTAAGCCTGGTTAGGGTTGTCGGGGATTATCTCGTTCAGCAGGTCGCTCTTGCGGTTGATGGGGTCGTCGCATGGCTGGTCGGGAGTCTTTTCTCTATTATTCTGCGGAATGTAGCTCATGAGTTTACGTATGAGCATCATGCCCTCCTCTTCGGTAGCGGCGGTGAAGTGTGTCACACCCGACTTGCTTGCATGTACGCTTGCGCCACCAAGCTCCTCTTGTGTTACCTGTTCGCCAAGAACGGTCTTCACTACTTTGGGGCCTGTAAGGAACATGTACGATGTACCCTCGGTCATCAGTGTGAAGTCTGTGAGGGCGGGGGAGTATACTGCTCCGCCGGCGCAGGGGCCGAATATGCCCGAAATCTGAGGAATAACGCCCGATGCAAGTATGTTGCGCTCGAAAATCTCGGCAAAACCTGCAAGTGAGTTTATGCCCTCCTGAATGCGCGCGCCGCCGCTGTCGTTGATGCCGATTACGGGTGCGCCCATCTTCATGGCCATGTCCATGATTTTGCATATTTTTTGTGCCATTGTCTCGGAGAGTGAGCCGCCGAACACAGTGAAGTCCTGTGCAAATACATATACAAGGCGACCGTCGATTGTTCCGCTACCGGTGACGATGCCGTCACCCAGGAAACTCTTTTTCTCCTGTCCGAAGTTTGTACAACGGTGTGTAACAAACATGTCTGTCTCCTCGAAACTGCCTTTGTCGAGCAGCATTTCTATACGCTCGCGAGCGGTATATTTGCCGCGCTCGTGCTGTTTTTCAATCGCTTTCTCGCCACCACCAAGACGCGCTTTTGCGCGCAGTTCGACGAGCTGTTTGATTTTTTCGAATTGTTTGCTCATGGTCTTTTCTTTTTATTTTTTTTCTTCGCACAACTCTGTGAGCACGCCCTGTGTCGCTTTGGGGTGCAGGAATGCAATGTTCAATCCCTCGGCTCCGTTTCTCGGAGCTTTGTCTATTGTGCGCACCTCTTTTGCCTCGCATTCGGCAAGTGCCTCTTTCACTCCATCTTCCACTGCGTAGGCGATGTGATGTATGCCCTGTCCTCGTGTCTCTAAAAATTTAGCTATTGTGCTGTCGGGTGATGTAGGCTCGAGAAGTTCTATTTTCGTCTCGCCAACTTTCAGAAATGCGGTTCTTACTTTCTGTTCTTCAACAGTCTCTATGTTGTAGCATTTGAAACCAAGTACGTTCTCGTAGTAGGGCAGTGCCTCTTCGATGCTTGGAACGGCAATGCCGAGATGTTCTATTTTTGATATTTTCATATCTGTTGTTTTTTAGGTGAACCGTGCTTGTATAGCTTGCGGCTCGGGGTTATAAAGTGTTTAACTTAGTTTGCAAAAATAGGCAAATATTTTTAAACATTACACTTTATAATTTATTTTTGCTATATAAGGGGCTGTTTATATATAAATAAGGTGGATATTCTACATTTCCACGAGAATTCTCACGTTCAGCTGGCGACTTGTGAGATAGTTGGGCACAGCATAGCTCTGGTTGTATATGTCCGCCACCCAATAGTAGGAGTTTACATTGTTTATATCCAACAGGTTCAGCGCGTCTATTCCCAGCCACACGTTCTTTATGTAGCGGTATATTCCGTTGCGTATTCTTTTCTCCTCGTTGTCTACCAGACGGTAGGACATTCCTAAGTCCACACGCTTGTAGGCCGGTGCTCGGAATATATGCTTCTCGCGGCCGCTGTATGGCGGGCCGAAAGGCAGACCATCGGCATATACTCCTCTGAGGCTCATCTTCCACTTGTCTGTCCCCGGGAAATAGTCGGTGAAGTATATCGACATGTTGAACAGCTGGTCGGTGGGACGTGGCAGCCACTCGCCGTTGTTTATCTTCTCCTTGGTCTCCATCAACGAGAATGTCAGCCACGAGTCGGTGCCGGGTACAAATTCACCGAACAGTTTTAGGTCGAGTCCTGTTGCATATCCCTTTGCGCAATTCTCTCCGTAGTACACTATGCGCACGTTGTCTACATTGTAAGGGATGATGTTGTCGAGTTTCTTGTAGTATGCCTCGGCTGTGAACTTGAATGGACGACCTGCCATCTTGAATATATAATCGCTGCCCAGCACAAAATGTGTCGAGCGGGGCGATTTTATGTTTCTGTTCAGCTGTACAGTGGCAATGCCCTCGTTGTTTGTCGTGTCGCGGAACTCTTTATAGAATGGTGCCTGATAGTAAATTCCCGTAGCAAAACGCAGTGTCAGGTTCTCGTTGAATTTGGGTATAAGTCCCAATGACGCGCGTGGCGACACGATGCACTCCTTGTTCCAGTCCCAGTATGATACTCTCACTCCGGCATTCAGCGACATTGTGCCCAGACTGCTGTTGAATTTATATGTGTCTTGCAGGTAAGCCGACACTCTGTTGTTGCTTGTCGAGGTGTGTGAGCGCAGACTGTATATCATCTCTATATTCTCGCTACCATAGGGCAGGTTGTATCCCGCCGAGTCGCGCATCTCCCACTCGCGCTGGTTCTCCTTTATCTTTTCGTTTTTCCACTCGGCACCCCACTGCAAGTCGTGGTTCTTGATGAAGTGAACTCCCTTCAATGCCACTGTCTGCACGTTGGCATCGAGATAGTTGCGTGCATGTTGCATGTAGCTTGCAACAGCTGTGTTCTCCTCGCTCTCGATGTCATTTATCCAATATTGTCCCATGATGTCAAATGTCTCCTCTTCGCGTGTACTGAAGGCCGAGGTTGTCAGCGACACCTGGTTGTACTCGTTAGGCGAGTAGTTGAGAGTAGCGGCACCGAATGTGGTGCGGAAGAGGTCGTGCTCCCAACCTCCGAAATAGACCTTGAACTCTTTCACATTCTCCATAGTGCCAAATGTAGTGGTGCGGTCACTGGGGGTGAAATTGTATCTGTTGCGCGAAATGTTACCAATGAAACTTGCATTCAGGTGGGGGGTGATGCGCCAGTCGAGGAATGCTTGATAATCAAGAAAATTGGGGTCGTACTCGCCTTTTGTCTCCAATGAACCAAGCAGGTAACTGTTAGTTTTGTAACGTAGCGAATTGGAGAAACTTATTTTAGAATTTCCGGCTCCCACGTAAACGTTTGCGCCCAACAGACTTGCCGAAACAGAGCTCTCGAATTCTCTGGGCTTGCGGTAGCTGATGTCGAGTACCGACGCCATCTTGTCGCCATATTTAGCCTCGAATCCGCCGGTGGAAAAGTCAATCGACCCCACCATGTCGGGGTTCAGAAAGCTGAGTCCCTCTTGCTGTCCCGCGCGTATAAGCAACGGGCGGTATATCTCTATACCATTTACATATACGCTGTTCTCGTCGAAGTTTCCGCCACGTACATTGTACTGCGAACTCATTTCGTTGTGCGAACTGACGCCGGCTTGGGTGGCGATAAGCGACTCCACTCCGTTGCCCGAGGCGTCGGGCATCAACCGCATCTTATCCGGGGTTTTTATGCGGTTTGTAGTGCCCATTTGTCGCTGTTCATCAACAATCTCCACTCCGGCGAGAGTGTTGTCGGCAGTGGGGAGTTTTACGTTCAGCGTGACGGTGTCCTGTGGGTTGCGTAACACCTTCTTGCGTGTCTGGTAGCCTAGCATGGAGTAGACAACGACAAGGCTGTCGCTGCTGTTGCATGTGAATAAGTAGCGACCTTTCAGGTCGGTGAATGTTCCTGCTGTCTGCCCTTCTATGTGTACCCCTGCAATCTCTATGGGGTTGTCGTTGTAGTCGGTGACGGTTCCCTTAATGGTGACTTTTTGTGCCGATGTAGTTGTAATGACGCACAAAGTGAGCAGTATATATAATAGGAGTCTCTTTAATCTCATTATTTTGTTTGTTGCGTTGATTATTTAACGCGAAAAAAGTGTTAAACGTATATCTTGCGCAATATTTTGTTTACCCAGTCCCAGCGGAACCTGTACCAACGCAGTGTTCCTGTCTGTTTTCCTCCGAAGTTGAGCAGGAAGTTTTTGAATCCTCTTTTCCTGTTTAGCGGTGTTCCCGATACTGCAAACTCGAAATGGGCGTATCCTCTCTCGTGCGCATCTTTTATTGCTGCCCACACCGACATTATTCCGGGGTAGAGCAACGGATAGCTCTTGCGCAGTCCGCAGTTGTACAGCATGTATGCTCTTCCCTCGGAGTAGAGACAAATGGAACAACCAATCATTTTCTCGTCTTTGTTGTATACGGCAAACATGCGAGTATCGGGGGTGTACTCCTCTTGTCCCGTAAGCATTGCTGTGAGCAGTTCGGTGGGTGCGATATATCTGTCCACCTTTGAAACGTAATATTTTTTCAGCATCTTTATGCCCGTCTCAATCTCCTCTTTCTTTGTTATCTGTCTGTATGTCACTCCGCGTACCTTTGCGCGACGTATATGCGCATGGTAGGCTCGCGAGAGTCGTTCCTCGGGTTTGCGGCTGTGCAGCGAATTGTATATTCTCAGGTCGCTGCGCGGAACAAAATTGAATTTGCTGAATGTGCGGTATGTCAGGCGTGTATCGGCAATGTATCTCACCTCGATGAATGTGTACCTGAAGTCAAGAGTTTTCAACAGCCTGTCGATGAACATTGAAAGTATCTCGTTGCGGTCGGTATCTTCGTTGGCATATACCCCTTCACTGTAAATGCTGCACCAGTGGTGTATGCCCGGCGGAATGATGCGGAAGTCGTGTTTGAGCATTGCAAGCAGATGCCCTTTTTCCTTCTCGCCATCGTAGGCGACAAGCATAATAGGCTTTATGCCGGGAGATTTTTCGAGAATATGAAAAAACTGCTCGGAGTGAAAAAATATTCCCGGCATCAGCGTAGGTAGCTTTTCGCCGCTCTTGTATTGCTCTATCCGTATCATCGCTGTTGAAACTTTCTTCGATGTAAAGTTACTAAATAAAGAAATTATATTGTACTTTTGTAGACGTTTTTTGTGCGAAAAGAGTTTTTATGGCAGAATTAAAAGAAAATAAAGAGATTTATATCCTGGCGATAGAGTCGTCATGCGACGATACTTCTGCTGCTGTGATGCGTGGCGACACAGTGCTCTCCAATGTTACGGCAAGTCAGGCGGTACACGAGCAGTATGGCGGTGTTGTTCCCGAGCTTGCTTCGCGCGCTCACGAGCAGAATATTGTTCCCGTTGTTGATGCGGCACTCAAAAAGGCCGGTATTGCTAAGGAACAGCTCTCGGCAATAGCCTTTACTCGCGGTCCCGGTCTCATGGGATCTTTGTTGGTCGGTGTCTCTTTTGCAAAAGGACTTGCGGCCTCTTTGGGTATTCCCATGGTCGAGGTAAACCATTTGCAAGGACACATCATGGCTCACTTTATTAAGGAAGAGGGCGTGGAAAAGAGCGTGCCCGAGTTTCCTTTTCTGTGCCTGATGGTATCGGGTGGAAACTCTCAGATTGTCAAGGTGAACAGCTACAAGGATATGGAGATTGTCGGTCAGACAATCGATGATGCGGCAGGCGAGGCTATCGATAAGTGTGCCAAGATTATGGGACTAGGTTATCCCGGAGGCCCCATTATTGACAAATTGGCTCGTTGCGGTAATCCCCAGGCTTACACCTTCAGCAAACCTCACATCCCAGGCTTCGATTACAGTTTCAGTGGCCTCAAGACCTCTTTCCTCTACACTCTTCGCAAACTCGTAGCCGAGGATGAGAATTATGTTGAGAAGAACAAAGAGAACCTTGCTGCGTCGTTCGAGGCGACAGTTGTGGCTGTGCTCATGGATAAGCTCTACAAAGCATCGAAGGCTTTGAAAATAAAAAGAATAGCCCTTTCGGGCGGTGTGTCGGCAAACACGGCACTTCGCGCGGCTTATGCCGATTATGCCAAACGTTACGGCTGGGATATATATATACCCAAGTTCGGTTTTACCACCGATAATGCAGCGATGATAGGCATCGTGGGATATTACAAATTCCTCGAAGGCGATTTTTGCAGCATGGATAAACCCGCCTTCACCCGCACTGTATTATAATATAAGGTATGAGTGAAGAGTTGAATTTCCTCTCGGTGCAGGTAAACGAAGAGCTGCGCAAGCGCGGCTTTACGTTCGCTGTCGCTGAAAGTTGTACGGGTGGCGGAGTGGCTGCGGCTGTAACCTCGGTGCCGGGTAGTTCCGATATATTCAAAGGCGGGGTGGTGGCCTATGCCAACGAAGTCAAGCGCGATGTGCTCTTGGTCTCCGAAACGACCTTGCAGACATTCGGAGCGGTGAGCGAAGAGGCTGTTCGTCAAATGGTGGCAGGCGTTGCGTCGCTCATGCACGCAGATTGTGCTATTGCAACGTCGGGCATCGCAGGCCCCGGTGGAGGTACACCCGACAAACCCGTCGGCACAGTGTGGACGGCGTTTCTGATTGATGGCAGGGTGAGCACACGCAGGCTCACTATTGAGGATAGCGGTCGTAAAGCCAACATCGAGGCAACCATTGTGGAAACCCTTAAAATTTTCACTCGCTTACTATGTGAAAATTAATCTTTTGCGGAAAAAAGCAAAATAATTACTTTTTTGTTTGCAAGATTGAGCCGAAAGTAGTAATTTTGCATCCCGTTAGAGTGGAGTATTCATAGAATTAAAACAAAAAATATATATAGCAATGTCTAAAATTTGTCAAATCACCGGTAAGAAAGCCATGGTGGGTAACAATGTTTCACACTCTTTGAAGAGAACAAAGCGTCTTTTCAACGTGAACTTGTTCGTTAAGAAGTTCTTCTATGTAGAGGAAGATTGTTGGATTCAGTTGCGCGTGAGTGCAGCGGGGTTAAGAATTATCAACCGTGTAGGTCTTGATGCAGCTATCAAAGATGCTGTAAACAAGGGTTATCTTGCATGGAAAGATATTAAGGTACTTGGTTAAGTATAAGGAGGTAAATTATGGCTAAGAAAGTAAAAGGAAATCGCGTTCAGGTAATCCTTGAATGTACAGAGCAGAAAAACAGTGGTGTTCCCGGTATGTCTCGTTACATTACAACGAAGAACCGCAAAAACACAACTGAGCGTTTGGAGTTGAAAAAATACAATCCTTATTTGAAGAAGGTAACAGTTCACAAAGAAATTAAGTAATAATAGACTATGGCAAAGAAAGCAGTCGCTACACTTCAGACCGGTAACAAAGAGAAATTTGTTAAGGTGGTTAGAATGGTGAAATCACCCAAGACCGGTGCTTACATGTTTGCAGAGGAGATCCTTCCCCAGACTAAAGCTGATGAGGCTTTGAAGAAATAAGCATAACAATGTTATAAACTATAGATAACGATGAAAAGAACATACCAGCCCTCTAATAGAAAGAGAAAAAATAAACACGGTTTCCGTGAGAGAATGGCGACAAAGAACGGTCGTCGCGTTTTGGCAGCCCGTCGTGCTAAAGGACGCGCTAAGCTGACAGTTTCTGACGAGTACAACGGAAAGAAGAAATAATTTATTGAAATATAAACAAAGAGCCTGACGATTAATCGCCAGGCTCTTTGTTTATGTAAGCATGGTGTGCCAAAAATGTAGAAAGTATAAAAAACGGTATAAAAGCGGTATTATGTTAAAAATAATGCTTATCTTTGCAGCCTATAAAGTTGGGAATTAAACACAATCCCTTTAAATATTTAAGAAATAATAAAATATAATAATAATGGGACTTCTTAAAGAAAAATATGCTTCATACGACCTTCCTCAGCAGTTTATGGCTAAAGGTGTGTACCCCTACTTCCGTTGCATCGACAGCGAGCAGGACACCGAGGTGGTGATGAATGGCAAAAAAGTCTTGATGTTTGGTTCAAACTCATACTTGGGATTGACCAATCACCCCAAAATTAAAGAGGCTGCCATTGAGGCTGTGAAAAAATACGGTACAGGATGTGCTGGCTCGCGTTTCCTTAACGGAACACTCGATATACACATTCAGTTGGAGAATGAGCTTGCTGAGTTTGTAGGCAAAGATGAGGCTCTTGTTTATTCAACAGGTTTCCAGGTGAACTTGGGCGTTCTTTCATGTGTGACAGGTCGTCGCGACACAATCCTCTGCGATGAACTCGACCACGCATCTATCGTCGATGGTCGTCGTCTCTCATTCTCAACAGTGCGCAAATTCCGCCACAACGACATGGGATCGCTCGAAAACGAGCTTAAAAAATGCGCTCCCGAGACAATAAAACTGATCGTTGTTGATGGTGTATTCAGTATGGAGGGTGACATCACCAACCTTCCCGAGATTGTACGCCTCAAGGATAAATACAACGCCAGCATCATGGTCGATGAGGCTCATGGTCTTGGAGTGCTCGGAAGAGAGGGACGTGGTACATGCGACCACTTCGGACTCACCAAAGATGTAGATATCATCATGGGTACATTCAGCAAGTCGTTGGCAACCATTGGTGGTTTTGTGGCTGCCGACAAAGAGGTTATCAACTACATCCGCCACAATGCACGTTCATATATATTCAGCGCAAGTAACACACCCGCGGCAACTGCAGCGGCAATTGAGGCACTCCACATCATGAAGGCCGAGCCCGAGCGTCTCACCAACTTGTGGGATGTTACAAACTACGCACTGAAGAATTTCCGCGAACTTGGCTTTGAGATTGGTAATACATCTACACCTATCATTCCTCTTTATATCCGTGACACCGATAAAACATTTATGGTGACAAAGATGTTGTGGGATGCGGGAATCTTCATCAACCCTGTTGTTCCCCCCGCATGCTCACCTCAGGATACACTCATCCGCTTCTCGCTGATGGCTACTCACACAAAGGAGCAGGTCGATCGCGCGCTTGAGAAGATGGTAGAGGTGTTTAAGGCATTGGATCTTCTGAAATAAAAAAATATCGACGAAAGTCGTTCGGGGTGTAGCGCAGTCCGGTAGCGCACCTGGTTTGGGACCAGGTGGTCGCAGGTTCGAATCCTGTCGCCCCGACAAAAGTCCGTAGCTTTTTGCTATGGGCTTTTTGTTTTTTATGCTTGTACATGTCTTCCCGTTAGCGTCATCATCTTGTTGTTTGGGACCAGGTGGTCGCAGGTTCGAATCCTGTCGCCCCGACAAATGTCCGTAGCTTTTTTGCTATGGGCTTTTTGTTTTTTATGCTTGTACATGTCTTCCCGTTAGCGTCATCATCTTGTTGTTTCTTATTTATAAATTCTGCGCAAAAAAATAATTTTTACACCATAATCGTCGTTTACTTCGCTTTTTAGCATTATCTTCGCAATTAGAAATAAAAAAACGATATATATGAGCCAGATAGTGTCGCCGTCATTGCTGTCGGCAAATTTCGCGAACTTGCAGAGTGACCTCGATATGATTAACCGTAGCGAGGCCGAGTGGTTGCACATTGATATTATGGATGGGGTGTTTGTTCCCAATCTTTCGTTTGGCCCACCGGTGCTCGAATATGTTGCCAAGGGTTGCACCAAACAGCTCGATGTGCATCTGATGGTGGTGAATCCCATGAACTATCTCGACGCGGTGAAGGCTCTCGGCGCACGCGTGATGAACATCCACTACGAGGCTTGTACTCACCTGCACAGAGCTGTCACTCAGATAAAAGAGGCGGGAATGATGGCGGGTGTTACCCTCAACCCCTCGACTCCGGTGATGCTGCTCAAGGATATTATCGCCGAGCTCGACCTGGTGCTTCTCATGAGCGTGAACCCCGGCTTTGGTGGTCAGAAGTTCATTCCTCACACCATTGAGAAGGTGAAGGAGTTGCGTGAGCTTATTGCTGCTACCGGTTCAAAAGCTCTCATCGAGGTAGATGGCGGTGTGAACATAGAGACCGGCAAACTGCTTGCTGACGCAGGCTCCGATGTTCTTGTCGCTGGAAACGCTGTCTTCAAGGCCGAGAACCCCGAGGCTGTTATCTCCGCGTTGCGTGCATTGTAACCGAGGTGGGCTATACACTTCAAAATAATCCTCTTCTAAGGCTTGCGTTGCCATTGATGGCGGGCGTCGCGCTCTCTTCGGCGTGTACGCTTACTCTCGACGTGTGGCTTTTGTTGCTGTTGCTCTTCTTTTCTCTCGCTACGCTGTCGCTCTTTTTCGAGAGGCTCAGCCTGCTGTTCGGCGTGTCGGTGATGGCAACGATGCTTGCTGTTGGTGCTGTCGTGTGGCACAAGGACGCTCTCTCCATGCAACCGCGCTGGAGCGAGACGAAGGGTGCTTTCAGTGCCTATTTTCTTGAAACACCACGTATGGGCGACAAGACTACAAAATGTCTGGCCATGCTCACACGCGAGGATGCTGATACTCTTGGTGGCCGTCTTTCGGGTCTCTGTTATCTCTATCTTGCCAATTGTGTCGATGCCGAGAATCTTGCCATAGGCGAGAAGATAACCTTCTCCACCAAGATAAAGAACCCTCGCAACGCGGGTAATCCCGGAGAGTTCGACAACGAGCATTATCTTTATGTGAAAGGTGTTACAGGTACTGCTTATCTGCCCATCTATTCGTGGGAGAAGGTGGGTAGGGTAGAGCCTACTTTGCGCATGCGCGCCCTCTCTCTGCGCGAAAAGGTTGTCCACCTCTACGAGCGTAGCGGTTTCAGCGACGATGTGCGCTCGGTGCTTGCGGCACTGACAATAGGCGACAAGAGCGAGCTTACCCGCGAAATTAAAGAGACCTATTCGTCGGTGGGTGCCAGCCATGTGCTTGCTCTCTCGGGGTTGCACATCGGTATTTTTTACATGATTTTATCGACATTGCTGCCTGCGTGGCGCAACCGACGTATATATGCCGTTCTGCGCGAGGTATTTATTATTTTTGTAATATGGGGCTTTGCTTTTGTTGCGGGACTTTCCCCGTCAATCGTCAGGGCCGCGATACTTTTTACCCTCTTTTCGTTGGGGCGTTGCGTGCGTCGCGACGGCTCGTCGCTCAACTCCCTGGCCTTTGCCGCCATTGCAATAATCATTTTCTCGCCGCGCTCGCTTTTCGACGTTGGTTTTCAGTTGTCGTTTGCGGCTGTACTTTCGATAATATTGCTGTTACCTCCTTTGCGTCGCCTGTTGGCATGCGACAAGCATGGCAAACTGTATAATTATGCGGTAGATATTTTCTCCGTCTCTTTCGTGGCGCAGTTGGGAACATTGCCTATAATATGGTACTGTTTCGGTACGTTCCCGTTATATTTTCTTTTTGCAAATGTTGTAGTGGTGCCTGCGTCGTTTCTCGTGATGTCGTTGTCGGTGCTCCTGTGGGTTACAAACAAAATTGCGTTTGTGAGTGGTGGCGTTGCTTATGCTCTTGGAACTGTTGTGCAGTTGATGAACAGCCTGTTGCAATTTATCGAGTCTCTTCCTTATGCCAAGATAACATTACCCTACATCGATGCACTTGCTGCATGGGGCGTGGCTTTGGCACTCCTCTTTGCAGTGGCGATGGTTGTCACTAAACGTCGCTCGATGATCTATTTGTTTCTCCTTACGCTACTCTTCACTCTTGTTCGGACGATGAGTCTGCGTAGCGATGATTATGATGGTTCCATGCTTGTCTACAATACCACCGAATGCACTGCTGTGCATATGATTGTTTCGCGCGACACATCCTATCTTGTTTCGTTTGACGAGCGCGACGAGGTAGATATTGACTATATCTTAAAGCCCGCCTTGCGCAGTATGGTCATGGAAGAGCCGCAGTGGGTGGTAGGTGATTATGGCGATGGAAATATAGTCTCGCGTGATGGCTTTGTCGAGTTCCGCGGACATAGTATGAAGATGCTACGCGACATGAGCTGGCAGCAGGATACTGTTTGCAAGCCGGTAGATGTGTTGCTATTGTGTAAGGGCTTTAAGGGTGCGATGGATGCGGTACTCGAAATATACCCGGCCAAAAGGGTGGTGATGGATGCTGGGCTGCATGCCATGAGTCGTCGCAGGGTGATGAAAGAGTGTACTCTTTTGGGTGTCGATTGTGTCGATGTTTCTACTGTTGGAACTGTGTGGATGGGATTTTAGCTTTTGGCTAATAACCAACAGCCAGCAGCTAAATTTGGAAAATTCTTCCATTTTTGTTAATTTCGCAAAAGAAAACTTTAAATATGCTTGAAAATATAATTGCCTCCCAAAATATTGAACGAGTAAAATCTTTGCTCGCGGAAAGTGAAAAATGTGTGATACTTACCCACAGCCGCCCCGATGGTGATGCAATGGGCTCGTCACTCGCTCTTGCAGCTTTCCTCAAAGCACGCGGAAAGGATGTTACGGTGGTATTGCCCAATGAATTTCCACCTTTCCTTGCCTGGTTGCCAGGTGTCGAAGATGTAGTGATATACGAAAAGACTCCCGAGGTTGCCGATGAAAAGCTAAAAGCAGCCGACATATTCTTCTGTCTCGACTTCAACGCCCTTTCCCGCATAGACGCAGCAGGTGAGGTTGTCGCAACTCTGCCTGCAAAAAGAGTGCTCATCGATCATCATCTCGATCCTGCTCCTCTTTTCGATGTTGCCATTTCCCATCCCGAGGCATGCTCTACCTCCGAGCTTGTTTTTCGTCTCTTCTGGCAGTTGGGAGCCATTGGCGAGGTTACCAAAGAGATGGGCGAGTGCATCTACACCGGCATAATGACCGATACCGGCAATTTTGCGTACGCGTCGGGTCGTAAGGATATTTATCTTATTGTAGCTGAACTTATTGGAAAAGGCATCGACAAGGATATTATCTATCGTCGTGTGTTCTACAACTACTCTTTCAGTCGCATGAAGCTCATGGGGTACATGATGTACAAAAAGCTGCGTCATTATCCTAAGAAAAATGCAGCCCTTCTCGCTCTCAGCTACGACGAGATACAGCACTTCTGTTGCACCAAAGGCGACACCGAGGGGCTTGTGAACATGCCTTTGCAGATAAAAGGCGTGCGTTTCTCATGTTTCTTCCGCGAAGAGACTCCCGGCAAGATAAATGTCTCGTTGCGCAGTGTCGATGATTTCCCTTGTAATAAGGTTGCCGAGATGTTTTTCAATGGCGGTGGCCATAAAAATGCGTCGGGCGGTGAGGTGCGTGGCACCATGACTCAGGCTCTCACCCTCTTCTCGAAGGTACTCGAAGAGTTCTCCGACGAATTGACAAAATAGCATTATTGCAGCAATAAACAAAAGTTGCGCTCTGTGTGGAGCGCAACTTTGTTTTATGAACTTACTCATTCATCAACTGCTCTATGGCGCGGCACAGTTGGTCAGGGCACGACGTAGGTCGGCCATTGCAGCTTATGCCGTTGAGACGAGCAATTACATCCTCATATTTCATTCCTTTCACCAGGCTGCCGATGCCTTGCAGGTTGCCGTTGCATCCGCCGTAGAACACAACATCCACTATACGACCATCCTCTCCGCTCACCTCTATGGCACGCGAACAGGTGCCTGTTGTGTGGTAAATTGTCTTTTTCATCTTTTATGTTTTTTTTGTTTCGTAAATACCCTGCAAAGATAGGTAAAAAAATAGAGAAAGAGCACATTTTCCCCATTTGGTGCTGATGCTGCGACAGGCGTGTTGATAGTTCTCCTAATTGGTGTTTAACATTTTAGCATTGCTTTTTTCTTGGGAAATGTTTGCGATATAAAGGAATAATATATAATTTTGTCAAAAATTAACATTTTAACAAATAACTTCTTGGTAAGCAAAATAATAAAGAAATTAAAATGATGACAAGGAAAAAACTAATGATGTTCTTGGTAGCGGCAGGTGCAATGTTTGTATCGTGCGTGGACAGTACCTATAAACTATCAGATCTGGATACTACCGTAGGTGTCAGCGTTAAGAATCTTACAATTCCCTTGAATGTGGATTCTTTGGTGCTCAACAGTGTGCTCGACCTTGACGAGGATGGCAAGGTGAAAAAGGACACTTTGGAAGATGGCAGCGTAATATACGCAATTATCGAAGAGGGCGAATTTGAATCGAAAGAGATAGAGATTCCGGGCTTTGAGACAAAAAGTCCCGACATCGAACCTATCAATGCAGTGCTCACACGCGACAAAGCTTCAAGTATCCGTCGTCGCAAGGGTGGGGTGGAAAAAGATGCGACCTCCAGCATCAGCTATCCTATAAATGGTGCCGATATCACACAATTCTCGGCAGCAGGCAAGGTCGATCCCTCAATTATCGGACTCAAAAAAATAGGTGTTGATGCCGACTTCGGAACATCTATCACAGTCTCTGAGAACTCAGAACTGATATCGAAAACCAAATACGTGAATTTCGAAGAAATCAAGGTGGAGATGCCTAAAGGCTTGGAAGGTGAATTCGTTCTGGCAATAGGCGATGAAAAGGTAAATGTAACAAAATGTTACGACGAAAACACCGGTAGCCTCGAGTTTTCCAAATACGAGGAACTTTATGGCGAGCCTTTGGAGATGAAGGTCGAAAGCGGAGAATTGGATTTCAATGTCCATGTTGTTGCCATAGATATTGAAAAAGCCGGAAACGATATAAAATTCGAGAATGGCGAGTTTGTGCTTGCTTCGAGCGTCAGAGTAGTCGGCGACATTGTTGTATATGGCGACGAGATGGACGAAGGATTCACATTGGAAGACCTTCCTAAAGATATCAATTACGTGTGTGCCCCCAAACTTTCCGAAATTGTCGTGTCGGAATTTTCGGGAAAAATACAGTATGATATTGAGGATATAAAAATCGACCCCATCAGTTTGAATGACATCCCCGATATGTTAAGTCAGGACTCTACCGATATTAAATTGGCTAATCCTCAGATATACCTTCGTTTGAACAACCCTCTGGCATCGAACCACATATACGCCGAGGCAGGTCTTGCAATGATGGCCAGACACAAAGATGGCAGCGTTAAAAACATATCATTGGGCGAGGATAGACTCAGACTGAATGATGCAAAAAATGTCTACTGTCTGACAACCGATGGAAATATGTCTCAGGAGCAGATGCACGTTAAGTACAAAGATGCTGTAAACAAGAAGTTCAACAACTTCTCCGATATTCTCAGTGGTAATGGTGCCAACGGACTTCCCAACAAAATCGAGGTCGATGTAATACACCCTCAGATACCCGAACAGACTATCACAAATTTCGAGCTTGACCAGAAGATAGATAAGGTTCAGGGAACTTATCTTTTCTATGCGCCTCTTGCCCTCAAAGACAAAACATCGTTTATCATCTATCAGGATACACTCGACGGCTGGTACGACGAGACACTCGACAAACTCTCAATAGATGCCATCACAGTAAAGGCCGACGTAAATTCCGAGGTACCTCTCAATGTGGAACTCTCTTTCCATCCCATCGATGTGAATGGTGAAATTATAAAGGGAGTGAAGAGTACTCCTGTCACACTTAGCGCGACAACAGCCGACCAGCCTTTGGAGATAAAAATAAACGGTAGCATTAAAAATCTCGATGGCATCATTATACGTGCCAAGCTCAGCGGTGCCAATGGCGAGTCGCTTGCTCCCAACCAGGCAATAAACTTCAAAAATCTGAAGATTGCTGTTAATGGCGAATATGTTGATGAATTCTAAATAAACAATAAGAGGAATAAAAACATCTATTATGAAAAACATAAAATACATTCTGACTCTTGTAGCAGTGGTGCTGTTCGTGGCACAAGCAAAAGCCCAGCACACAATATCGGGTTACTTTACAGATGGTTACATGTATCGTCACGAGATTAACCCCGCAGTCGGTAATAGTCAGAACTATATATCTGTTCCCATCTATGGTAACTTGAACTTAGGCATCAGAGGTAACATGAACCTCGGAGATTTTATCTATGTGAAGAATGGCAAGACAACCACTTTCCTCAACCCCTCGGTAAGTTCAAGCGAGTTCATGGATAATATCTCCGACAAGAACAACCTCCACTTCGATGCGAACATTCAGATAATCTCGGCAGGTTTCAAAGCCTTTGGCGGTTACAACACCATTGGCGTAAATTTTCGTGCAAGCACATACGCCATGCTTCCCAAAGCACTTTTCCAGTTTGCAAAAGAGGGCCTCGAAAATAAAAGCTACGACATCAGCGATTTTGGCATGCACGCCAACTCTTATGCCGAGATTGCATTGGGTCACTCGCGCAACATCAACGAGAATCTGCGCGTGGGAGCAAATCTTAAATTCCTTGTGGGTATTGCCAATATCGACGCTGAGTTCAGCAAGGCACAGCTCAACCTCTATGATAATAGCTGGACAGCAGTTACAAATGCCGAGATTCAGTCAAGCGTAAAGGGATTGGCCTACGAGACAGAGATTAGCGAAAATACAGGCAACCCTTATGTCAATGGAATGGAAATTGACGGCTTCGGTATTTCCGGCAAAGGATTCGCAGTGGACTTAGGTGCCGAGTACAAGCTCGACGATAATTGGAAGTTTGGTGCCGCGTTGCTCGACCTCGGATTCATCTCATGGAGCAACAATGTTGTAGCCACCACCAATGGCGACAAGACATTCTCAACCGCCGACTATAAGTTCAGTTTTGAAGAGGATAACGAGAATAATTTTGAAGACGAGATAGAGCGACTCAGCGACGGCCTTGTAGGTCTCTACGAGCTCGAAAATGCCGGCGACCGCGGCAAACGCAAAAAGGCGTTAGGCGCAACATTGAACCTTGCAGCCGAGTACACAATGCCTTTCTACAACCGTCTCTCGGTGGGACTTATCAACACCACTCGTTTCCTCGAAGATTGCACATGGACCGACTTCCGCCTTTCGGCAAATGTAGCACCCCTCAAATGGTTCTCTGCCAACGTGAACGTAGCTGCCGGAACATACGGCTGTGCATTCGGATGGATGCTCAATATCCACCCCAAAGGCTTCAATCTCTTTATGGGTATGGACCAGGTGCTTGGCAAAGTCACAGAGGAGTTTGTTCCCCTGTCGAGCAATGTAAGCTTGAATCTCGGTATCAACGTACCTTTCTAAGAAACAAAATATGCAATAAAAAATCCGACCTTCAAGGTCGGATTTTTTATTGCTCTCTTTATTTAATCTCTGCTCAAAATATCTTCAAGCTCTTTGCGCCAATCTACGCCATTGACAGCCTTCAGCGTCTTTATACCCACAGCCTCAGCCGCCTCGATGTTCTTTGCGCCATCATCGACAAAAAGCGTTTCGTGGGGCAGCATATTGCCGTCGCTCAACATTTTCAGGTAAATATCCTTGCCGGGCTTTGAACATTTCATCAGATAACTCAGATAAAGCTCGTCGAAATAGTCGTCGAGACGTTTCCCCTCACTGGTGAACTCTGCCGAGCGTGCCCACCCTTGCAGAAAGGGGTTGGTGTTGCTCAGCACGCCCAGACGATACTTGCCACGCAACGTCTGAAGATACTCCATGAACTCCGTCTGCACGTTCACAATAAACCCCATCCAAGCGTCAAGAGCTTCGTCGTACGAAATCTCTCTGCCACACAGCTTGCCAAGTTCGGCGGTGAAGGTGTCGGCGTCGATGTCACCATTTTCCAGCTGAAAGAATATTCCCGTCTGCTTGTAAGAGTTAAGATAGTTCTCGGCATCCTTCAAACCCAATGCCTTGAACCTCTCTATTGCCTGGCTGGTGTCGATGGTGGTGAGCACCCCGCCAAAGTCGAATATCAGATTTTTTATCATACAGTCTAAGTTTGCAATTCGTTGCAAAGATAGAGCGTTTTTTCTCCCCCTGTGTTATTAAACGCATAAAATCAATGCACGATGCAAATTTTAATGAAAATCTTGTTGATGGGAGTGGTAAAAGAGTTATTTTTGCAAATATGTAATACAATAAACCCTATGGAGAATTTAGACGGCAGATTGGTTATCGGTGTCTCTTCGCGAGCACTGTTCGACCTTGAGAAAGAGAATGAGATTTTTGAGCGTGACGGTATAAAGAAATATCGCGAATATCAAGAACTTCACGAGGATGAACCGTTGGAGAAAGGAACAGCATTCTATCTTGTGAAGAGCTTGCTCGAACTCAACAAGCAGGCCAACCGCCCCATTGTTGAGGTGGTGGTAATGTCGCGCAACAGCCCCGAGACAGGCATGCGCATGCTCAAGTCGCTCGACCAATATAAGCTCGACATCACCCGCGTGGCACTGTCGGGCGGCGAGTCGCTGTCGAAATACCTCAAGGCGTTCTCCATCGACCTGTTCCTCTCCAAAGACGAGCAGGATGTGCAACGTGTCATCGACTCTGGCATCTGCGCTTCGGCACTCATCTACGCCCCGCCCACCGACTTCGACCCCGAGGAGAGCCGCGTGAAGATAGCCTTCGATGCCGATGCTGTTCTCTTCTCCGACGAGTCGGAGTGCCGCTTCAAACGCGAGGGAATGGAGGCCTTCTATAAATACGAGAAAGAGCATGCCGACGAACCCCTGAAAGAGGGCCCGTTTGCCAAACTGCTCATGAAACTATCGGCCATCCAAGAGTGTCTCCCCACCTCCATAGAGCTGTCGCCGCTACGTCTGGCAATAGTTACATCGCGTAGCCTCCCCTCGCACTTCAGAGTGATAAAGACCCTGCGCAAGTGGGGCGTGTATGTCGATGAGGCCTACTTCCTCGGCGGTCTGCGCAAAGACGAACTTCTCAAAGCCTTCGGTGCCCACATCTTCTTCGACGACCAGGATACACACCTGACAACATCGAGCAAGTATGTACCCTCGGGCAAGGTGCCCTATTACTCATCATCGCAGATAAACAATGCAGTAAAAAATAACGAGGAGCAGGAGAATGGCTGATAACTATCTTGATAAAAAGCTCGAGGACTACAAGAGCCGTTCCGTCGCCGGTGTCTCGCGCAAGCAGACAACCACCCTCACCTCTCTGCTGATAAAAAACAGAAGCTGCCGCGGCTACGACTCCTCGTTCATCGTTCGCGACGACCAACTGCGCAGCATCGTCGAGGTGAACACCCGCATCCCCTCGGCGCGCAATGCACAGGTGCTTCGTTTCCGCATGGTGAACAGCAGTGAGGCTGTAAAAGTGTTGCCCCACATACGTTTGGGCGGTGCCTTGCCACAGCTGCACTTGCCACTGCCCGGCACCGAGCCTAACGCATATATAGTAATATGCACCACTGTTGCGCCCGAAAAAAATGTATATATCGACCTGGGTATTTCTGCACAGAGCATGCTGTTGCGCGCCACCGAAATGGGACTTGCCGGAATATGCATCGGCGCGTTCGACAAAGAGGCAATCATGCGCGAGCTTAACTTGAGCTTGGAACCCCTGATGATACTCGCCATAGGTCGCAGTTGCGAGGATATAAGACTTGTAACAATAGACGAGGGCGACGATAAAAAATATTATCGCGAAGGGGGCGTGCACTATGTGCCCAAGTTGTCTTTGGACAGTTTTATTTTAAAATAAAGATTAATGGGATATATTGAACTATTGATAATTGCCGTCGGCCTGTCGATGGATGCATTTGCAGTAGCCATAGCCAAAGGCCTCTCGGTGCAGGCCATAAAGCCCCGCCACTCTATGTGCGTGGGCAGTTGGTTCGGAGGCTTTCAGGCATTGATGCCGCTTATAGGATTTTATTTGGGCGTTACATTCTCGCGATTTGTGTCGAGTGTAGACCATTGGATAGCCTTCGTGCTGCTGGGCATCATCGGCATGAACATGATGCGCGAGTCACTCTCGCGCGAGAAGGTTGTTCCCGAACCCGACTTTTCGCCACGCACAATGTTCCTTATGGCGGTAGCCACAAGCATCGACGCACTTGCTGTGGGCGTCTCTTTCGCAGTATTGTCGGTTGAAATATGGTCGGCAATAGCAATCATAGGCGTTACCACATTCGTGCTCTCGGTAGTGGGGCTTAAGATAGGCAACATCTTCGGTTGTCGCTACAAGTCGAAAGCCGAGTTCCTCGGCGGCTCGGTGTTGCTGTTGCTTGGAGTGAAAATACTTGTTGAACACACAATTTTATCATAAATCCCCGTGAAAAAAGCATTTTTGTTATCATTGCTCTTTATGAATATATGCGTTGCACTCGTTGCCGAGGAGCTGCGTTTGTGGTACACATCGCCCGCCCACACATGGGTAGAGGCACTGCCTGTGGGTAATTCCCGCATGGGAGCAATGGTATACGGCGGTACAGAGTACGAGCAGCTTCAGCTCAACGAAGAGACCTTTTGGTCGGGCGCTCCTCACAACAACGACAGCCCCCGCTTTCTCGATGCTCTTCCCCAAATACGCTCACTCATCTTCTCCAACCGCTTTGGCGAGGCACAAGGACTCATCGACCGCACAGCCTTTACAGGACAGCACGGCATGCGCTACCTGACGTTAGGCTCGCTGATGCTTCACTTCCCCGGTCATAAACAGGCAACCGACTATTCTCGCGAACTGAACATAAGCAACGCAGTAGCGACAACCGTTTACAAGGTCGGTGGAGTAGAGTATCGCCGCACACTCTTTGCGTCGCTTGCCGACGATGCTATTATTATGCACGTCGAGGCCGACAAGGCAGGTGCGCTCAATTTCGGCGTAGCCTTTCGCACACCCTTCAAAGCCGAAGTCGTAGCCGGCGGTGCCCAGCTTGTCATGCGCTGCAACGGAGTAGAGCAAGAGGGCATTCCCGCCGCGCTCCGCGCAAACTGTCGCGTGCAGGTAAAATGCGACGGCGAGCTGCGTGGCACAGACGATAAGTTAGAGGTAAACAACGCAACATCAGCCACCATATATATAACAGCTGCAACAAACTACGTTAATTACAAGAATGTGAGTGGCAACGCCGATGCACGCTCGGCCGAGGCATTGCAAACAGCCCTCAAAAGTCCCTACGGCAAGGCGCTGAAAGCCCACATCAAAGCATACAAAAAACAGTTCGACCGCGTGCAACTCGCTCTTCCGGCAAGCGACTCTTCCGGCAAGCCCACCGACGAGCGTGTGCGCGACTACCACAAAGGCACCGACAAACAGCTTGTAGCGTTGATGTTCCAGTATGGTCGCTATCTGCTTATAAGCTCCTCGCAACCCGGCGGACAGCCAGCCAACCTTCAGGGCATTTGGAACGAGAGCATGCACGCCCCCTGGGACAGCAAATATACCATCAACATCAACACCGAGATGAACTATTGGCCCGCCGAGGTAACAAATATCAGCGAGACCCACCAACCACTCTTCGCAATGATAAAGGAGTTATCCGAGACAGGTAGTGCCACAGCGCGCCGTCTCTACGGCGCGAAAGGGTGGGTTGCCCACCACAACACCGACCTGTGGCGCGTCGCAGGTCCTGTCGATGCCGCATACTACGGCATGTGGCCCAACGGCGGTGCATGGCTCGCAACACATTTGTGGCAGCACTACCTCTTTACCGGCGATAAGAAATTCCTCGGCGAATATTACCCTGTGCTCAAAGGGTGCGCCGACTTTTACATAAGCTATCTTGTGAAGCACCCTTCATACGGTTGGTTGGTTGCCGCCCCATCGCTATCCCCCGAGCATGGCCCCACAGGCCCCTCGATAGCCGCAGGCTGCACCATGGACAATCAGATAGCCTTCGACGCACTCTCAAGCGTGCTTTCCGCCGCAAAAATATTGAACATCGATGCCGCCTATCGCGACACACTCTCCTCGGTAATAGCGCAACTGCCTCCTATGCAGATAGGTCGTCACAATCAGCTGCAAGAGTGGCTCGAAGATGTCGATAATCCGCGCGACCAACATCGCCACATCTCACACCTCTACGGGCTTTACCCCGGCAATCAGATATCGCCATATAGCAACCCCGCACTCTTCGAGGCAGCCCGCAACACCCTCGTTCAGCGTGGCGACAAAGCAACAGGGTGGAGCATAGGCTGGAAAATAAACTTCTGGGCACGCATGCTCGACGGCAACCACGCAGCCCGCATCATCGAGAATATGCTCTCGCTGCTCCCCAACGACGGCAAGACGCGTGAATACCCCGACGGTCGCACATACCCCAATCTTTTCGATGCCCACCCGCCGTTTCAGATAGATGGTAACTTCGGCTTTACAGCCGGCATTGCCGAAATGTTGTTGCAAAGTCACGATGGAGCAGTGCACGTTCTCCCAGCACTGCCCGACGCATGGGACACCGGTAGCGTGAAAGGTCTTGTCGCTCGTGGCGGCTTTGTGGTTGATGTCTCGTGGAAAAATGCAGCGGTAGAGACTGTGCGTGTACGCTCACGCGTGGGGGGTACGCTTCGTCTGCGTTCTTATGTGCCACTTCGCGGCAAGGGGCTTAAGCCCGCCGAGGGCGATTGCCCTAATCATCTTTTTGCTCCTGCTGATGTGGCTGCTCCGCTTGTCTCTCGCGAGGTTACTCCCAAGCAACCCTCTTTGCGCAAGGTTTATGAGTATGATGTTGTCACTAAGCCCGGGAAAGAGTATGTTTTTGTGAGGGAGTAGTTTGGGGGCTTTACTTATTATAGGGATTGAGGGTTACTTGTCCTCAATCCTTTTTTTGTATTCTACTGTAGTTTTTACCCTTAATCTTTTATCGTTAATTTATTGGCTGTTTTTTCTATCTCACCCTTTTGGCGCCCAAAAGGGTGCAAAAGGCACAGCGCAGAACAAAATTAGTCGTCACAGCCTTTGCTCGCGAATTTTCGCATTGCGAAAATATCCCTCGGTCGGCTGCTC
>JAZRFE010000045.1:0-23729 GCA_045661205.1 Bacteroidaceae bacterium | reverse complement strand
AAACTCAGATAAAAAAACTAAAAACACGTTTGCACTTAGTTAAATATCATAGAGACATATAAACATTTAAAACATATTATACATGAGAAAAATTTACTTTAAGCAACTGCTTACTACAATAGTAGCGTTGCTATGCAGTGTTGCGGTAGGTGCACACGACTTTGAGGTCGGTGGTATATTTTACGAAATTACTGGTTCATCGAATTTAAAGGTTACATATAAAGGACTTTATTCTGATTCTTATTTAAATGAATACCAGGGCACGGTTGTAATCCCTGAGAGTGTAACGTACAATGAAAAGACGTATAGTGTTACAAGTATAGGAGACAATGCCTTCTATTATTGCGTCAACCTTACAAGCATTACTATTCCTAATAGTGTAACAAGCATAGGAAACTATGCGTTCAGGAATTGCAGTAAGCTTACAAGTGTCACAATCCCCAACAGCGTTACAAGCATAGGAGATAGAGCGTTCGAGTCATGCGTGTCATTAAAAGAGCTACGCATAGAAGATGGGAAAACAACTCTTTCGTTAGGACATAATTCTTATTATACAGAATATAGAGGCCTGTTCTATGATTGTCCATTACAAAGCCTTTATTTGGGTCGTGACATTAGTTATAAAACAGCTTACAATTATGGGTATTCTCCGTTTTATAATAAAGAAGAATTAAAATTGCTTACAATCGGTAACGGCGTTACAAGCATAGGAGATCGTGCGTTCTCAGGTTGCAGTGGTCTTACAAGTGTAACAATCCCTAACAGCGTTACAAGCATAGGAAATTATGCGTTCTATGAATGCAGTGGCCTTACCAGCATTGAAATCCCCAACAGCGTAACAAGCATAGGAGGCAGTGCGTTCGGTAGTTGCAGCGGACTTACAAGCGTAACAATCCCTAATAGTGTAACAAGCATAGGAGGCAGTGCGTTCGGTAGCTGCAGCAGACTTACAAGCGTTGTTGTAGAAAGTGGTAACAGAGTATATGATTCTCGCGATAATTGCAATGCAATAATAAAAACATCAACAAATGCACTTATACAAGGATGTAATAATACAATTATTCCTAACAGCGTGACAAGTATAGGAGATTATGCATTTTATGGTTGCAGCGGCCTTATCCACATTACAATACCACAGAGTGTTGCAAGTATAGGAGAGGATGCGTTCTGTTATTGTAGTAGTCTTGTAAATATTGTATCTAATATTCCTGCAGAAAGTTTGTTTGAACTACCTGGAACGGCATTAACTGTTGATGGTAAATACGGCCCTTTTAAATATATAGATGAAGAATGTAGCCTCATAGTCCCCGCCGGTGCAAAGGCAACATACGCATCTAATTATGGTTGGCGTGTGTTTAAACGTATTGTGGAAAATACAACCGATAATCTATGTGGCGACAATACATATTGGACATACGACGAAGCAACTGCCACACATTCCATTATCGGCTGGGGTACAATGTACGATTACGCATGGGACAATGTCCCCTGGACAAAATTCAAAGAAGGTGTTAAAACTGTTGTAATAGAAGATGGTGTTACAAGTATAGGAAGTTCTGCGTTCTCTGGTTATAGCGGCCTTACCTGCGTTACAATTGGTAACAGCGTTACAAGCATAAGAGACAATGCTTTCTTTGGTTGCAGCAGCCTTACGAGTGTTATATCCAATATTCCAGCAGATAAAATCTTTGCAGTAGATGCATCTGTTTTTGAAGGTGTAGACAAAAGCAATTGTATATTATATGTTCCCGCCGGTGCAAAGGCAACCTACGTAGCAACTGCCGGTTGGAAAAATTTTACAAACATTGTTGAAATGGCAACCGAAAATTTATGTGGTTATAATTTATATTGTACATACGACGAAGCAACTGCCACACTTGGCATTATCGGCACAGGTAGAATGTACGATTTCGAATTTAGATCAGCTCCCTGGAGAAAATACAGCCAAAATATTAAAACTGTTGTAATAGGAGATGGCGTTACAGGAATAGGAAGTATGCCTTTCTCTGGCTGTAGCAGTCTTACAAGTGTTATATCCAATATTCCCGCAGGTAAACTATTTGCTGTATTGGATTATGTTTTTGAAGATTACAGTGGTGGAAACATATATAATTGTACATTGTATGTTCCCGCCGGCACAAAGGCAACATACGCTGCAACAGCTGGTTGGAAAGAGTTTGCAAACATTGTGGAAATGGCAGGCGAAAAATTATGTGGCGACAATGCTTATTGGTCGTTCGACGAAGAAACTGCGACCTTAACCATAAGTGGTAGCGGTGCAATGCACGATTTCGAATTTAGCATAGCTCCCTGGTTGGAATACCAAGAAGATATTAAAACTGTTGTAATAGAAGATGGTGTTACAAGTATAGGAAGTTCTGCGTTCTCTGGTTGCAGTGGTCTTACCAGTGTCACAATCCCCAACAGTGTCACAAGTATAGGAGAGGGAGCGTTTTATAATTGCAGCAGCCTTACAAGTGTAACAATCGGTAATAGCGTCACAAGTATAGGGAAATGGGCCTTTCGATATTGTAAGGCTCTCACAGGAGTTGAAATTCCCTCGAGCGTTACATTTATTGGAGCGGCAGCGTTTGAGTATAGTGGCATTGTAAATATAGCTTTCCCGGAAAGCATTACAAATATAGACGAGTGGATGTTCAATGGTTGCATCGGCCTTACAAACGTTACTATTCCCAACAGCGTTACAAGCATAGGCGAGGTTGCGTTCTATAATTGCACTGGCCTTACAAGTGTAACAATCCCCAACCGCGTTACAAACATAGGAAATTATGCGTTCTCTGGTTGCAGTTGCCTTACAAGTATTTATTTGTTAAGTGAAACCCCTGCAAGTATTTCAGGTTATTCATTTAGTAATTACGGTGCTACTTTATATGTTCCTCAGGGGTCGATAGAGGCTTATAGGGTAGCTAATTATTGGAGTAATTTTACAAATATAGTAGAATTTGACCCGACAGGCATCGAAGATGTTGCAGATGATGTTCCCGCCTTTGAGATTACAACCGGTGGCATTCAGCTTACTGCTGCCGAGGGCAAGGCTCTTGCCATTTACACCGCCGGAGGTGCACTTGTCGAGAAAATCGACAGCTACGCAGGCGATGAGATTATACTCGACAAAGGTCTATATATTGTTCGCGTAGGAAACAAGACAATGAAAGTAAAGTTGTAAGCCAACCCACATAAAACCACAGAAGCCTGCCTATCCATTACGGATAGACAGGCTTTTAAAATGATTTATAACTTGCCGGTATCAGCAAAAATTGCTATATTTGCACCGAAAGTCGGTCTAAAACTTGCCGATAGCCGTATAGTATGAGTTATATTTCAGTTACAGAGTTTGCCAAGAAATATGGCATTTCGGAGCGCACAGCGCGTAATTACTGCTCCCTTGGGAAGATTGAAGGAGCTATCCTTGTGGGTAGGGTTTGGAACATTCCTGCTGATGCGGAGTTGCCTGGTAGAAAACCTCGCCGTCGCAAGGCGATGCCACTGCTCGTTGCTCTCCGCCAACAAAAGGATGCAAAACTTAAAGGTGGCATATATCACAAGACGCAGATTGACCTTACCTACAACTCCAACCATATAGAGGGTAGCCGCCTTACGCACGCCCAGACACGCTACATCTTCGAGACCAACACCGTTGGTGTTGAGGGCGAGAGTATCCGTGTGGATGATATTATCGAAACAACTAATCATTTTCGCTGTATTGACCTTATTATTGACCGAGCAGAGGAACGCCTGACTGAGAGTCTTATTAAGGAGTTACATTCGATACTCAAAATGGGCACTTCGGATAGTCGAAAAGATTGGTTTGTTGTGGGCGACTACAAGCGACTGCCAAACGAGGTGGGTGGCAACGAGACTACTGCGCCCGAAGATGTGCATCGTGAGATGAAGGCTCTCCTTAAAGAGTACAACAGCAAGAAACAGAAGTCTTTTGAAGATATTGTCGACCTACATCAGCGCTTCGAGTCGATACACCCATTTCAGGATGGCAATGGTCGTGTTGGTCGCCTTGTGGTGTTCAAGGAGTGCTTGGCGAATGGTTATGTGCCGTTTATCATTACCGATGAGCTCAAAATGTTTTACTATCGTGGCCTTAGAGAGTGGAACTGCGTGCGAGGCTATCTTCTCGATACTTGTCTTGCTGCACAAGATAACTACAAGGCAATGCTCGATTACTTCAAGATTAAGTATTAGGCTTCTCCATTTTATAAAAAATCCCGCTTATTGATATAGATGGGCGGGATTTTTCTATTAATGTGTTCCCCACAAAATGTTGCTTTCTGCCGAAATAACTTTCGAGGTAATGAAAAATGCGTTAATTTTGCACTGTGAAACACGCTTTTAGTTGAAACAGATGATAGATAGTGTAAGAAATATAGAGATTGCCGAGTATGATTACCCATTGCCCGACGAGAGAATAGCAAAATATCCTTTGAAAGAGCGCGACAGCTCCAAATTACTTGTCTACAACAAAGGCAATGTCAGCGAGGATGTGTTCCGCAACCTACCCGACTATATCCCCGCGGGCAGTCTGATGATTTTTAATAATACTAAGGTTATTCAGGCAAGGTTGCGTTTCCGCAAACCCTCGGGTGCGCAGATAGAGGTCTTTTGTCTCGAGCCCGAGACACCGAGCGATTATGCGCTTGTTTTTCAGCAGACCGAGTGCTGTGTGTGGCAGTGTCTCGTGGGAAATTCCAATCGTTGGAAGAGCGGTCTTCTCTCGCAGACGGTTATCGTTGGCGGTCGTGAGGTTACCCTTTCGGTTGAGCGTGTGAGTGCTCCCGGCTCGGTGAACTCTGTGCGTTTTACGTGGGACGGTGGGGTCTCTTTTGCCGAGCTTCTCGAGAGCGTAGGTGAGCTTCCCATTCCTCCCTATCTCAATCGCAAGACCGAGGATAGTGACAACAGCACCTATCAGACTGTCTATTCAAAGGTTAAAGGCTCTGTGGCGGCTCCCACTGCGGGGTTGCACTTTACCCCTGCGGTGTTCGATGCTATGCGCGGTCGCGGTGTTGATTGCCGCGAGGTTACGCTGCATGTTGGTGCGGGCACTTTTAAGCCTGTGAAAAGCGATATTATTGCCGACCACGAGATGCACGAGGAGTATATCGAGGTGTCGCGCGAGCTTGTAGAACGCATGATTGCTGCCGATGCTTCGGTGGTGGCTGTGGGTACCACTTCGGTGCGCACGATAGAGAGCCTCTATTATATTGGTGCGGCGGTGGCGGCTGACAGTTCCATTGAGCCTGACACTTTGTCGGTGGAGCAGTGGACTGCATACGAGAAAGAGCACACGCTGCCGGCAGTGGATGCTTTGCGTGCGTTGTGCGAATATATGCAGGCGCGTGGGCTCGAAAAGATTCATGCTCATACAAGAATAATGATTGCTCCGGGATATAAATATCGCATCGTGAAGGCTATTGTTACCAATTTCCACCAGCCGAAGAGTACGTTGCTGTTGCTTGTGTCGGCCTTTGTGAGTGGCGATTGGAAGAAAATATACGATTATGCTCTTGCCAACGATTTTCGTTTTCTTAGCTACGGCGACAGCTCGTTGCTGATTCCTTAGCACCGTTTTTTTCTGAAAATTTAAATATTTATAGAACATTTTTATAATTCGCGTTGTTTACTGTTGTGTGTTTATGTGTAACAGTCTATGACGCGAATTGTAGTTTCTATATTGCCGCTGTTTCTGCTCTTGGCATCTTGCGCATCGTCATGCGCAGGCGATAATGCGCGTGGCGCGGACTGTTGTAGTAAAGAGCCTGCTTCGCGGGTGATAGTTTGCCGAGTGTTGGAATTTTCGTTTTGCGATGTTCTTCCTGAATATAAAAGGCAGATGGTTATAGGCCCATTCAGGTTGCATGGCGTGGTGGAAGGGCGTACCCTTTCCACTCTCTTGCCTCCTTACAGCTCTTCGCAAAATGCTTTTTACTCTTTTTATCCCGACGGATTTGTCGATGCTGCTGTTACGGTCTATTCCGATAAGGGCGGTTTTTTCAGAGAGTCTTCTCCTTGCTGGCGTCTGCGGGTGACGACAACCGCTGATACTGCTGTTGATGACCTTGTACTCGAAATAAACTACTCCTATCGCTACGGCGACGATGGTAACGACGGCATGGTGACGGCAATGCAACGTCTCCCTTTGCGGGCGATGAATGTTGCTGCATACAGGGTGGGGCACAATCTCCCCGAGGCATTGCTCTACACCCATTATGCCGATGAGTGTGTGCCTTTCTCCATTGTGTGTCTCTGCTTCGTGCTATCGGGGAATGAGTTCCGCCCTTTGTGAATTTAACTAAAATTAAACTCGATTTTTTGATTTTTAGAGAGTAAATGGCGAATATTGCAAAATATAAATATTGAGAGTATGAAGAGCTATAAAATAGAGGCGTTGATTATTGCCACAGGTGTTGTTCTTTTTGGCTTTGTGCTGAAGAGTGCTGTGAACAGATTTATAGAGAAAGAGCGCGTGGTGAGTGTCAAAGGACTTGCCGAGACTGATGTTTCCGCCGACCTTGTGGTGTGGCCGCTCGTGTATAAAGAGGCTGGTAACGACCCTGTCGAAATGTACGAGACCATCACTCGCAAGAATGCGATAATAGTGGCTTTTCTTAAGTCCAACGGAATTACTGACGACGAGATAAGTGTTTCGCCACCATCGGTTTACGACAAGCAGGCCGACCGCTACAATGACGACCGAAGTGCCTATCGCTACAAAGCGTCGAGCGTCATTACCGTAACATCCAAAAAGGTGGATGCAGTGCGCGAAATAATGCAGCAGCAGGCCGAACTTCTCAAGCAGGGAATAGCCATCGTGGGCGACGAGTATCAGTATCGTGTCTCATACGAGTTTACCGCTCTCAACGAGATAAAACCGGCAATGATAGAAGAGGCTACGAAAAACGCGCGTAGTGCTGCCGAGAAGTTTGCCAAAGACTCCGACAGCAGTCTGGGCAAGATACGCAATGCCAATCAGGGCACGTTCACTATAACCAATCGTGACGAGAATACTCCGTATATAAAGCATGTCAGGGTGGTGACAACGGTAACATATTATTTGGAAAATTAGAGAAAATTATAGGAGAGCCGACGAAAAACGGCTCTCTTTTTTTTTGTTTACAAATAAATGATTATCTTCGCAAATAAATATAAATTAGGATAGTTATGTTTTCAGGAATAGTAGAAGAATTTGCAACAGTTACCGCACTTGTTAAGGAGCAGGAGAATCTTCATCTTACTCTTACATGTTCATTCGTGGGCGAACTGAAAATCGATCAGAGTGTATCGCACAACGGAGTGTGTCTGACAGTTGTAAAACTGACAGAGGATTCATATACAGTGACAGCAATGAAAGAGACGCTCGAACGTTCCAACCTGGGACTGCTCAAGGTGGGCGACAAGGTGAACGTGGAGCGCAGCATGATGATGAACGGCCGTCTCGACGGTCACATAGTTCAGGGGCATGTAGACGAAACAGCCGAGTGTATAGAGGTGCGCGACGCCGACGGCAGTTGGTACTACACTTTCCGCTACAAGAAAGACGATGAGATGGCTGCCAAAGGTTACATGACGGTGGACAAAGGCTCGGTGTGTGTCAATGGTGTCAGCCTGACAGTGTGCGAGCCTACCGACGACACATTTACAGTGGCTATAATCCCCTACACATACGAGCACACCAATTTCCACACTCTTAAAGCCGGCTCGGTGGTGAACATCGAGTTTGACATTATTGGAAAATATATTGCCCGTATGCTTAAAAAATAGAGCTATGAGTGATTTTCTCGAATTGGCCATGGCGCGTCAGAGTGACCGCGCTTACGAGCCGGGGCGCAAGATAGAGCGCGAGGTGCTCGATCGCATTCTCGAGGCTGCGCGCATGGCACCCTCGGCATGCAACGGGCAACCATGGCACTTTACCGTTGTTACCGAAGAGGTTTTGCTCAAAGAGGTGGCGGCGGCAACTGCCAGCCTGGGAATGAACAAATTTGCCAAGGATGCCTCGGCACTTGTGCTCATCACCCACGAATCGACGAACATCACCTCCAAACTGGGCTGCGGAATAAAAGACAAGGATTTTCCCATGATGGATTTGGGTATTGCCTCTGCCTATATGACGCTGGCTGCCGAGGCCGAGGGCATAGGTTCGTGCATCCTCGGGTGGTTCGATGAGAAAAAGATAAAAGAGCTTGTGGGAATACCTAAGGGCAAGCGTCTGATGCTCATCGTCACTTTGGGCTACGCAGCCAAAGGCAAACGCAAAAAGGTGAGAAAAGAGTGGGGCAAAGTTGTCTCTTACGAAAAATATAAATAACACTATAAATAATATTTGTATGAAAAAATTTATCATTTCATGTGCCACGTTCCTGCTGACAGCAGTGTGTATGGCAAATTCATTCTCTTGCTCGGGTGGGAACACAGTCCTGCCACGTAGTGGAGAGGGTTGTCAGGTAGAGCCATTGGGACTTACCACAGTTCCTGTGATTCCTACCGTGAAAGACATGAGTGTAACCTGGAAGTATGTAACATCCCAGCCCGCTTCGGATTGGAAAAGCGTAAACTTCGACGACTCTGCGTGGAAGTCGGGTAAAAATGCGTTTGGTACAAGCTCGGCCAACAGCACCTTGTGGACAACTACCGACATCTGGATGCGTAAGGAGTTTACATTGGAAGGCTATAACGCCCAGGTGGTAGACAGTCTTCTTCTCTCAGTAGCTCACGACGAGGATTGCGAGATTTACATCAACGGTGTGGTTGCAGCCGAGATCAGTGGCTATGAGGATTACAAAAATGTAGAAATCTCGGACAAGGCGAAGGCTGCCATCAAGGTTGGTGAGAAAAACGTTCTTGCCGTACATTGCTACAATGGTGGCGGTGGTGGTATCATCGACGTAGGTATCTACAAACATGCCTATGCTTCTAACGTTACATTCTTCACTACAGCCGACGTTGCTGCCTCATCTTGGAAATACATCACCGAGGCTCCTGCAACTGAGGATTGGATGACTCCCGCATACGACGATACTGCATGGGGCGAGGGTGTTGGCGGTTTCGGCTACAAGAGAACCACAAAGATTGTAAACACAAAGTGGACAACTGACGATTTGTGGCTCAGAAAGAAAGTAGACTTCAAAGATCTTAAGAAATCAGACCTTAAAAACCTTAAGCTCTACGTTGTACGCGACGGTGTTACCGAAATTTATTTCAACGGTGTGCTTGCTGCTTCTTTGGCAAAGACCGGTATCAAGACCGAGTATGTCGAGATTTCAGAGGAGGCATTGAATGCTGTTTCATTCGATAGCGAGACAACCATCGCTGTTCACGTGAACCGCACAAACTCTCAGAAATATTTCGATGCTTCGCTTGTATGTTTGGCCGAGGGTACTCTTGCTCCTCTCGTGTGGAAGATGAAAGAGGCTCCTTTGATGAGTGTATTTGCAAAAGATGTAGACGTGAACAATGTTTGGGGCGAATATCCCCGTCCTCAGATGGAACGTAAGGAGTGGCAGAGCCTTAACGGCTTGTGGGGCTTCCAGCCTCTCTTCAAAGAGGTAGATGGTCTGCCCGAGGAAGCATACGGACTTCAGATTCTCGTTCCGTTCCCTGTTGAGTCGGCACTCTCAGGTATTATGAAGGATTACAGACGCTTTGCATACAAACGCACTTTCACTGTTCCCGAGAACTGGAAAGAGCGCAACCTGTTGCTCCACTTCGAGGCTGTTGATGCCGAGTGCGAGGTGTATGTAAACGGTCAGTCGGTTGGCAGCCACGCTGGTGGTTACGAACCCTTCTCGTTTGACATTACCAAGTACCTCACAAACGAGGGCGAGCAGGAACTTGTTGTAAAGGTTTACGACCCCACAGACTACGGAAACTATGCACGTGGTAAGCAGACTCTCTTCCCCGGCGGTATCATGTACACCTCTACATCTGGTATCTGGCAGAGTGTATGGATGGAGCCCGTCGAGGATATCCACATCGATAATTATACAGTGGTTCCCGATGTTGATAACTCTTCTGTCGCAGTTAGAGTGAACACAGTAGGCAGCCAGGAAGGTACAGCTATCATCGCGGTGAAAGACGGCGACAAGGTTGTTGCAACAGCCGAGGCTAAAGCTGGTGAAAAGATCTCTATCAGCGTTCCCGATGCAAAATTGTGGTCTCCCGACTCTCCTTTCCTCTACGACCTCGACATTACACTTGTTGAAACAGGTGACACATTAGACGTAGTTGAAGGTTACTTCGGTATGAGAAAAATCTCTCTTGGCAAGGTTGGTGATTACACAAAGATGTTCCTCAACAACGAGCCTCTCTTCCACATGGGTCCCCTCGATCAGGGATTCTGGCCCGACGGTTTGTACACAGCTCCCACTGATGCTGCTATGCTCTATGATATTGAGATGACAAAGAAGATGGGCTTCAACATGATTCGTAAGCACATCAAGATTGAGCCTCGTCGTTGGTACTACCATTGCGACAGACTCGGTCTGCTTGTATGGCAGGATATGCCTTCACCCAACTCTTATTCGTCAATCACACCTCCTGCTCTCGACAGGACAAAGTTCAAGAAAGAGCTCAGAGCTATGATTGAGACTCACTACAATGCTCCCTCTATCATCATGTGGGTACTCTTCAACGAGAGTCAGGCACGTCACGATGTTGAGACTCTTGTGAAGTATATCAAAATGCTCGACCCCTCACGTCTTGCCAACCAGGATAGCCAATATGGTGTTCACTCTACATACGTTGGTGATGTTTGGGATATTCACCACTATCCTAACCCCGCATACGTAGTTTGCCCCAACAAAAATCTTGCAAATGTTTGTGGCGAGTATGGCGGTCTCAAGTACAAAGAAGAGGGCCATATATGGGGCGCCGGCGATTGGGGTTATGCTACCATGAACAGCCGTCAGGAGCTTTTGGATACTTACGAAAAATATATCTTCGACCTCACTAAGTTCAGCGGTGCATTTGGTATGAGCGGTGCTGTTTACACACAGACAACCGACGTTGAGATTGAAATTAACGGTCTCATCACATACGACCGCGCTGTGGTGAAAGTGGATGTTCCCAAAATGGCCGAAATAAACAAGCGTTTGACATCTTCTGTATTGCAGAAAGATACTATCATTGCTTCTGCTTACGACGGTGGAGAAATGTGGAAGATGACTACTACAAAGCCTGCCGACAATTGGTATGCCGCAGACTTTGACGATAGTTCATGGAAAGAGAAAAAATCGGGATTCGGTACAGCCGGTACTCCCAATACTGTGATTGGTACAACATGGAACACATCTGATATCTGGATTCGTAAAAACTTCCGTCTCGATGGTGCTGACCGTCAGATGGCCGACAGCCTTGTTATGTTGATGTATCACGACGAGGATTGCGAGATTTATATCAATGGTAAACTGCTTACTTCGTTAGAGGGCTACGTTAGCAACTATACAGTGTTCGATCTTACAAAAGAGGTTAAGGATGCTCTTGTTTACGATGCTGATAATACTATTGCCGTACATTGTCATCAGAATAATGGCGGACAGTACATCGATATAGGTCTCTATATGGTATCGTCTAGCGGTCTTACAACATCTATCTCGGGTGTCGTAGCTGAGAATGCTCCCAGCGTGAATGTTGATAAGGATGCCAAGAGCGTTGCCATCGCAGGTGGCGGCTTTGGCCAGGGTACACAGCTCTGTGTTGTCAATGCTTCCGGAACCGTAGTGAAGAATGTTGTTGCAGGTAACGACAAGGTTTGCCTCTCGGCTCTTCCCGCCGGAGTTTATGTGTTGAACTTCGTTGATGGTGTCAAGAAACACACTTGCAAAGTGGTTATCTAAGGTTATACATCCTTATATGAAAAAGTCAGTTTCCGCGAGAAACTGACTTTTTTTGGCTTTTGGGCAGTAGCGCTCAATGCTGCGAGTGCTATTATTGAAAATATGAGTATTCTTTTCATTCTTGTTTTGTTATATAAAATTAAGAGGGATACGTGAAATGACGTATCCCTCTTTATCTCTTTGAAAAATTAAGGATTACTTGAGAGCAAAAATCTCTTCGTCCTCAACAATGCATGAGAAGATTTTATCCTCACGAAGAAGCCATCCGAGACCCAAGTAAAGTTCTTTCTCTTTCAATTTTGCAGCAGTTTTAATCTCTTTAAGGGTCAAACCCTCAGAGCCGTTCAGGGCATTCCAAATGCGACCTGCGATTTCTCCAGCTTTCTCTGTCATCATAATTTCGTTTATAAGTTTAACTTTTTAAATTAAAGTTTTGATTTTCGGGCGCAAAGATATATTTATTCATTGAAAATGATGTTATTTCATTGAAAAATTAAACAAAATTTAACTTTTAGGCGGGAGATTTCTCCCTTTATGTGCCCTTTTGGTAAGATAATATTACAAATCAACTATTTACCTATCTTCGCCGAATGTTTTTCCTGCGCGATACTCCTCCCAGATGCGTGCGGCCTCCTCGACCATTTTAACACAAGGGCGTTTCTTGAAGTACTCCGCTGTGCGCTCCTCGGGGGTGGGTGGGGTAGGCGCGCTCTTGGCGAGTCCCAACAGTTCGGCACATATTGTCGAGCCGTTGCGACGTTTGAACTCCTCGGCAAGCATCTGCACTATTTTGTAGTTCTCCTCTTTACCCTCGCGGTTACTGCCGTCGGTACATCCTGTCTCCAAACCTGCGAGCATGAATAGTCCGCAGGCAGCGCCACACGTTTGGCGCATGCGACCTATGCCGCCGCCAAACGATGCTGCCATCTTCAGTGCCTGTTCGCGTGTGAAGCCATAATCCTCGGCGTAGGCGGCAACCACCGCCTGCGAACAGTTGAATCCCTCTTTAAAAAGTTCTACGGCTTTTTCTATTTTGCTTTCCATACTTTTTCTTTTATTAGTCTATTAAACCTCTGCGACGCAAAAGAGCCTGGGGGTTGGGGTCGGCACCGCGGAACTTGCGATACTGCTCCATGGGGTCCTCGCTACCGCCCATTTCGAGCAGATGCTGGAACGCCTTGGCTGTTGCGGGGTCGAATATTCCGCGCTCCTTGAACAACTCAAAAGCATCGGCGTCGAGAACCTCGGCCCACAAGTAAGCATAATATCCCACAGCGTAACCACTGTTGAATACATGCGAGAAGTTGCATGTGCGGTAGCGGTACTCAATCTCGGGGATGAAACCAATCTCTTCGCGCAGCTCTTTCTCGAATTCATTGCAGTCGAAATTGTCGTAGTTCGTCAGACGGTGCATGCGCATGTCGAGCAGTGCTGCTGCCACCAACTCGGTTGTCTCGAAACCCGAGTTGAAGTGCGATGCTCTCTTTATCTTCTCGATAAGCTCGTCGGGGATAGCCTCGCCACTCTTGTAATGTTTTGCGTAGCTTTTCAGCACTTCGGTCTCCATTGCCCAATGCTCATAAATCTGCGAGAAAAGCTCCACGAAGTCGTGCTTAACGTTTGTGCCGCTCACCGAGGGATAGTGTGCCTGAGTCATCATTCCATGCAATGCGTGGCCGAACTCGTGGAACAGTGTAAGTGTCTCGTCGATGTTGAGCAACGAAGGAGTCTCGCCTGATGCGGGTGTGAAGTTGCATACGTTCACAATCATGGGGCGGCGGTTCTTTCCACCCAGGTTCACCTGATTGACAAAGTTAGTCATCCACGCGCCCGAGCGTTTCGACTGACGGGGGAAATAGTCGCCGTAGAATATTCCCAAGTGGTTCTTGTTCTCGTCGAGCACCTCCCACACCTTCACACTGTCGTGATACAGGGGAATGTCGTTGCGTTTTGCAAAGCTCAAGCCAAACAGTTTTGTTGCGCAATCGAATGCACCATTGCACACGTTCTCCAGCTTGAAGTAGGGCTTAATCTCACTCTCGTCGAGCGAGTATTTTGCTTTGCGCAGCTTCTCGGTGTAGTACATCCAGTCCCAACCGGCGAGTTTGAATCCGCCCTTCTCGCTGTCGATGAGTGCTTGCAACTCTTTTGCCTCCTCTTTTGCGCGTTTAATGGCAGCCTCCCAAATGCTGTTCATAAGCTCGGTTGCAGCGTCGGGGGTCTTTGCCATCTTCACATCCATCTTGTAGTCGGCGTATGTCTCGAAACCCAAGAGTTGAGCCTTCTGCAAACGCAGGTCGAGGATGTTGCGTATAATCTCCTTGTTGTTGTATTTGTTGTCGTTGTCGCCGCGGTTGTAGTATGCCTTGTAAATTTTCTCGCGCAGGTCGCGGTTGTCGGCATACTGCATGAAGGGGATGCAGCTGGGCTTGTCGAGTGTGAAGAGCCAGCCTTCGACATTTGCCTTTTCGGCAGCTTCGCGAGCTGCGGCACGTACAGCCTCGGGCAGTCCGCTCAAATCCTTTTCATCGGTTATTATCAGCTGGAAAGCCTTTGAGTCGGCGAGCAGGTTGCTGCCAAATTCAATAGAGGCAAGGCCCAGCTTGGTGTCGATGTCGAGCAACTTTTTCTTGTTCTCGGCGTCGAGCAGTGCACCGCCACGCACAAACTCCTTATAGTAGTTCTCGAGAACGATTGTCTGTTCCTCGTTCAAGCCCAAGGTCTCGCGGCTGTCGTAGAGTGTGCGTATGCGCTCGAACAGTTTGTCGTTCATGAAGATGTAACCGCCCAGTTCTGTAAGTTTGGGGCTGATGCTGTTCTCGGTTTGCAACATTTCGTCGTTGGCGTCGCTCTCGTTCAGAGTGAAGAATATGCAGCTTACCTTGTCGAGCAGGCTTCCGCTAAGCTCCAGCGCATCGATGGTGTTTGCGTATGTAGGTGCTTCGGGGTTGTCGATGATTTTCTGAATGTCAGCCTTTTTTTCGGCTATTCCCTGCTCGAAGGCAGGCAAGAAGTCGGCTGTCTTGTACAAGCCGAATTCCGGCGCTCCGAAAGGCGCATTGCTCTCCTTGCACAGCGAGTTGGCACTCTCGGTGGTGGTGCTGTTACATGATGTCTGCATAAGCATTGTTGTGAAAATGATTAATGGAATGTAAAATACTCTTTTCATGTTGTATTGTGTAAAATGGATTATAAACATTTGTCGTGGCGAGTCTCTGCCCGCAAAAATAATTTCTGCAAAGTTAAGCAATAAATTTAATCTCTTCTGTATTTTGCAATGGCTTTGACCTTAAATAAATGAAACAATCTTCCGTAAAATATATGTATTAAGGTGGAAAATTCGTATCTTCGCACATTAAAATGCGGGAAACGCACATTTTCAAATAGTAATTATCAGTTTAACAAAACAATATGGCAACAGTTGACGACAAAAAGATTATCTTTTCGATGGTAGGTCTCAGCAAGACTATCAAACAGACAAACAAACAGGTTCTTAAGAATATTTATCTATCGTTCTTCTACGGTGCTAAGATTGGTATCGTGGGTATGAACGGTGCCGGTAAGTCTACACTTATGAAGATTATTGCCGGACTCGACAACGACTACCAGGGAAATGTGGTATGGTCGCCCGGATACTCTGTGGGTTATCTTCCCCAGGACCCCCATTTGCAGGATGGAAAGACTGTAATGGAGTGCGTGAAAGAGGGTGTACAGGCTACTGTGGATGCTCTTGCCGAGTACGAAGAGATTAACAACAAGTTCGGCCTTCCCGAGTATTACGAGGACGAGAACAAGATGAATGAGCTTTTTGCTCGTCAGGCCGAGTTGCAGGATATTATAGACGCAACCGACGCTTGGAACCTTGATAGCAAGCTGGAGCGTGCAATGGCAGCATTGCGTTGTCCCGCTTCCAACGAACTTGTCGATCATCTCTCGGGTGGTGAGCGTCGTCGTGTGGCTCTTTGCCGTCTGTTGTTGCAGAAACCCGACGTGCTATTGCTCGACGAGCCTACCAACCACCTCGATGCAGAGAGCATCGACTGGCTCGAACAGCACCTTAACCAATACGAGGGTACCGTTATTGCAGTTACCCACGACCGTTACTTCCTCGACGATGTTGCAGGATGGATTCTCGAACTCGACCGTGGCGAGGGAATTCCCTGGCAGGGCAACTACTCATCTTGGCTCGACCAGAAGACTAAGCGTATGGAGCAGGAAGAGAAGAGCGCAAGCAAACGCCGCAAGTCGCTTGAGCGCGAGCTCGAGTGGGTGCGCATGGCACCCAAGGCGCGTCAGGCAAAGGGTAAGGCGCGTCTTAACTCATACGAGAGAATGTTGAACGAGGATCAGAAAGAGCGCGAGGAGAAACTCGAGATTTTCATTCCCAACGGTCCTCGCTTGGGTAACAAGGTCATCATCGCCGAGCATCTTGCAAAATCGTTCGGCAGCAAGACTCTCTTTACCGACCTTAACTTCACATTGCCCCCCAACGGCATTGTAGGTGTCATCGGTCCTAACGGTGCAGGTAAGACAACGCTATTCCGTATGATTATGGGTCTTGAGACTCCCGATAGTGGTTCGTTCGAGGTTGGTGAGACTGTAAAACTTGCCTATGTGGACCAGAATCACAAGGATATTGTTGCCGACAAAAGTGTTTACGAGGTAATGAGCGGCGGCAGCGAGCTTATGCGTCTGGGTGGTAAGGAGATTAACGTACGTGCATATCTTTCGCGTTTCAACTTCTCGGGTGCCGACCAAGAGAAGAAATGTGGTGTGCTTTCGGGTGGTGAGCGCAACCGTGTGCACCTTGCAATGGCACTGAAAGAGGGTGGTAACGTGGTATTGCTCGACGAGCCTACCAACGACATCGACGTAAACACCTTGCGTGCACTCGAGGAAGGTCTCGAGAATTTCGCAGGTTGTGCAGTGGTAATCAGCCACGACCGTTGGTTCCTCGACCGTATCTGTACACACATCATCGCTTTTGAGGGCGACGGTAACGTATACAGCTACGAGGGCTCATACTCCGACTACGAGGAGCACAAGATGAAACGCCTTGGTATCGAAGAACCCAAGAAGGCAAGATACCGCAAACTTATTGAGGACTAATATAAAATAAAACATACTGATGAAAACAGTTATCGAGCCGTCGGTAATCGACGGCATTATGCAGGAATTGGAGATTTCCGACGTTAAAAAAGCCTCTATCCGTCAGATTGGTGCCGTTGTGCGCGAGGCCGAGAAACGTACAGGAACAGAGTATATTCACTTCGAGATGGGAGTTCCCGGACTTCCCCCCTCGGCAGTGGGCGTCAAGGCCGAGTGTGAGGCTCTTCAGCGTGGCGTAGCATCCGTTTACCCCATCATCGACGGTATTCCCGAGGTTAAGGAGCAGGCATCGCGTTTTATGAAAGCCTTTGTCAATGCCGATATTCCCGCCACATGTTGCATCCCCACAGTGGGTTCTATGCAGGGAACATTTGCGTCGATGATGCTTGCTTCGCAGCTCGATCCCAAGAAGGATACAATCCTTTATATCGACCCGGGTTTCTCGGTGCAGAAGATGCAGGCCGAGGTTATTGGACTGAAGATTGCTTCGTTCGATCTTTCTGAATACCGTTGCGAGAAACTCGAGGCTAAACTCGAGAGCTATTTCTCACAGGGCAACATCTGCACAGTAATCTATTCAAGCCCCAACAACCCCACATGGATGTGCTTGAACGAGCAGGAGCTTGAGATTATCGGCCGTCTTGCTACAAAGTACGACGTTGTGGTTATCGAGGATATGGCATATATGACAATGGACTTCCGTCGCGACATGAGCAAGCCCTTCGAGCCTCCTTATCAGCTTACAGTCTCTAAATACACAGACAACTATGTAATCATGATGAGTGCGTCGAAGATATTCAGCTACGCAGGTCAGCGCATAGCCATGGCATGTATCTCGCCCAAACTCTACGAGCGTCACTACGATAGCCTGAAGAACCGATACGGCATTGCACGTTTCGGTGCTGCTTATGCTTACATCTTCCTCTACACATTCTCTTCGGGCGTTTCACACTCGGCGCAGTATGCGATGGCAGCAATGCTCAAGGCAGCATGCGACGGAGAGTACAACTTTGTGGCAGATGTTAAAGAGTATGCCGACCGCACAGCGAAAATCAAGGAGATTTTGCAGCGTACAGGTTTCCACATTGTCTACGACAAGGACAACGACGAGCCCGTGAGCGACGGTTTCTTCTTTACCATTGGCTACAAGGATATGGATGGTGCCGAGCTTTTGCAGGAGCTTCTCTATTACGGTGTCAGCGGCATAGACCTCTCAACAACAGGAAGTACACGCAAAGGTATCCGTGCTTGTTCGTCAAACATCAAGCCTCATCACTATGCGCTTCTTGAAGAGCGTCTGAAACTCTTCAACGAGAATCATTAATGAAATAGAATATGTGACGGTGTGTCAAGATAGCGAATGACACACCGTCATTTTAATATCCCGCTAAGATAATGCCTATAATAGAAATAACCTCTCTCACCCATTCGGGAGTCGAGATTTTCGCCTCGCTCACCGAGGCCCAGTTGCGCAACAGTGTCGAGCCGGACAAAGGGCTTTTCATTGCCGAAAGCCCCAAGGTCATCCGCGTGGCGCTGAGTGCAGGCTACGAGCCTGTGGCACTGCTGTGCGAGCGCAAGCATATTGTCGGCGATGCTGCCGACATCATTGAGCTGTGTGGCGATATTCCCGTTTATACAGGCGAGCGTGACATTCTTGCTGCCCTCACAGGCTATACACTCACCCGCGGAGTGCTCTGCGCTATGCGTCGCCCTGCGAGAAAGAGCGTTGCCGACGTCTGCCGCGATGCGCGTCGTGTGGTGGTCATCGATGGAGTGGTGGACACCACCAATATAGGCGCAATCTTCCGTTCGGCAGCAGCGTTGGGCATCGACGCTGTGCTGCTCACACCCACCTCGTGTGACCCTCTCAACCGCCGTGCGGTGAGAGTCTCCATGGGCTCGGTGTTCCTTGTCCCCTGGACATGGCTCGACGCACCCATAGACTCCCTGGGCGAGTATGGCTTTCGCACAGCGGCGATGGCACTCACCGACAACTCAATATCCATCGACTCGCCACTATTGGCTGCCGAGGAGAGGTTGGCGATAGTGATGGGTACCGAAGGTGACGGCCTTGCCCACGAGACAATAGCATCGGCCGACTACGTGGTGCGCATACCCATGTCGCATGGTGTCGATTCGCTCAACGTGGCGGCAGCGGCAGCAGTGGCATTCTGGGAACTTAGAAAAAGATAATAGTTTTTAAAGAAAAATAAAGATTGTGGGAAGAAAGAAATTTTCAGAAAAAGAGGTAAAAGTCATACGCAAGCTCTTAAGTGGCAAGATGCGCGGCAACCGTTCGCAGCAAAAAATGTCGCGACATATTCTGCGTACAGTGTTCGGCTTTAATATATCCGATTTTAACGTGCAGGGCAAGGCATTCGGCCCTGAGGATTTCGACGAGTGCATACGTCGCGGACGCATACAGGTGCTCGACGATGCAACCATCGAGGCCATGAAACTGCGCTATGCCGAGAAGAAACAGCACGACGAGGCTGTGCGTCAGGCCGAGGCTATCGCCGATGGCGAGGTGGTCGATTGGGAAGCAGCACTCAAGGAGTGGAACGAGTACTATGCTCAGCACCCCGAGGAGAACTAAATATATTATTGCATTAAACACAAAAGGAGCCGTTAGTCTAACGGCTCCTTTTGTGTTTGTTTAATTCCGGGGATTTTTAATTAAATTCCGGCCTCTTCTATTTGTGAAGCGAATTTTTCAAACAGTTTGTTATAGTTGTCTGCGCTTTTTGTAGTGGTGTTCTTCATGTACGCAATAATCCAGTAATCCTCTTCCTCATAAAATTGTGCTGCGACTACAGTTTTTGCGTCGTCATAGGTTTCAGCATCGATAAAATAGATATATTTTTCTTCCTCATTGTATTCTGTTGGAAGATAACGCTGTACCAAATGCTCCGCAATCTTTTCGCTGTATGATGCGTCAACGACAATCGCACATGATTTCAATTTGTTATTTTCAAATGAATACATTTCGGCCATTGCGCCTTTGCCGTTTTTGTTGTATAATATTATATTACCACTATCGTTATCGGGAGTTCCTTTTTCCTTTTTTACATTGCCCTTGCTCATTCCCCATTCGGTTATAGGCTCTTTGTAGAGAGTGTACGAGGGAGAAACTGTAACTTCGCATGAGATGTTGTGCTCGTCAGAATAGATTTCGGCGTTACCGACTCTAACAGCTGTAATTGTGCCATTATTGTCTACTTTTGCAGCGAAGGGGTTCGATGAGAACCATGTGCAATCGTACTCCAGAGTGAAACTCTCTCCAACTAACATACTTTGTTTCTTGGGAATGCCGAAACGTTCTTCATCGCTCTCGCTTGAACATGAGAAGAGACAGGGGATAGATGCCATTAAAAGCATCATTGATAAAAACTTTTTCATAGTATAAATGATTATTGTTAAACTTTAAGTTGTCTTGTTATTTTGTGTTGCCCTTTTACTGTTCTCTGATGTGGCTGATAACTACGCAAATATAGTGTATGTATTGTGGAGGACAAAATAAAAGTCTTAATTTTTTAAAAAAAATGTATAGCCATGTGCCCGACTTTTTGGAAAAATCGGGCACATGGCTATTTTAGTAATATCTATTTGTGTGTTGGTTGCGAATCAGAATATGTTATATCTCATTCCTACCGACTTTGATCGGAATTTGGGGCCGTAGTTTGTGTCGAGCACGTTCGAGGGAGAGTATTTAAAGTAGAATCCCAAACGACCTATTCCTACCTCTGCTTTGTAGTCGAGGGTAACTGCATTTTGTTTAATGCAGCTGCTTGTCTCTTTTTGTCCTTTGCCATCGAGTTTATAACGTGTTTTTATTGATCCGTGGGTGTTGAAGTTTACCACAGGGCCTGCTGCTATGTATATTTTGTTAAATCTATGCGTCATCAAGAACTCCAAGGTCATGCTGAAAATTTTCACGCGCGAGAATTCAATGTCGGCACCGGTGGGGTAGGGTGCGATGGTCAGTTTATTGTCTTCTTTCAAAAAGCGATTCTCGTTCTTCATACGATAGTTGCGCCAATTAAGACCGAAATTTGTAGAAAGATTTGTCTTTTTTGTTATGTGGTATACTCCTCCAAACAGATTGTTTAAAATAAATTCCCAACCACAGTTTGCTGTTTTTACATCCATTCCTTCGGCTTGGTTGGTGGCTGTTACAAGTCCCATACCATACTGCATGTACTTCAAAACGTAGAATTCGGTTTTGGGGTATGTGCTTCGCAAATCCCTCTCTTTTTGTTTTTCAATGAAAGGAATGGCGAAATTGAATTCGTTGTTTTTCTCTTTTATTACGGTTATGCCATCTTGTGAGATGTTTCTTTCAAATTTGTAGTCCTTGTCTCCCTTTTTTACCTGTACCGATAAGCAGTCTTCTGTATTGATTATTTTTACAGTATCGGGGTTGAGTATAACCTTTGTATTTTCGTGGTTTTGTGCATACGATACAACAACTGATATTATAAGCATTGTTGTGAAAATTATTCTTTTTGTCATGGCTCGTTTGTATTATTTGTTTTTAAACATCTTTTTTAACTCTTGCAGCGACACGTATCCCTCCATGTACACTATTGTTACTTCGTTGGGCTGCTCTTTGCGCAGCGAACTGTTGCGGTAGAATATGTATTGATATTTGTTGTCTTTTGGTTTCATCTGATAGAAGGCATAGTATAGTTTGCCGTTTATGTAGCCACACTCTTTATCTATCGCGTTCTTCCCGTCTTTTTCGACCATCTCTTCTATTTCGTCGTAGTTGCGACTGTCGTGTGTGGTGAGACTTTTGAACAGTGTAAGGTTGTATGGCTTCAGATAATTGCCTTCGAGGTGTACGGCGGTGAACTTTAGTTTCCATCTTGGCGAGCCGTCAAACATGGGGGCGATGTTTAGATGGCTTTGCGCGTTTGTCGTTGCAAATACCATCAGCAATATTATGAATGTTAGGTAACGTCTCATGCTAAAAGTTGTTTATTGTGTTGAATATATTATTTAGTTGTTCCTCTATGGTGTATTCCTCGGCTGTGTTTACCATCATACAAAATGTTCGTTGCATCTCTTTCATTACCACAGCCTCGTCTGTACATTTAATGCCGTTCACGTATGCTATGCAGATGTTCTCTTCATTGCTGCTACCGTTCCATGCAAGTGTTACCGCTATGGCTGCGGCGGCTGCAACTGCACTCCATTTTGCAATGTTCGGCACGTGGCTTCTTGCTCTCTTTTTTGCTTTTTGTGTGGCAAAATAGCCCATTACGGCCTTAATCTCGTTGAAGCATTGTGCGTCGGCTGCGGGTGATGCGAGAAATTTTTTAAGTTCTTCCTCCTCTTGCTGGGTGGTGAGAGCATCGAAATATTTCTCGACAATTTCGAGCCATTCGGCTGTTGTCTTGTTTACAGTGTCTGTTTTTTTTCTCATAGCTCTCTTTTTTTGTAAATTTCTCTTATCCTTTTTCTCGCTCGCGACAGTTGCATTTTCACTGCTGAGGGTTGCATGCTCAGCGTCGTTGCAATCTCATCAATGGTTTTTCCTTTGTACTCTTTCTCTTCTATAATCTGTTGTTGCACCGGGGTTAGTGCTGTGGTTATTATGTTCTCTACATCTTTTATAAGCTCTTCGCGTTCAGCCTCGTAGTCTCTCTCTTCTATTGTGTCGCGATGCTCGTCAATGGGTACCGTCTCATGCTTTATCTTTCTTAGTTTGTCGATGCAGATGTTCTTTATAGTGGTTATTGTCAGTGCTTCGGCCTCGGTTGTGCTGTTTATGTGGTCGCGCCGAGGCCACAGTCGGCAGAAGGCATCTTGCAACGCATCCTCTGCCTCCTCGTCGTGTGGAAGCAGCCTCGATGCCATGCGCAGGAATTTTTTGCGCAAAGCTGTGAAGGTGTTTACAAGTTGTTCTTCGCTCATTTTATTTTCTCTTTCTACTATGTAAGACGTAAAAAGGTCTTAAAAGTAACATTTTTTTGGCACTTTTTTTTATTTTTTTTAATAGGCGGGTGTTGCTTGTGCGAATATCGCTCAAAAGGTTGCTCTATGGGAATAAAAAAATGAGAGCTACGGCTCTCATTTTTTTATTCCCACTCGACTAGAACCGTTAAATTGTTGCTAAATATTTTAATTTTATTATCAATGCTTTAACTCTAATTTTTGCCTTGTAAAATGGCAACTGGTGTCAAAAACTGGTGTCGAAAATTAGTTGCCCGATTCCATTTTAGGAATATCAAATGAGTTTGTCATGTCGTTAAAGTAGTAATATTTACCTATTTCTATTGGTAATTTTCCAAAGACAACCTCTAAATTATCTCCATTATCCATGTATATATTAGCTGTTAGATAATGTCCAAAAGCAAAACCATTATCCCAATTTGTCCATGATTTTTCTTTTGAAAAAAACCAATAGCATGATTCATCGTTTTTTAGCATCTTTGGACCTACACTTAATTCGATTTTTGATTTGTTTACTCTATCAAACAATAATAGATAAGAATCATATTTCGCATTTAATGTGAGTAATCTCATGTCTTTAATAATGCTTACTTTTTCATCGAATCTAATATAGACCGTGTCAGATGGTAGATATTGAGGTTTCTCTGCATAATTCTCAATAGGATATGAATATCCCGTTACTGTATATTCTCCCTCTGGTAATCTAATTCCATTATTTTCTCCCCATTTGCCATTGATTGTTAAAACTGCTCCTTGGTCATTTTTGAACTCTAAATAATAGTTTTTTGGAGT
>JAZRFE010000044.1:0-76650 GCA_045661205.1 Bacteroidaceae bacterium | reverse complement strand
CGGCTCCTTCTGCCGAAATTAACAATATGGTGAGATAACACAAAAATGGTATATTTACCAACCACTTATCAAATTTCACCCTCATCCTGCCATTATTACGCAAGTTCTTTGTATCTTTGAGGTAAATCTCGAAGATACTTTCGCTCGCGGTAATAAATATTCAAGTAAACTTGATATTTCTTGCTCGCTTATTTGTATCTTTGCACTCGATAAATTGTGTGTTGCGGGTTTTGACACTCCGCAGTTACTTAATTCACGACAATAAAGAATATATGTTAAAGAAATTTTTTATAGCTCTTTGGACGTTGTTCCTGGCAGGTATTCTGTGTGTGGCGTTGCTGTTTTTTGCAATATCCAAAGGATGGATAGGATATCTCCCCGACATGGAAGAACTTGAAAATCCCAATTACAAATTTGCTTCGCAGATAATCTCTTCGGACGGCAAGTCGCTTGGAACATGGTCGTACAGCAAGGAGAACAGAATAAATGTGGAATATGCCGATATTTCGCCCAATCTGGTAAAAGCACTCATCGCTACCGAGGATATTCGTTTCTCTAAGCATTCGGGTATCGACATGCGAGCATTGTTGCGTGCTGTTGTCAAACGCGGTATTCTTAATCAGAAAAATGCCGGTGGTGGTAGTACCATCACTCAGCAGTTGGCTAAATTGCTCTATTCCGAGGTGTCGGGTAGTGCACTCGAGCGTCTCTATCAGAAACCTATCGAATGGGTGATTGCAGTTCAGCTCGAACGTCATTATACCAAAGAGGAGATACTGACCATGTACCTCAATAAATATGACTTCGGCTATAATGCTGTGGGTATAAAGAGTGCTGCCAATGTCTACTTTGGCAAATTGCCCAAGGACTTGACTGTCGAAGAGGCTGCAATGCTTGTGGGTATGTGTAAGAACTCTTCGCTTTACAACCCCCGTCGTCGCCCCGAACTTACAAAAGAGCGTCGTAACGTGGTTATCGGTCAGATGGTCAAGGCCGGTTATCTTAGCAAAGAACAGGGCGAGGAGTTTAAAAAGAGCGAAATGGTTCTCGACTTCCATTCGGCCGACCACAAAGCGGGTCTTGCCACATATTTCCGCGAATATCTGCGTGGTGTTATGACAGCCAAGAAACCCGAGAAAAAGAACTATCGTGGTTGGCAGATGCAGAAATTCTACGAGGACTCTATCGATTGGGAGAAGAACCCTCTCTTTGGTTGGTGCAACAAAAACCAAAAACCCGACGGTAGTAATTATAATGTATACACCGATGGCCTGAAAATATACACCACCATCGATTCGCGCATGCAGACATACCTCGAAGAGGCAGTCAAAGAGCATGTGACCGATTATTTGCAACCTCGCTTTTTCAAAGCAAAGAAGGGCAAAAAGACAGCTCCTTTTACCAATGAACTTACAGTCGCCGAGGTCGAAAATATTATGAACCGTGCCATGAAGCAGAGCGACAGATATCGTCTGATGAAAAAGGCCGGTGTCAGCGAAGAGGATATTGTGAAGGCATTCAATACCCCTTGTGATATGCAGGTGTTTACCTACAATGGAGTGGTGGATACTGTGATGACACCCATGGACTCTTTGAAATACTACAAATATTTCCTTCGTACAGGTGTGATGTCTATGGACCCCCACACAGGCGAAGTAAAGGCTTATGTAGGTGGCCCCAACTTCTACCATTTCAAATACGATATGGCAATGGTAGGTCGTCGTCAGGTGGGCTCTACCATCAAACCTTATCTCTACTCTTTAGCTATGGAGAACGGATTCTCACCTTGTGACGAGACACGCAATGTTCCTCAAACACTTGTCACCGAGGATGGCAAGGTGTGGAGTCCCAAGAATGCTTCAAAGGCGCGCTACGGCGAGGTTGTAGACCTTAAATGGGGATTGGCCAATTCTAATAACTGGATTTCTGCTTACCTTATGAGCAAACTTAATCCTTATACATTTGTGAAACTGTTGCACGAATATGGTCTGCGTAATCAGGATATAGAGCCTGTTCCTTCCATCTGTTTGGGCCCCAGCGAGGCTTCGGTGGGTGAGATGGTGAGTGCTTACACTGCTTTCGTGGGTAAGGGTATACGTACAGCACCGCTTTTTGTTACACGTATCGAGGACAATGAGGGTAACACAGTCTCTACATTCACTGCGCAGAAAAACGAGGTTATCAGCGAGGAAAGTTCGTACAAGATGATAACCATGTTGCGTGCTGTTGTGAACGAGGGTACGGGTGGTCGTGTGCGTCGTGTGTATAAGATAAATGCAGATATGGGTGCCAAGACCGGTACCACACAAAATAACTCCGATGGTTGGTTCATGGGTTTCACTCCTTCGCTTGTTACAGGCTGTTGGGTGGGTGGCGAAGATCGAGACATCCACTTCGACAACATGAGCGAGGGTCAGGGAGCTTCAATGGCGCTGCCTATTTGGGGATTGTATATGAGTAAGGTTTATGCCGACAAGACATTGCCTTATTCTCAGGACGAGGTCTTTGACCTTCCCGAGGATTATGATCCTTGCCGCAAGGCAATTAGGTTGGAAGAGACAACCACAGGAGGTTTTGACGAATTGTTTCAGTAAAATTTAAGACTATGAAATTTGTAGGAATCATTCCCGCACGATACGCGTCTACGCGCTTTCCTGCCAAGGTGTTGGCTATGCTTAACGGCAAGACTGTCATACAGCGTGTATATGAGCAGGTAAAAGATTGTTTCGACGAACTCTATGTAGCTACCGATGACAGTCGCATTGCCGAGGTGGTAACAGCTTTCGGTGGAAAAGCTGTGATGACATCCGAGGATTGCAAGAATGGTACAGAGCGTTGTTTCGATGCTTGTAGCAAGTTGAACATCGAATGTGATGTTGTGGTGAATGTGCAGGGTGACGAGCCTTTCATACAGCGTAAGCAGATAGAGTCGCTTATGTCATGCTTTGCAGACGAACGCACCGATATTGCTACGCTTGTTAAGCCTTTTGAACAGGCTGACGGTTGGGAGCGTCTCAGCAATCCTAATTCGCCCAAGGTGGTGCTCGACGGCGATAATTTTGCAATGTATTTCAGTCGTTCTGTCGTTCCCTATCTGCGTGGTGTAGAGCAGAACGAGTGGCTTAATAATCATGTGTTTTACAAACATTTGGGTGTTTATGCCTATCGTCTCGATGTGCTCAAAGAGATTACCACGTTGCAGCAGAGCCCTCTCGAGAAGGTCGAAAGCCTCGAACAGCTTCGTTGGCTCGAGCATGGATATAAGATTAAGGTGGGTGTAACAGATATCGAGACTATCGGTATTGACACTCCCGAGGACTTAGAGCGTGCAAAAGAGTTTGCATCCTCTATTGGTCTCTGTTGGGAGTAGTGGTTGAATATTTACAAACGAAGCGGTATCATGACTCATGCAATTCCCGAAATAAAGGCAATGGAGATGCAGGACATAAAGTTGCCTCAAAGAGTGCAGCTTTCTAACGGCGTTCCTCTGTTTCTTATAAATGAAGGAGTGCATGAGGTGATAAGGCTTGATATGCTCTTCAGTGGTGGCTATGCTGTGCAGAGCAAGCCTTTGCAGGCACTTTTCACAAACAGAATGTTGCGTGAGGGCAGCAATATGCTCGGTGCTACGGCCGTTTCGCGCAAGCTCGACTCGTGTGGAGCATGGATAGAGACCTATTCATCGCAAAACTGCAATCATATCACGCTTTATACATTGCGTAGGCATCTGTCCGAACTGTTGAAGATGCTTGCCGAGATTGTTAAAAATCCGGCATTCCCCCAGAAAAATCTTGACGTTGTGCGCCGAGCCAACAAGTCTCACTTTCTTGTGAACAGTCGCAAGGTGGATGTGGTGGCACAGCGTTATTTTGAAAAGGCTTTGTGGGGTAGTGGGCACAAATTCGGCCGTTTGGTGTGTGCCGAAGATTATGATGCTGTAACTGTGGAACTTTTGCGTGAGTATTACGAACAGGTTTACGGTTCGCAGAATTGTACGATATTTTTATCGGGAAAGTTCGGCGATGACACAGTGGCTGAACTTAGCAAATATTTCGGTGAAGAGCAGTGGGGAGCTTCGTCTCCTGTTGTTATAAATGATTTTCCGCCACTCCCTGATGTTCGTGGTCGTGTGAATGCAAAGGTTGATGATACCATGCAGAGCGGTATAAAAATCGGTGCTATGGCAGTAGATTCTTCGCACCCCGATTTTTATGCATTGAAGTACCTGGTTGTGCTGCTCGGTGGCTTCTTTGGAAGCCGTCTCATGACAAATGTCAGGGAACGTAACGGATTTACCTATCATATTGAGGCTGACCTTTCTGCTTTTGGCCGACGCAATGCTTTTTCTGTTACATCAGAGGCTGCTAATGAATATGTGCAACCACTTATCGATGAGGTGTATAATGAGTTTTGTCGTCTGCACACCGAGCCTGTTTCGCCCGAGGAGATGGAGAAACTGCGCAACTGCACGCTTGGTGAACTGTGTCGCGAGTACGAAGGTGTACTTGCCAAGGCTGACGTGTTTATAAATACCTGGTTGTCGGGTGAACCATTCGAGGGAGTGAACAGGTATCTTGATGTTATTCGCACTGCATCGCCCGATGATTTTATGCGTCTTGCTTGTAAATATCTGTTACCTGAAAATATGGTTGAGGTTGTTGCCGGAGCTTAGTCTCTTCTCTTTCTGCTTGCAATTAAAAAGCATATTCTAACTCTACTTAACGCAATTCTTTTGCGATTTCCGTACTTTTTTACTATCTTTGCAGTAAACGGCGAACATGTGTTGTGTCTGTTGCTTGATTGCCATGCATTACATTTTCTGCCGCTTGTTGAATTACCGCCATGCAAGCAATGTTTTTGCCGGTGTGTGGCGCATAAATAATAACTGAATGAAACGCACGATATATATATATATTCTTCTGATGTTCTCATTTGTCTCGACAGGTGTGGGACAAAATAATTTTACAAATGCCGTTAAAGGTGGCATCGAGGCTTTTAAGGAGGGCTTATCTCCTCTCACAAATCTTATAGAAAAAAGTGATTCTGCACTTTCAAAATCTAAAGGAAAAAAGTCTAATATCAAAACTTTCACAGTGAAGGGCGGCGCGGTGTATACAGGCGAGGCTCGTGGTAAAAAACCTCATGGTCAGGGACGCATGGTCTATCCCAATGGCGATGTATATGAGGGTGGCTTTGTGAAAGGTAAGCGCAGCGGAAAAGGCGTGTATGCTTTCCGAGATGGCGAGCGTTACGAGGGTGACTTCCTCGACGACTGTCATCATGGTATAGGAACTTACCGTTTCTCCGATGGCCGTCGCTACGAAGGCGAGTGGGAGAATGATTACCAGCAAGGAAATGGTACAATGTACTATCCCAACGGCGACAAATATGCCGGTGCTTGGGTTGCTGATAAGCGTAGCGGTCTTGGTACATATTTGTGGGATAACGGAGCAATGTACATTGGCGAGTGGAAAAACGATAAACACGAAGGTAACGGCACTTTGCAGTGGGGCGACAATAGCAAATATGTTGGTTCGTGGCACAACGATGTTATTCATGGCAAGGGTGTCTACACTTATACCAATGGTGATGTCTACGAGGGTGATTGGGTAGAAGGAATGCGCAATGGTAAGGGTATCTACAAGTTTGCCAATGGCGATGTCTACGAAGGCGATTACCGCAACGGCGAATGGAACGGTATTGGCACCTATAAGGGTGTCAATGGTGCCGAGTATCATGGTGGCTTCCGCAATGGAACGAGACATGGATACGGTAAGGCTATTCTTGAGAATGGTGCTGTATACGAGGGTAACTGGAAGAACGGTCTGCGTGACGGCGAAGGCAAATATTTCTGGGCAAACGGAGATGTGTACGAAGGAAACTGGTCAAATGACAAGATGAATGGTTTCGGAATGTTGCGTCTTGCCAACGGTAATAAGTATCGCGGAAATTTTGTCGATGGTCTTGAACATGGCGAGGGACTTGCCGAGGATAAGGATGGTTTCAGATACGAAGGTAACTTCTCGGCCGGCAAACGTCACGGAACATTTGTGGTGAAAGACAGCACAGGCAATGTGGTGCGCACATGTGAATATATCATGGGACAGATAAAGCCGGAGGAACCTGTGGTTAAAGAAAAGCCTAAGACTGCAACTAAAAAGAGAAGAAAATAAATTCAAAACATAAAACATAAAAATATGATACTCGACACATTGGATAATCTGCATAAATATGCATCATTGAATCCGCTTTTCCCTAAAGCGATAGAGTTCCTGACAACTTCTGATTTGTCAAGCCTTCCTCTCGGTCGCAACGAAATAATGGGTGACGAGATTTTCGCGAATGTAATGGAGGTGCAGCCTCGCACTAAAGAGGAAATCCCCGTTGAGGTTCACAAGAAATATATTGACATACAGGTGCCTATAAGCGGTGATGAGGTGATGGGTTATATTCCCCTTGCCGAACTTCCCGAGGGCGACTACAACGCTCAGAACGATGTAACACTCTATCCGCTGACAATCTCTGCGCGCGACTATGTAAATGTAAAGCGTTCGATGTTCACAATGTTCTTCCCTCAGGATGGTCATGCTCCCGCTGTAACACCTGTGGCATTGAAAAAAATAATTGTAAAAATTGCTGTAAAGTAAAGCATAGATATTAACAACTAAATATTTCCAATCATGTTAAAACTAATAGAGAGAGACGGCTACCTGTCGCCGTACACAACGGAGATAGAGGGAAGATACCGCTATTTTCAGCAAAAAGAACGTGAATTGACAAAAGATGGAAAGCAGACACTCTCGGACTTTGCATCGGGTTATCTCTATTTCGGGTTGCATGCAACAAAAAATGGATGGTGCTTCAGAGAATGGGCACCCAATGCAACCAAAATATTTCTCATAGGCGATTTTACAGATTGGAAGGAGCTGCCCGAGTATGAACTTAAGAGAATACAGAATGGTTGCTGGGAAATTGAACTCCCCAAGAAAGCCATTACTCACGGGCAATACTACAAACTGAAAGTTTATTGGGAAGGCGGACAAGGTGAAAGAATCCCTGCATGGGTGCGTCGCGTGGTACAGGATGATGCCACACAGATATTCAGCGCACAGGTGTGGAATCCCAAAAAACAATATAAGTTCAAACATAAGAAATTCAAACCCAAATGTTCTCCTCTGCTCATATACGAGTGCCACATAGGTATGGCTCAGGAAGAGGAGCGCGTGGGTACCTACCGCGAGTTCCGCGAGAAGGTGCTTCCCCGCATTGCTGCTGACGGTTACAACTGCATACAGATAATGGCTATTCAGGAGCATCCCTACTATGGCAGTTTCGGTTATCATGTGTCGAGCTTCTTTGCAGCATCTTCGCGTTTCGGTACACCCGAAGAGCTTAAAGAGCTTATAGATGAGGCTCACGGAATGGGAATAGCTGTCATCATGGATCTTGTGCACTCACATGCAGTGAAGAACGAGGTAGAGGGCTTGGGTCTGCTCGACGGCGATCCCTGTCAGTATTTCAACGGTGGCGACCGTCGCGTACACAACGCATGGGATTCGCTCTGTTTCAACTACGGCAAGAACGAGGTGTTGCACTTCCTTCTCTCTAACTGCAAATATTGGCTCGAAGAGTTCAAGTTCGATGGTTTCCGTTTCGATGGTGTAACATCGATGATATATTACAGTCACGGTCTCGGTGAGTCGTTCTGCGATTACTCCGACTATTTCAACGGCCATCAGGATGGCGATGCAATATGCTATCTCACATTGGCCAACAGCCTCATACACGAGGTTAATCCTTCGGCAATAACCATCGCTGAAGAGGTGTCGGGAATGCCCGGTCTTGCAGCACCCATCGAGGATGGCGGTTACGGTTTCGACTACCGTATGGCAATGAATATTCCCGACTATTGGATTAAGCTTATCAAGGAGCAGAAAGACGAGGACTGGAAACCCTCTTCGATATTCTGGGAGCTTACTAATCGTCGTCAGGATGAAAAGACTATATCTTATGCCGAGAGCCACGATCAGGCACTTGTTGGCGACAAGACCATTATCTTCCGTCTCATCGACGCAGATATGTATTGGCATTTTGCCAAGGGTCATGAGACTGGAATGGTGCATCGAGGTATTGCTTTGCACAAGATGATTCGTCTCGTCACAGCATCTACCATCAACGGTGGTTATCTTAACTTCATGGGTAACGAGTTCGGTCACCCCGAATGGATAGACTTCCCGCGTTATGGCAATGGCTGGAGCCACAAGTATGCGCGTCGTCAGTGGAGTCTTGTTGATAATCCCGATTATTGCTACGCTTCGTTGGGAGCATTTGACAAGGAGATGATGGAGATTATCGGCAGTGTGAAGAATTTCCAGAACCGACCTGTACAAGAGGTATGGCACAACGATGGTGATCAGGTATTTGCCTACTCGCGTCGCGACCTTATTTTTGTATTCAACTTCAATCCTACACGCTCATTTACCGATTACGGCTTGCTCGTTCCCGAGGGTGATTATTCGATAATTCTCGACTCCGATGCAGTGCGTTTCGGTGGTAACGGATTGGTTGACGATAACCAGATACACTTTACAAACAGCGACCCGCTATATGCCAAGAAACGTAAGGGTTGGCTCAAACTGTACTTGCCTGCACGTACAGCGTTGGTGTTGAAAAAGAATAAAAAAGCATAAGGATGAAGTCTGCAAGGGAGATACGCCTGTTTCGCATGGTGCGCATTGTGTGCGCTGTGGTTTTTGTGCTATTTGCTTTTACCTACCTGTCGATATTCCAGGCACCGCTTTTAGAGGTTGCTTATGATATCACAGCAACGGGAAAGTTGCAGTTTGACGAAAAAATCACAGCCGCTATCATCACTTTTGCGCTATTGCTCATAACACTGTGGCTCAATAAATTCGCTAAATTTTCGAGAGAGTGGGAGGCTATGGCCTATCTGCCTGCATGTGTCATGCTTGCTTTCTTCACGAATATCGATCGCACAATATATACGGGTGGGGAGTTCTCGTGGTCGTGGGCGTGGATAGCATTAATAGTGCTGTTTGTATATGCTTTTGCATCGTGGGTGCTCAAGCGTGTGCTCTTTATGCGTATAAAGGATATTACACGTGCTACAAACAGAATAATGTGGCGCAATTTATTGTTGCTCTCCATACTGTTCTGCTTTACAGGCTTTCTCTCCAATACCGACGAGAATTTCAAGCACGAGGCTATGGTATATCACTTTGTTAAAAAGGGTGACTACGATAAGGCACAGCGTGTGGCTTTACGTTCTTTTGCTGCTTCGCAGGAACTTACAGCCGGACGTGCCTATCTGTTGGCTCACGAGGGTAAGCTCGGTGAAAAACTCTTCACCTATCCTCAATATTTCGGTATTGACGGATTATTGCCACATGTAGAGCCTACATCCCCCTTGTCATCGGCCATGGTGTACGACTTTCTCAAGGTCACTCCCAATAACGGCGAGGCAACATTGGATTACCTCTCGCGTGCAATGAGTGTGGATACAGCATCGGTTGCAGTGAAGGATTATTATCTGTCGGCTCTTCTCCTCGACAAGCGTCTCGAAGAGTTTGCCGACTCCCTGCCACGATTCTATAATGTAGCTGACACCGCTAATCTCCCCATGCACTATAAAGAGGCTATGCTCTTGCATTCAAAGTTTTTCCAGCAGAAAGAGCCATCTTTCACCGATGAGGCTCTTGAGAAGAGATACGAAGAATTGCTGAAGATTGAGCAGGAACACGAAGATATTATGATTCGTGGCAATTATGTAAGAAAGTTCTTCGGCACCACATATTGGTGGTATTATCTTTACGCAGAATAGAACTTGAGAGTATATATAAAAGTTGTGAGCCTTAAGATTCCTTAAGGCTCACAACTTTTATGCTGATATTGGACTGTTATTGTATGCTCGAAATGTCTATCAGTTTGTTCATTATGGCATACACCGTAAGTCCCGAAATACTGTTGATGCCCAGTTTGCGCGAGATGTTGCGACGGTGCGAAATTACTGTATATATTGAGATGTTAAAATCGTCGGCAATCTCTTTGTTCGTTTTTCCTTTTGCAACTGCAACAAGAATGTCGCGCTCTCTGGTAGAGAGTTCATATAGCTCGCTCTTGTTGTCTTTGCTCTTTTTTATTGCATTATGCAGTTTCTGTGATACTCTTGCCGCGGAGTCGTAAATTCCTATGCAGTCGTCGTATTGACGCAACACATTTTCGTCGTAGCTGGTGTATGTCAATGCTACGACTGCTGTTTCTTGCTGTTCGCAACAGAATATTGAGCGTATGTCGAAACGTTCGTTGTAGTCTATCACTGCGGGGTTTATTATTGCAATGTCAAACGAGTTGTGTCTGTTCTTGTAGTAGCTGAGGTTGGGTAGTGTGGCTACAAGTTTGAATTCATTGCTCTTGTTTATTATTGCGCTCATTCCCGCAGCAACAATCTCGGAGGGCTCTATAAGCAGAACTCTGAATATCTTATTCTCGCTCATGATTCTTTTCCAATTTTGTTACCAAAGGAACAAGTAATTTGTTCTCCACCAATGTGTGTTTGCGCAAGTCGCTCTCTATCTTGAATATCTCGTTCAGCACCTTCATTCTGATGTTCGAGGTGTATGTTCCGGGCAGATATTTGATGATGATATTTTTAAGGTCGTTGAGCTTCTCTTCCACATTTGTGTGGTTGTCCTCGAAGTTGCTTATTTTGTAGACGTTACCGCTGTTGCCGTCTAGCAGACTCTCGATGTAGGGAAATACCGAAAACTCCTCATATTCGAAGTGTTTCTTAATTTCCGAGTCGTAGTCGTCGAAGAATTTGTTGAGCACGTAACGGTTGGTGTCCTCGTACTCCTCCATCATTGTGTGGATGTTGTTGTGCAGACGAGGGAAACTGTTTGTCATATAATGCTTGTGCGATGCTCGCAGATATGATAATATGTGTGGCAAATCCTCTTTCTTTAGCGTGTCGGCTTTTGGACGGTAGTTGTTGAAAGAGTATATGTTGCATATCATCAGAAAAAGCTCAGTGGACAGGTTGTAACGTGAGCATATTTCGTCGATGGTTGCTTCGCCGAATCCCAGCTTTATATCCAATCGTTCGAAGATTGACAACAATCCCCAGTCGGCCGAAATAAGATCGGCCGCTTTCATCTTTCCCGAGTATATCGTGTGGTTGTTAGTCATTTGTCTGTTTATTTATAAATACGAGCCTATCTGGTTTATTAAAAAGGCTATGAGCCATGCCACGCCTGTGTTGTAGAGTATTGCGAAGAGTGCAAACTTTTTCTTTCCGGTCTCTTCGGCTATTGTTGCAACAGTTGCGATACACGGGAAAAATAGCAATATGAACACAAGGAATGCCGCAGCCGAACTTTTAGTGAAGTCGCCCGATGCTATAAGCGATTGGGAAAGATTCTCTTCGCTGCTATTATACAGGACTCCCAATGTGCTTACAACCAATTCTTTGGCAGGTATGCTGGCTATGAGTGCGATGCTCGAACGCCAGTTAAGCCCGAGAGGCTCTACTATCGGTTCAATGGCTTTTCCCACCATGCCTATGTATGATTCCGAGTATGCATTGCTTGCTGTGGTTATAGAATTATCTGCCGGACGGGGGAAATAGCTCAAGAACCATATTATTATGGTTGCAGTGAGCACCACTGTTCCAATCTTTTTTATGTACTGCTCACATTTCTCCCACATGTGACGCAGGGTAGAGCGTAGTGTTGGCCATCGGTAGGGCGGCAACTCCATCACAAACGGTGTCTCGTCCTTATGGTATTTGAAGATGCGCAACAGACGTGCCGTAAGAGCGGCTATCAGTATTCCGAAGAGATACAATCCTATCATCACCAGCGGGGCATATTGGGGAAAGAACGTTCCTGCAAGCAGAATGTACACCGGCAGACGTGCACTGCACGACATAAATGGGGTGATGAGAATTGTTATGATGCGGCTGCTGTGGCTCTCTATCGTGCGGGTAGCCATGATAGCCGGAACATTACATCCGAAACCCATCAGCATGGGGATAAACGATTTTCCATGCAGTCCCATGCGGTGCATGAGCCTGTCCATGATGAAGGCTGTTCGAGCCATGTATCCCGAGTCTTCCATCAACGAGATGAACAGGTAGAGTATGAGTATGTTGGGCAGGAATACTGCAACGCTTCCCACTCCGCTGATAATTCCATTTACCACAAGGTCTTGAATTGCGCCTTCGGGTATAATCTCTGCTAAGAATTTGCCGGCCATGCTGAACAGTTTGGCTATCCATTCCTGCGGGTAGGCTCCCAATTTATATACAGCAGTGAACATCAGCAGCATGATAGCGAAAAAAATGGGGAATCCCAACCATTTGTTTGCTACCAGACGGTCTATGCGTCGTGTCTTAATATTTGCATTCTTATCGCCTATGGTGTAAGTCTCTTGCAATGCACCGGCAATGAATCCGTATTTTGCGTCGCTTATGGCTGTTTCGACATCTACGTCTGTCTCATGTTGTACTTTCTGGCTCAGTTTGTCGGCTCTCTTCACCCATGTGGCTATATCTTTGCACGCGTGTAGCAGTCTTATAGCCTCGCTGTCCTTTTCGAGTAGTTTGGTTGCCCAATATCTTACGGGGAATTGGTGAGGAAGGTCGGTTGCATCGTGCAGCATTTTTGCAAGAGGCGCAATGGACTCTTCCATGGAATTTCCATAGTTTATGTGTATGTGGCGCGCTGTCTCGTTGGTGCCCTCGAACATTTCAATTACTGTGTCCAGCAGTTTGTCGAGTCCTTTGCCGCTTCGGGCAACGGTGGGTATCATGGGCACACCCATCATCGCTCCCAAGTGTTCGTAGTTGATTTTTGCGCCACTCGATTCAAGTTCGTCGTACATATTGAGTGCCACCACTGTGCGCAGGTTCAAGTCGATAAGTTCGGTGGTGAGGTAGAGGTTGCGTTCGATGTTAGATGCAACGACTGCATTTATAATAACGTCGGGCTCTTCATTGAAAAGATGGCGTCTGACGTATATCTCCTCGGGAGTGTATGCCGAAATGGAGTATGTTCCCGGCAGGTCGGTGAGTCTTATACGGTAGCCTTTGTAGTTGAAACTGCCGCTTTTGGCATCTACTGTGACTCCGCTGTAATTACCGACATGTTCGCTACTGCCTGTAAGTATGTTGAAAAGTGAAGTTTTGCCACTGTTGGGATTTCCAATAAGTGCCACATTAATCACATTCTTGCGTATTGCATCATTTTTGCGTTTGCTGCATCCGCATGTGGTGCATTGTCCGCACGCTGTGGTACAACCGAATGCCGGTGCCGGTGTGAGCACGCTTTTTGCCTCCTCTTCGGGGAGCACTTCTATCATCGATGCCTCGTTGCGGCGGAGTGAAACGTCGTAGCCCATTACATGGTATTTCACAGGGTCGCTCAATGGGGAGTCGAGCACCGACTTTACCTTTTCGCCGCGCACAAATCCCATTTCCATTATACGTTTGCGGAATCCTCCATGCCCCGACAGACGTATGATGACTGCTGTTTCTCCGTTCTTAAGTTCTGATAATTTCATCTCCCTGTGTTTGTATATTCTCTTTTATTTTCCCACGCAAAGGGTACTGCTTGTCTTCGCAACATTAATTTTGCAAATTTACTCTTCTTTTGCGTAACCGACAATAATCTTTTTTTGAAATAAGCCTCTTATAATAGTTATTAATGACTATATATTTATGTGAAAAAGCTCTTTTTTTCTTTGTTCACTGTAACAGTGTGTGGTACAGTGTTTTCAGTGCGTTCCATAAATCCTTCTGCTCGTAGCGTTCGGCAATGAGTCGGCGGGCATTTGTCGCAAGGCTTTCTCGCAGTGTTTTATTGACAAGCATTTTTACCATTGCATTTTTCAGTTGCTCCTTGTCGCGTGGCTTTATAATGGTTCCGTTTACTCCCTCTTTTATAATTTCGTTACTTCCGTTTATGTCGGTTACTATTGCAGGAAGCCCCATTGCTCCTGCTTGCAGTACAACATTCGGGAAACCTTCGCGATAGCTGGGGAATACAAAAATATCAGATGCTGCAAGGTAAGGGCGTATGTCCTGTTGCCATCCGGCGTTCTCTATTGCACTGTTATTTTCAATCTTCTGCATGGTAGTGGTTGTCAGCGGGTCGCTATCTTCGTAAGTGCCTATCAGCAACAGCCTAGTTTGCGGATATGTTGCATGCAGTTCTTCAAAGGCCTCCACTAGTTCGTTTATTCCCTTGTCGCCTACAATTCGCCCTACAAAACAGAAGGTTATTACACCCTCTAGGCGTATCTTCTCTGCCTGTTGCATAATCTCTTCGCTATTTGCAAAGGCTTCGAGGTCTATGCCGTTGATGTTACCATTTCCTATGATGTGCAGAGGTTTCGAGGTTATTCGTTGCAGGTCTCTTTTCACTCCTTCCCCTTCGGGATTGACATATGTTGCGCAGTGGCATGTTATGCGGTCGGTGGCAATAAGCAGTTTCTGCTTAATGCCTTTGGCCGTGGGAAATACAAGGCCGGTGAATGTGTGTATGCGCACAGGTACGCGACACAGCCATGCCGCCATCATTGCCAGCAGTCCCGCCTTTGGGGTGAGCGAGTGCACGATATGCGGCTTTTCTTTGCATATGAGCCTGATGAGTCTGACGAGCGAAATAAAATCTTTTATCGGTGATATCTGACGTTCCATGGGAACAGCAACGGTGCGTACACCCTCGCGCGTGCCTACCTTTTCAAGCTCTTCGCCGGGCGAGGATACTGCTACCACTTCCCACTCTTCGGCAAGCATCTTCAACTGTCCTTTTAGCACCAGGTCGAGTGACATTGGTACTGTTGAAATACGTATTATTTTCTTTTTCATCGCTTTATGTTTTAAAAGTCCATCGCCATTTTGCTCGACTCCTCTTCGCTCAGTTGCGTGATGCGTGTGTTCATCACTCGGTACACGCGTTCGCACATATTAAGTACAGTGGGGCGGTGTGTGGTGACTATGCAAGTCTTGTTGGGATGCTGTCTGATGATGTTTTTGAGTACCATGCGTTCGGTGGTGACGTCGAGAGCAGATGTCGCTTCGTCGAGCAACAGCACAGGAGCGTTGCGCAGCAATGCTCTTGCAATGGCTATGCGCTGTGTCTGCCCTTCGGAGAATCCGCGACCTTTTTCGCCAATCTTGCTGTTGAATGTTTGTGGCAGTTTCTCTACAAACTCCCATGCGCACGCGGCTTTCAGTGCTTCGACAATCTCTTCGTCGGTGGCGTCTTCTTTGGCCATACGCATGTTCTCGGCGATGGTGCCCGATAGAATGGTGTTGCCTTGCGGAACATATGCGAAAAGGTATCGGGTATCGGCATTCATGGGAATGCTCATTCCGTTGGATGCCTCTATGGCTACTTCGCCCTCTTGTGGGTGCACAAGTCCCAGAATCAAGCGTATGAGGGTGGTTTTCCCCTCTCCCGATGGGCCCACGAGTGCTACAATCTCACCCGGCTTTGCCTCTAGTGCAGAACTGCTGATGATATTGCGATTTTCTACGTAGGCAAAGTTCACTCCACGCATTTTCACTGCGAAGCCATCCTGTATGTAATTATTCAGTTTGTCGCTTGCCGGCAGATGCTTTTCTTTGGGCAACTCTACAAGTTCGCGTATGCGGTGTGCCGATATTGAACTGCTCAGGAATGATGGCACAATGGATAACACCCTGTTGAACGAGCCCGACAGCGACGAACGTTGCTGCATGAAGAGCATCATCGTTCCGTAGGTTATTGCGTTTGTCCACAGCAGATAAAGGCAGTAGAAGAACGATAGAAACTGCACCAACATTCCCACGATGGACATATAAACGTTTGTCTTTATTGAAAAGAGGTTGTAGTCGAGGCTGATAGCTTTGAATTTCTGTTGCCATCCGCGTAGCTTATTGCTGTACTGCTTGGCTATTCCGAATGATTTTATTGTATCGAAATTGTAGAATGTCTCCACCTCGAATGTCATCACCTCGCTGCTCATCTCCCTCACTTTCTTACCATATTCGCGCTGTTTCTTTATCACAAGACGCGACACCAATAGCAGGAATGGTGCGCTGGCAAAGGCTATCCATGCCATTGTGGTGTTGTAGTGCATTATCACAAAGAAACTCGCTATGAACTGGTAGATGGCAATTACTATCGATGGCAACCAGCTTATGGCATTATTGCTTACGGTGCCAATATCTCCGGTAAATCTGTTCAGCACATCACCGTTGTTGTATCTGTTCAGTGCCATGTAGTCGGCATCTATTATCTTGTCGAAAATATCAGACTGAATATCGTTGTTTATGTCTATGCTTAGTTTGGTGCTTATTCTGTTTGTCAAGCTACCGAAAACCAGTCCGAAAAGCGCACTTCCCACCGTTATGGCAATCAATATCCACAGTTTGCTTGTCTGGTGGCCGGTAATAATGTCGATGAGATATTTTCCTGCCACACTACCAACAAGTCCCATACTTGTGTTGAAGATTCCAAGTATCATATAAAAAGCAATTGCGCCTTTGTAGCGCATGCTATATGTTAAAATCCATTTCCAATCGTCGATAATCTCTTTTATAGTGCCCTCGCGCCATCTTCTTATAAGAATGTCAATCGATTCGAATGAGGTACTTTTTATTTTTTCGTTATTTTCTTCCATCTGTTTTTTTTGAATAATAGAATTATTACCTTTGCAAAGGTAATAATAAGCACATGAAATATATTTTACATATAGTATGTTTTTTAATCTCTATCGTGTCGCCGGCTTTTGTGTCGGCTCAGAATACCTATATTTCATGTGAAAAGAGTGTACATAATTTCGGAACGATAGCCGAGAACGGCGGTAAGGTGTCGCATCAGTTTTTGCTGATAAACAAAGGAAAAGCACCGTTAATAGTTTCCGGAGTAAGCACTTCGTGCGGTTGTACAACGTCTGACTACCCCAGGAAGGCTGTGGCAGCGGGCGATACAGCACGAATAAAAATCACTTTCGACCCTAAGAACCGCCCGGGAACATTTATGAAGTTGGTTCGTGTGTACACTAAAAATTCCACAACTCCCTACATCCTCTCTATTCGCGGAGTGGTAAAGAAAGAGGATTCCGAGTAATTCCCACACAGGGTGGGGGAGTCTCTTAGTTTGTCCCGTCGAAGAATGTCATCGTAGCCTCGCCTTCGTGAGAAATGCCCTCTCTGACAAATACCTTTTTAATGGTCATTGCCACTATTTTCAGGTCAAGTATTGGCGAGCAGTTGTCTACGTACCACACGTCAAGCTCAAACTTTTTTGTCCAACTGATGCTGTTGCGGCCGTTCACCTGGGCCCATCCTGTTATTCCCGGGCGTACATCGTGACGTCGCGCCTGTTCGGGACTGTACAGTGGCAGATACTGCGGTAGCAAGGGGCGGGGGCCTATTATTGCCATGTCTCCTTTGAGCACGTTGAAAAGTTGAGGCAGTTCGTCGATTGATGTAGAGCGCACGAAACGGCCGGTCTTTGTGAGACGTTCTGCGTCGGGAAGCAGGTTGCCATCGGCATCCCTTGCATCGTTCATTGTCTTGAATTTATATACCTTGAAGATTTTACCTTTCAGTCCGGGACGCTCCTGGGTGAAAAATACTCCCGCACCCTTGTTTGCAAATTTCAGAACGACGGCGATAATCAACAGCAACGGCCATATGGCGAGCAACACCGTCAGACTTATTAAAAAGTCAATAACTCTCTTTATGTGTATCGAATAGAGATTCATGTTCAAAATATCAAATGTTGCGTTTCACTTTGCACGGATTGCCATATGCAATGACCCCCTCGGGAATATCCTTGCATACCACCGAACCTGCACCTATGAAACTGCCTTTTCCTATCTTCACTCCTTGAATGACAACGCTGCCCGCACCTATCCAACAGCCTTCGCCTATGGTTGCATCTCCGCAGATGGTTACTCCCGGTGCAATGTGCACGTAGTCGCCGATGTTGCAGTCGTGGTCTACGGTGGCAGCAGTGTTCACTATGCAGTGTCTGCCTATCTTGGCACCGCTCTGCACGATGACTCCCTGCATCACCACGCTTCCTTCCTCGATAGTCGCATGTTTAGAAATGATGGCACTCGGGTGTATGGCAGTTGCAAATGTGCAACCCTCGTCGGCAAGTTTTTCTACCACTTTGCGACGAATAGCACAGTTGCCTATGCTTATAATATATTCTTCGCCCTCTTTGGGGCTGTGCATCACCTCCATTTCCATAAATTGTGTTGTGGCAGGATTGTCGTCGATAATGCCTTCGACACTACTACCGCATGCCTCTAGAATATCTCTTATAACCTTTGCATGGCCACCTGCGCCATAAAGGTAAACACTCTTATTTCTCATATATCATGATTGATTGTGTGCCACTGCTTTTCATCTTCTCTATCTTCTCGCCGAAAATATCAACATACCTCCCCGAAATCATTTCCATGAAGGCGGCATCATTTATTATTATGTAGTCAGCTTTCTCTATGTTGGCAATAAAATTATCTGCTACATTTTCTACGAAGTTATATCCCAAAGCCCCGTTTTCAATCTTTACCGGTTGCACGTGCGTGTACTCCGAAAAAATCTGCGGGCCGATGTAGAACTCCTTGTCGGTGTATATAAGCATTACCGCTTTTCCCGGTTTTTTCAGTATCTCTTTTATGTAGCCCATCTCCTCGTTGTATATCTTCTTTAACTCACCGTTGCCAAACTTCATAAACTCCCTTGCCGATAGAGCAACGGGCGGTGTCATCATCACTGTTGCTATGATAGCAACTATCGTTTTTTTGCTTATTGCCTGCAATATATGCATCAATGCAATTGTAACAAAGGGATAGAAAAATATGCCCTGTACCACTTCTACTTTAATATAGAATAGCGCGAAATAGCATGCAGTTGCAGCTAAAGCAATCACAGCCATGCGTCTCCCATCGGAGTGTAAACTCTTGTAAATAAAAGGAGTGATAAACAAAAATGCAATTCCGCAGCGGGCAGACTGTATTACTATATAGCTAATGATATTCTTTATTCTATTAAATGTGTTGCTGTGGTGTCCCTCCACGCTCCATGTAATATCTTCTATCCAGTGAAAATTGTCGCACGAGAGTGCAACAATAACATACCCCGCCAATATAAACAGAAGAGTACTGCCAATGAGCAAGCAGCACTGTTTTACGTTGAAACCACTCTTTGACTTTTCTGTTGCTGCAATCAGAACAAGCGCAGGAAACATTGCGATAATTTGAGCTTTGCAAACCACTGCCACGGCAAACAGCAGTGCTGCAAGCATGGTAAATACCCTTCTTTTTTCAAGCACAGCCAAGCATGCACCCAAAAAAAATGTTCCCGCAAGAATTTCCATGTTCATGTGCAGGGCGTCTGATGAATAGCAAAGTAGAAAATAGAATACTGTTCCGATAATAACGAAATTTTTATTTATATTCATTCTCAGCATCAGCCTTATCATTAGCAGCAAATTCACAGCATTTATAATAACAAAAGGAATAACGCTGAAATTTGTAGATGCTTCCACGCCTGTCAATTTATATATAAGCGAGTATAACCCTATGCCCACAGGCATTTCAATCATATGAAAATCCCTATATGGCACCATTCCCTGGGCCATATATTTTGCAAATGCAGTGTAGTAGCCATACTCGGGAGTCATGGGTATTAAGAATAGCGACACTGTAAAAAACAGCATCATTATAATAACTGATAATGTAAGTACGTTGGCTCTCATTATTCTATAACACCTGTTTTTAGTGTATGCTATTTGTTTTTATCAATCTTTGCACCGAATAGAAAATGCCCCAACAAATTGCTGGTTCTTAATACATTGCTCACCAAAAGGCAAAAACCGATAATCACGGCAGACACCACTAAGGCTGCACTAAATTCAACAACAATATTATCGGTACCTTTTATAAAACCACCTATTTGAGGCAGTTGAGGAATGAAAAAATAGTGCAGCAGATAAATATCGAGAGTCCTTGTGCCAACATATTGCAACACCTTGCCGACTGTCGTCGTTTTTTTGAAGGCATTCTCGTTCTTTTTAAAGAAACAAATCAGGAAAAATATTCCCGCGAAAGCAATGGTGTTGCGATAAATATGCTCGGTCAATTTATTGCCCGATGTTTGCAGAAGCACAGTGAACAAGAAATACAACAACAACGCAGTAATGATAAATTTCTCTTTGTTGAGTATGCTGAAAAAGCACTCTTTATATTTCGATGCTATAATTCCCGCAGTAAAGAAAATGTAGAATTTAGTGGTGTAATACAGCGACAATGTATCGCATGCCGCTTTTGTCGCAGGGTGGGTAGTCAGAAATATGCAGCAGTATACAAATAACGCAATAGCTATCAATGTGAAATTGAATACCTTAGCCGGGATTTCTCTGTTCTTGTATATTGATTGCATAATAAGGCTTGTGGTGTAATATATAATGAACATTTCCAGCAACGAAATAGTAAACCAATAGCCCAACTTCGACTGCGTAGTGATGAATTCATACAAACCTGTTTTCATAACCAGAAATGCATACAAAGAACCCAATATCAACGTAGGTATAATTTGTATCTGCAACTTTTTGGCGAGGTTTTCTTTATAGGTCGTGAAGTTCCATTTAAGGTTGGTCCTGTACGTGAGGAAACCGCAAATAAAGAAAAAGAGTGGCATGCGCATGTTGCCAAATATAATGTTTGTGTATTGTTGCTCACTCTCAATATGAAAACTGAACAGCAATACATGGGTGATGACCACCAATGTCATTGTAAAGCCGCGCAGTGCATCGATATATTCTAATCTTTTTTTAGTAGGTTGTGTTTCTAATTGTTGTATCTCTGTGTTTTCCATGTTATATGTGTGTTGTTATTTTAGTACATTAGAATAGAATGCAAAAGCATAAAAGGCAAGAATTGCATACCCTAACATCTTCTCGTGATTTTCCCAAAAACGTTTCTTGAAAAACGGGTAAACAAGCACAATAGGCAGTATGAACCACGAAATTTGCGCAAAGCGGTTACTATATGCCGCACGAATAATCATCACCCAAAAGGCATTTGTAGCTAAATATGTGTTGAAAATCCAATGATAATATTCGTCTTTGAATCCTTTCTTAATTATAAAGTAGTAACCTACTGCCACTCCCATGGCACTATAAATAAGAAAATCCCATCGGAAAACCATGCTCATCTGCACTATTTCTCCCACCATGTTGTCGCCTGTTAAGTAGCCCGAGAATCGGTCATCGCCTCCCAAAAAATCTATTTCCGCAAGGTAGGTTTGTATGGTACCGCCGGCAATGTACGACACCACCACGCTTGCAATCCATCCAGCAAGGTATATTTTGCTGTTTTTTATAAACCACGCAACAGTAGCTGCTGCTCCCATCAACAGCACGCTATTGTGTACTCCACATCCCAGCAATGCTATTGTTATCATCATTTTGGGGTTGTTCACATATGTCATTGCAAGTATGAATATCGATGCTCCCAGACCATTCCTAATGCCGTTCACACCATACTGCCAAAAGGTAAACATACCCATGATTACAAGCAGTGGAATGTAGTAGTAGTTTTTGAAAATGCGTACACATGCCAGCCATAGGCAACCCACATAAAGCGTAGCGCACAATAGGAAAAACATGTGTATATCGCTGTACTTTGCAAACAAGTCCATCACATTGTAAAAAAGCCACTCTCCCTCCCATTTCCATGTAAAAGGCTCTTTGCTTGCCGCATATTCAGCAAATCCTGTTGCATAATTCATGGTGTCGCCAAATTGAGGATGCACAGGGCGTAATCCCATGTACAAAATAAGCAGAATGGTAAATATAGCTCCCCAAGTGGCATTAATAGTCACAGTGTCTTTATTAAGGATTATTCCTTTGTTGCATTGCCACACTGCCAATAGAATAAGGCACAGTATGGTAATGTCAAAGTAGTGGGTATATTGAGCTATCGGTATGAAATCTATCATCTTGTAATAATCTTTTTAATAGCAGCCAACATCAGCGTGGCGACACAAGCATATCTTTGTTTCACTGCAAAGAAAAATAATTTCCAATGAATAGGAAAATATTTCAAAGGTAAGTTTTTTATGGCGTGGATATAAATACTTCTGTTTATCAATGCTCTTATTTTCTCTTTTTTAGTGGCAAATGATGTCTCGGCAAACATTTCGTTTAGTCCAAGCCCTATTATACCCATTGCAATCCTATTGTAGAGTGCCTCTTTGTAAATCTCTACATGTATGCTGTCGGTTATCTGTTTTTCAATCTCTATATACAGTTCTTCCCACTTTAGTGGCAGGTCTGCTTTGTGGGCAGTTGTATATGATTCCCCTTTTCTATAATGGTACAACGTTTCGGGAATATATACAGCTTTTTGAGCTTTGGCAGTGTATGATATATTGAAGAGCACATCTTCGGCACTTCCTATTTTCTTTATATCCGCAAAGCGAATTTTATCATTCTCTTGTATATGCACACTTTTATAAAGTTTACCCCAGATAGTGCCAATGGAATCTAAAGCGTCAGCTTGTATCAGTTCCTCTTTTACAGGCCCTATTATTCTTTGTCTTAGCAAGTGTATATTTTCTTCCCAAACAGTAGCCTCTTTTATAAACATCTTGGGAAGTGATTTATTCCTGAATTCTCTGCAATAGGCCCATAAAACTAAATCGGCATTGTGCTCATTTACAATTTTTATAGCTTTCTCACATGTGTCAATGTCAATAAAGTCGTCACTATCGACAAACATAGTCCATTCGCCCATCACAGCATCAAGTGCTTTGTTACGCGATTGTGATATTCCTTTGTTCTCCTGTGAAATAATTTTTATGCGATTGTCTTTGCGGGCATACTCCTTAAGAATCGCAAGCGAGCCATCGGTAGAACCATCATTTACGCATATAATCTCTAAATCCCTGTATGTCTGATTAATGAGAGAATCTAAACATGCAGGGAGATATTTTTCTACATTATATACGGGAACAATTATGCTTATCATAGTCTTTGCACTTGCTTTGCAATCAGGCCTCTATTTTATATTCCTCGTCTTGTACTTAATGTAAAGATACAATAATATACCCGACGGAATAGCACACAAAGTTAATGCTTTTCGTGGCGATTCCTTCAAAAAGTTTTTGTTTTTCAGTATCAGACTGCTCGATACATAGTGTGTGGCCTCCATAAAGCGACGTTTCGCTGTCGGTGACAACTGCATTGACACCTTGCGTATGAAGGCGAAGCCTTGCGGGTTCTTTATATATTGTCGGAACATGTTGAGGCTTGAGCCATCGGGGCGATATTCCACCTTCACAAGCACCTCGTTCAGTGTGAGAAGCTCATAATCCTGGTCAATCAATTGATATTTATATCCCAGCGACACATATTTCTCTCCCGCGAAGATGGGGTAGGGAGGATATTTATTTATAACCTCAGTCCTGTATATCAGTTTTTTGTCACCTTTGCCGCCCTTTTCGTAAAATCCACCCAATGTGGTGCTCTTCATTCCCTCGGGAAATTGTGTTCCTATTATTTTGCCGTCAAAATCGGCGTCGAGGGCAATTATTCCTGCGTACTTGTCACTGCCATGCTCTTTCCAAAAGCTGACAATCTTTTCCACAGCATCATCGGGCATGTAGTCGTCAGAGTCTATGCAGGTATTAAGTTCTGTATCTATCAGGCTGTATGCAGCATTGTGCGCTCCATGCATTCCTTGATTCTCCTGATAATGGTAGCGTATATCTATTTTCCCCTCTGCTATCCAGCTTTCTACAAGTTCGCGTGTATTGTCGGTGGAACCATCGTCTATAATCAGCCATTCAAAATCTTTGCACGTCTGTCGCAGCAGTGCTTCGTAGCCAAGATGCAACGTGTAGGCGCGGTTGTATGCAGGGGTAAATATTGTCAGTGTTTTTGCCATAGTTCAATGTAAAGGTTTTGTAGCCATTTGGCGTTCAGTTTTATGTCGTACCCTGCCTGTGCTATCTTTGCTGGGTAGCTTGTGCGGTCGTGTGCTGTTTGTGCGGCTTTTAAAATCTCTTCTGCCCAATATTCGGCACCTTTCTCCAGGGGCAAGAACGAAACAAGGTCGGTCATCTGCACTTCGTGGGGAATCCTATCCGATACGATGCATTGCAATCCCGCGCATTGCGCTTCGAGCATGGCAACCGATAGCCCCTCTCCAAATGAGGGGAATACAAAAAAGTCTAATGCTTTAAGTAATTCAGGAACATCATTTCTGCTTCCTAAAAACGATACACTGTTTTGTAAATTAAGCCTTTTGACTTTGTTTTCAACATCGTTTTTAAGCTCTCCTTCTCCAATAAGTATTAGTTTTGTTTTTGGATTTTTTCGATGTAGTTCATTAAAAACGTCAATTAAAAATGTCTGATTTTTTATTTTCCAAAAGCTGCCTACATGACCTATTACCAAGTAGTCTTCGGGAATTCCCAGTTCATCTTTAATATCCTTTGTTTTACTTTGTGAGAAAAGATATTTTGCTGTGTCTATTGCATTACGTTGCAAAGTTGCTTTACTGCCTAATTTTTTGCCTGCAAGCCAAATTGCAGACTCTTCTCCACAAGTGAAAATATCAGTTACATATCTTCGCATCGCATGTCTGAAGTAGGTGCGGAAAAACCATTTTGCGTCAAACATCGCTTTAGTGCTGTGTGCATGGGCTATTATCACAGGAATACCTCGTTTGGCGGCCTCTTTGTATATGAAATATCCCGATTCGGAGCAGTGTCCATGAATTATTTTGTATTCATTATGTTGGTCGAAAAACTTCTTAATCTGCTCTTTATATTTCCCAAAAGTAAGTGGGTGCAGTGGCATCATGCGGTATATTCTTCCGCCCAAAGCCTCAATCTCATCCTCGTATGCACCGCGCTCGGGCCGGTGCACAACAAAGTCGAACTGCACTTTTGTGCGGTCTATGTTGCGGTAATAGTTCATTACCATTGTCTCGGCCCCTCCTCGGTTGAGGATGGTGAAGAGCATCAGTATACGTATCGGTTCGTTCATCTTATAAAATTATTTCATTCTCACGCCACACAATCTGTGCCACCACTGCGACAGCAGAGTGACAAATTTGTTGCGCTTAATCCACGATTGCGAAAAGCGATGAATACTGTATGTGTTTGGGGTAGAGTGTGTGCGCCCGTCGATGTAGTCGTATGGCGAGAAGTAGTCGGTGGGGAATATTGTAAACTCTCCGGCCTGCTGTTTCTTGCCGTCTTTCATTATCGAGTAGCGCACAACGAACCTTTTTGTAATCTCCTCTACGTTTGTTGTCTGGTTGAAGTTTCCATCGCTTCCGGCAAAGATTCTATTGTTGTAGTCGTCGAGAAATTCTTTAAGGAAACTATTCCCCGCCTCTGCTGCGATGATGTTTGTGCCTATCCACTGAGTACCCTCGAAACCTATGAATGCTTTCTTCTGTAAAAGTTCGTCGAACGGGCGCACCACTTCCACGTCGGTGTCCATATAAATGCCCCCCTCATGAACCAATGCCCACAGACGAGCAACATCGCTCACAAAAGCCCATTTCCCAGCATTGTAAGCCTGCTCAGTGTATCGGTTCAGGTGCACGTCGAAGTTCTTCTCGTTCCACTCTTTTATTTCGTAGTCTGGGCAGTGTTTGCGCCATGTTTCTATAAAACGCATCACCTCTTGGGGCTTCTCCTTGCCACCGAACCAGCAGTAATGTATCTTGCGGGGTATCATTTCTTCTTATAACCTATAATATATTCCGAAAAAGGTAATCTACTTATAAGTGAGCAGATTATGTGTGAAAATATAATTGTGAACAATGTAAGTACTACAGTTTGCAGAATGTATGAGTCTATATTTTTTATCCACTCAACTTCCCAAAGAACTGTTCTCAATACAAAGATATGTACCAAATATATTCCGAACGATAAATTTGAGTAATTTACTATATATTGTGCAAGTTTACTGCTTTGAGAAATCCTTTTCCCATGGTTCATTATAGCTTTGAACCATGCTACGCACATTGTTACTACAAAAATAGAAAGATACCAGAAAAGAGAATAAAAATCGACCTCGATGTTACCTATCTTGCATGCAATGGGCGCTACTAATGAGATTATCGTAGCTGGCAGAAGCATTTTCCAACAGATAGCCGCTGGGTATTTTCTCATATAGTATCCTAGCAGCATATAGCCTGCATATCCTGTGAAATAGTACAAAATACCTGTTGTTGAATCATTTATACTAAAAATGGACTTCAGTATAGGGTAGCACAAAGTCACTCCCCACAGAATAAGAAAAAATTCAACTTCTCGTTTGCTGCACACCTCAAGCCATCGGCTCACAATTGGGGTTATGAGGTACAATCCCATGAGCGTGTACATGAACCATAGTACACTATTGCCTTGTGCCGAAAAAAGAATTGACGTCAATTCTTTAATCAAAGTCCCATTACTCTCGCCTTTGATTAAATTTATACCAATATAAAAAAGACTCCAAATAAGTGTCGGAAAGGCTATCTTTGCGAATCTTTTCTTTATGAATTTTAGTCCATCAGCCTCTTTACATGGCAGCAATAATGCGCCCGACACCATGAAAAACAATCCTATGCATGGTGCTGTAATATAGCTTAGCGACGACAAGAATATCCCATTTGCATTGTCGCTTATCATTGGTGCATGCATGGCTATAACCATTATGCAGGCAATGTCTCTTATAATATCTAGTTCAATTATGCGTCTCATTGGTTTTGCATCTCTTGCGGTATTATTACTTAGCGAATAATGAATATTTTTCCACGTCATTATTTCCTGTAAACCTAATTCCCATTATATCCATAATTGTATACATAAGGTTTACAGTATTGAAACTTTTTTCATGGTTGTTTTTTAATATATTCTTTCCACCTCATTTTCGTTGCCAAAGTCGTGGGTTGACATATAGTTGATGAGGCTTTTTTGTAGTTCTTTGTCAATTGCAAAGTTGTAAATACCTTCGACTGCTCCGGCGTTATCAAGAGGTACAATAACTCCATCTATACCATCGTTTAGTTGTGCTGCAGATGTTGCGAAACGTGTGATAATCACAGGCTTGCATAGAATCTGTGCTTCACGTACAGTTACAGCTTTTCCCTCGAAACGAGACGGCTGTATGTATATGTCGCAGGTATTAATATAGGGGTAGGGGTTGCTCTTTTTACCAAGCAGTATGCACAAATGTTGCGTGCCTGTTTTTTCAATATTTTCTCTTATAATATGCTCGTCGCCACCGTAACCAATTATGTACCATTTGAATCGCAGTCCTTTATCGGCAAGCATTTTACACATATAAGGCACGTTGTCAAAGTTTTTCGCCTCGGTGAAACGTCCCACTGAACAGAAACGCATTTCACCATCAATTGTGGGCATCTCCTCGGTGACGTCAAACATTGCAGCTTGTTTATGTATAGATTCAGGCGACAGAATATTTTCCATTACCTCTATCTTGTAGCCGAGGGTGGGGAATGCCTTTTCAAAGGTCTCTTTTACACCTTTCGATACAGCGAAAATTTTGTCAAACGCTTCCCATACAGGTAGTTCTTTATTCGCATTTACCGAAATAGTGGAATAATCAGTATGTATCCATGCAATTTTTTCTTTTGCATCGACCTTGTCACGCACAATGTTGTGTGGTGTAAGGAAGCTGATTGCAACGTCGTATGTCCCAAGTCGCTTGAGCGATGGTAGCAATGGAGTAACGCAGTCGGCTACATATTGAAATATTCCAGAGTGTTCGCGCGGCTTATTTATTTTTGAGTATAGTGCATATTGTAATTTGGCGAATATTCGCGCTATTGCAATCCCAATACATCCTTCGCGTAGGATATCTTTTATCGGGCGGTTGATGGCTGCATACTCTTTAATTTCGGGCAGTAAGTTCACCTCCTTGGGAATGAGCGACATAAACTCACCGGTGTGGAGGTATACAAAAAGGTCTACCTCGCAACGGGTGTAGTCGATGGCGTTGAGTAGTCCAATGAGCGATCTCTCAGCACCGCCAATCTCCAAATATTGTATTGCAATGAATATGCGTTTTTTCATCTATCCTTTATTTTCAGGTATAGTCTAATGAAAGTATATAATTTGTTCTTTACAAGAAAATGTATTATTTGTTCCTTGTAGTTGCTAGGAGTGTAAGCGTTAAAACTCTTTTTAATATACTGGTTGTTAATGTATTTGTCAAGAATTTTGTATGTATTATTTTTATCGCATACGCTTGCGTTGATTTTCTGTAAAAATTTAATGATTAAGCTTAGATATTGGTGATATAAAAAGATATTGATATATACATGATTTTCAATTGGGGTATATTCTAGCATATTCTTGTGAAGAAGAGTATTGGCAACAAACATTTCCTCACTTACTTTTTTTGTAAGATGTGAATTATCCAATTTGTATGTATATAACGCCTCTTTTATAGTACTGACTTTAGATGTATATTTCAAATATTCAACATTGAAAATAATATCTTCTGCAATTTTAAAATTCTCAAATTTTAAATTGTGATTTTTAATGATGCTAGATTTGTATAACTTATTACATGAAGAATTTATCAGACCGTTTTCAAATAGTTGCATAAATTCTTTATCAGAGTAGCAATTATCAAATATTTTGCTTTTTTCAAATGAAGAATATTTTTTATTGTTGTTACTTACAAAAATGATACCGCAAATTGCTAAATCTGTATCATTCTTTGTTATTGAATTATACAAATGCTCTAGGTATTGATAGTCTACAATGTCGTCGCTATCTACAAAACAAATATATTCACCTTTTGCGTTTTCCATTCCGCTATTTCTGGTATTTGATGGTCCGGAATTCTTTTGTGAAAATATTTTTATACGTTCGTCATTAAACTGCTTACATATATTAAGCGTCGCGTCAGTTGAGCCGTCGTTGATAATTATCAGTTCAAAGTTTTTGTAACTTTGTTCTAAAATAGAATTAATTGTATCTTTTATAGTACATTCTGCATTATAGGTAGGTATAATTATAGAAATTTGGGGATTATGTTTCATACGATTTTTTTCTTAAGTTATATATGTTAATGTATTATAGTATTTTTTCAACCTCTTCTATAGTTCTTTTTATATTAAAGAAATCCCTTCTAGCAATGGCTTTTTCTTTAAGTTTGTTGTAGTAATCAGTGTCTATTGCGGCTCGTCTTATAGCATCGGAAAACTCTTCGTAATTGCTGCACAACTGTCCGTACTTGTTATCGTCTAATAATTCGTTGGGGCCTGAGCAATTAGTACTTATCGCAGGAATTCCAAGTGTCAAGGCCTCGGCAAGAGCAAGACTGTAACCTTCGCTACGCGACGAGCATACAAATAAGTCCATTTCTTTTAGCAGAGGGTAGGGGTTCTTTACGTATCCAGTAAAGTGCACATATTTTTCTATTCCTTCTATTTGAGCTATTAGTTCTAAATTCTCTCTTTCTACCCCATCGCCCAATAAATAAAGGTTAATGTGTTGTCCCTCTTTTATTAGTCGTGCGACAATTGGTATCAGTAGGTCATATCCTTTTTGTGTTACCAAACGCCCAATGGAAATAATATTGAAACCCTCTATCGCGGTATATTCATTTTGCTTTGAGAGTTTAATTATGTTGTTGCAATCTATAGGATTGTATATTGTTATTGTATTGTCCAATGCATATTCTTTCCGCATAATTTTTTCAACGGAATTTGATACGGCTATTACAGTGTTATATTTCTGGTAATATCTTTTTTCATTCTCAATATTTTTATATATACCAGTTTCTATGGTCCATGGGCGTGCTTTAAGATCGATGTGTACCCATGCTACTTTCTTTGCTTTGCGAGGTGTATGTGCTAATATTTTTGTGCACAATCCTTCGGTGAAAGCAATATATGTATCTATATTCTTTTGAGGAACGAATATGCTGTTTATAATACTTGCTGGCAGATATTTGTATATCAGTTTATATTTTATTTTATTCCAAATTTTTACAATGGAATCTTGGCTCTCTTTGATAAGAGACCGATATGAAATTTTAGAGAAATCCACCTCGTTTTTCAAAACTCCTACATCGCTAATGGTGAGTAGCGACACATTGTATTTTGTGTAGTCTATATGCTTGAGTAGCGTGACGAGTACTTTTTCGGCACCTCCCCCTGAAAGAGATTCTATGAAAAATAGGATGTTTTTCATCTGTCTTAAATTATTACTTTGTTGTTAGTATTTCTTTTTTAGCGACTAAAAATGGCAAATACTTATTTAAAAAGATGATACTGGGCCATAGTATAAGACATGTTACTGCAAAATTTAATAAGCCAAGTATTATATTCATGTCGCCAATAGTATTTTGTATGGTAATCATGAATGTAGTAAGATACATATCATGCAATCCAAGAACAATTAGTGAGTTTATTCCAAAAAATGTGATTGCTTTTATAATAGAAATGTTTTGTATTTCTTTACATAATATCGTGAGCAAATAGGCTACAGATATCAATTCGATGTATTCATATATGATATTTGTATAATATGTAGCATCTATCTTTTTTAGAATAAGTGAAATTAATAGTGTTGCCAAGCATGTGAAAGTAATATTCTTTTTGTATTTGTCCATACTACTTTCATTAAGAAGAATACCTTTGGAAACATATCCTATTATAAAATATATTAAATAAGGCAGTGCACGTCCAAACATAATTGGTGTAGGAATCCATTGTATATAATAATAACCTAATAATGAGATTGCTAGCGCTATTGCAACCAGTGTGGTTTTGTTTTTTATGATAAGGTTAAGTATATATGTTATTATTTGTAATATAAATATTGCACATATAAACCATAGTGGATAATTGACAATAAAAGCTTCGTTGCCTGTATACAAATGAAAAATGTCTGTTATGTGGTCTGCAATGCTCTCTATGCTTCTATATTTAACGAAATTGATACACAATAAAAATACATAGTATACAATATAAAAAAAAAAAAATGGTATAATCAATTGATTAAATTTCTTTTTAAGAAATGTATTTATAGGGTAAGGTTTAAAAAGAATTCCTGATACAAAAAACAGTGTTGTATTAAAAAAAGGATAGTTTACAAATTGCGGATGAAATGTATGGTACCATATAATCCACAAAATGCATAAACCTTTAAGTGTATCTATATAATTTACTCTTTTCTGTTTTTCCATTTTAGTAATAAGTGTAATATATATATAGTTATTTTATATGGCACATGTAATATTAGTTTTGTTTGCCATTTTGACGCTTTAATTGATTTTTTGTATGTTTTAAGATATTCGTAATTTACATATTCTAAATTGATTTTAGAGTAATGTAATGCGTCTTTTATGCTGTAATGTTTAACTAATAATATTAAATCATCATATATGCTATAAAAAAGTTCGTTTACAAGTAAATTTATTACCTCTGTATCATTATTCTGAATGTTTCTGATATAAAAAGCTTTCTTTAGCATTGCCCAATGAAGGCAGTCGTATTTTAGTTTATAAGGTTGTGGTTTTTTACTAAGCGAACTTTGATTTTCTGTGTTGTAGTAATACCCTATATATGATATTGTTTTAATGTTTTTTATATATAACGAATAAGTGTAATTAAATTCACGATCTTCAGCAAAACTTATTTCTGTATTATACCTTATATTGTTATTGTTTATAATATCTAATTTATAGAGTTTTGGGAATGGTGCAGTAAGTAAGGGCATTTTGTAAAACTCTTTGCAATCTCTTTCTAATTCTAAATCCCAAATTTTATCTTTTAATAATATCTTTTTTTGTATTTCGTTTCTATTTATGTCGTATATTCCGGATAAAACCCAATCGTAATTACTCGTTTGAACTAAATTCTGTAGAAAGTTTTTGTCGATATAATCATCACTGTCTATGAAGCATATATATTCACCTTTAGCATTTTCTATTCCAGTGTTTCGAGCTTTGGATACGCCTCCATTTTCTTGGTTTATAACTGTGATGTTTTTATGATGTTTACATACTGCTTCTATTATTTCTAATGAGTTATCGGTCGATCCATCATTAACTATTATAATCTCATACTCTTTGAATGTTTGTTTAAGTATGGATTCGATACATCTGGCAATATATTTTTCACTATTATATATAGGTACTATAATGCTAATCATATTTAGCTAGCTTTTTTTTAATAGTTTCAAGAAAGGCGAGTCCGTATTTTAAATCAGGCTCAAGATGATTACCTTCGGCCCATTCGTTCCATGCTCTAATGAATGCAATTTTGTTTTCTTTATTTTCTATATGTTGCAACACATTGTCTAAATGTTCCGAAAAGACTTCGGGGGTATAATTATTTAAGATAAGAGCTTTTTCCCCGCTACGTGGGGTATGGTCCCACCCCGTAATAATAGTTGGGATAACCTGTTCTTTCTTTTCTATGTTTGTACAAAAATATTTCATTGCCTTTTTAAATGAATACACATAAGGCATTTTGAGTATATTGTGTTTGAAATTATCAACAATCCTACTTAACGTACTTTTCTTATATTCAAAGTTCTGTAGTTTCATAGTATTTACAGCGTTATATCCCATATCTAACGCAACATTTGCCTCCTCATCTGTTTTAACTATTCCAATAAAATACATTCCATCCCATCCATCATTCTTTGCATTATTGTTCCATATATCAAAGAATTTTTTTGTATCAGGAATTTCAAATGGACTAAAAATGTTGAATATAGGTTTATTGCCAATTTTTATATATCTACAATCTTTGAATGCATCTCGTAATGAATTATAATGCATGTTATAATCTTCTTTGCCACAATATTCTTGCTTTATAATTACTTCACGAGTTTTAACATTGTGCCATTCATGATTTGCCCATGCTAAACAAAAAGGCAATTTAATTTCTTTGTCTTTCAGGACCTCGTTAAATGGCATTTCCATAACTCTTTTATTAGGTCCAAACCAATAGTGCCAATAACAAAATCCCGAAATTCCATATTTCTCGGCGAGTTCAGCTTGTTCTCGTCTGACACTTTGTACTGAAAGGTCATAAAAACCAAGGTCGGCAGGGATATGTGGCTGGTAATGACCTTTAAAAAGAGGCTTTGCTTTGGCCGTATTAGTCCACTCTGTAAAGCCCTTACCCCAATATTCGTCGTTGAATTTTAATCTATGGAATTGTGGCAAATAATATGCTATTAGTTTAATGTCTTTATTCATTATATTAAGGCTTTAGCTGGGTTACCACCAACAACAGAATATGCTGCAACATCTTTTGTTACAACTGCGTTTGCAGCAATAACAGCTCCGTCACCAATTGTAACTCCGGGTAGTATGGTCGCTTTATCTCCAATCCACACATTGTTACCAATAGTTACTCCTCCTTTAGATACAACTTCCCTTTTGCATGGCGGATGTTGAAGTTCGTAATAATCAGTTTTCCCGTGAGAATTATCAGTGATTGTAACCCATTTACCAGTAAGTAAATTATTTCCAATCTTAATATAATTAATTGCAGTTATATGATTGTGTGCCCCAATTGAACATTTTTCTCCGAATTCTATACATGGTAAAGTTTTTTCATCAGTTTTCCATGCAGTTAAGTATAGTCCTTCGTTAAATGCTGAATCGTTTCCAATTTTAATACATTCAGCACCAACGATAAAGGATTTTTTATTTATATAAACTCCTTTACCGTAAAACTTAAATATTTTAGTGTGCTTGTATATATAATATTTGTTTCGTAATATTATTATAAAAGGCTCAATCTTTTCTATGTATAATTTTTCTATTAAATAAAAGATGCCAAATATTATTACAAGTATTTTGTCCTTCATCGTTGTGTTATATCTTGCTATATTTGTCTTTAATACTTTTCAAGGTCTCCAAGAATGATAATCCCCATTTAAGGTCAGGTTCGAGATGATTGCCTTCGCCCCACTCATTCCATGCTTTTATAAAGCATAGTTTGTTTTTTTTATCTTTAAGAACATTGAATGTGTTCTCTAAATGCTTCTTGAAATTTTCCGGAGTATAATTTGTTAGTATCAAGGACTTTTTGCCTGCACGTGGGCTATGGTCCCATCCTGAAATGATAGTAGGTATTATATTTTCTTTTTTTTCTTCCTCTGTGACAAAATATTTTAGCGCACTTTTATAACTATAATTGTGTGATGATCCTATTTTGTATTTGATATATTCTTTTAAGGGGTTTTCGTGTTCCAGGAAATCCTTTAGTCTAACAGTGTTTATTGCATTCAAATTCAAGCCTTTTATTTTATTGAATTGTTCTATAGATTGCGTAAGACCAATAAAATAGATTCCATTAAATCCTTCTTTTATTGCTAAATTGTTCCACAACTCTATAAATTCATTTGCAGAAGGAATAGATTCAGCTTCAAAAATGTTGAATACAGGTTTATTATCTATTTTAATGTATCTTTTATCCTTGAACATATGCAATAGACTATAAAAGTATTTGGTGTAATCGTCATTGCCATAATATTTTTGTTCTAGGATTATCCTTTTTGTTCTAGGATTGTGCCAACTATGATTGGCCCAACACAAACAGAAAGGAAAATCAGGCTCTCCGCTTTCCACAACAGCTTGTATCGGCTTTTCCATTATTGTCTCTCCATTGCCGAACCAATAATGCCAATAGCAGAATCCATCTACTCCGTATTTTTTTGCCATTTCTGCTTGTGCTTTGCGTGCTTCGGGCATCAGAAGGTTGTAAAAGCCTAAATCAGCCGGAACATGTGGTTGATAATGCCCCTTAAATAGTGGCTTTGCCTTTGCTGTATCTGTCCATTCGGTATGGCCTTTGCCCCAATATTTGTTGTTGAATTCTATTTCGTAGTATTGGGGTAGGTAGTATGCTATTAACTGTATATTGTTACTCATAAATTTTGATACAAGACTTAAATTTTTAGTATGAATTTGATATTTGGGCCATATTTAATGCTTTAAATGTGTTATTTGATTGTTTAAAGCATTAATGGTTATTTCTGTATAATGTTTAAGATTCTCTTTCCTAAATAGTTCTGCTTTTTCAATAGTCTTATTCCTGTATTTATATAAATGCGGGAATATAAACCTAATGCCTCTTTTGTTTAACAAACAATATAATTTAGTTTGTACATAAAACAATAAATTATTTTTGAAATAAGATAGAGTAAATAATTTATCTTTAAAATATTTATTAGAGTTAAATAAGTCTATAAATGATAAGATGAAAATTTTTATGTCGTTTTTGATTAATTTGTTGCTTTTTAATTCATTACAGCAGCATATCTTGTTTATTAAATATATGTGGCTATCAATGTGCGGATTGCTATGTATTTTGTTTGAAATATTATTACCGCTTTGTCCTCTCCAAAAATAATCAATAGGTGAGTTTACAGCGTAAGCATATTTCATGTTTTTTACAATTGCTTGTATGTTGTAGTCTGTATCCTGTAAAGATAAAATATTTTCATCCCAATAATGGTTATATTTCTTTATTGATGAGTATTTATAGATGTTTGTCCATACAACATACGGTAATTGTCTTCTTAATAGACGTGATATATCGGATGATTCGTTATCTTTAACACCAAATATTGCAAAGTCATCAAAGAGCTTATTATAAAACATTTTAGCAGGAAACACTGCAAAATCTAAATCTTGATTGGACTCCATGAATTTAACGCGTTGCTCTAAACAATATGGAGCGACAATATCATCTGCATCAAAGAATATAATATATTTGGAATCTTTTGCCATTTCAATTCCAATATTTCTACATGTTTGGCTTCCTTTGGGCAGTCGTTTTCTATTTACAAGTATTATTCTATCATCTATCTTGTTGTACTTATTTATTATTTCTATAGATTCATCAGTTGAACCATCATCTATTATATATGCATTCCAATTTTTGAATGTTTGTTTTATTAAACAATCCATGAACTCACTAAGAAACCTTGCGGCATTATAGCAAGGCACAATTATAGACAATGTTTTATTATAATTCATTTTATAATCTATGTATTCTGTAAATGAATGATTTTTACTATTAATGCAAAAAAACTCAAATAATGAAAATCTATGTTCAAGGTGTTCTATATCGCAAGATGCTACATTTTTACTATTATTCAGTTTGCTTTGAATAAGTGGAAGATTGAATCGTGTTAAAATATAATGTTCAAATGGACATTATTTTTTTTATTTTACATATTATTCTCCATTTGATATAAATAAAATAGTCTTTAATTGTACTTAAATATATAGCATCCCATAATTTTAGTGTGTATTCGTTTGAATTCCACTTTTTAGTATTACTTTCAGAGTCGATGTTTTCAGTGATGCTTCTATAAAAGTTATATTTAATTTCAAGTAGCTTCTTGTTTTTACAATTTAATTTTTTGTATTTTACCCAAAACTCTTTAATGTATGCTAATGTGGTTTCAATGTTTTCTTTGTATTTATGTTGCTCTTCGTTTCTCTTATACATATAGTATGAGCTACCTATAATTTTAATTGAGTGGCAGTGATATAAGTAATCATAAACAAACAAAGAATCCTCTCCTATGGAAAATCGTTTGTCGAACTTTATGTCGTTCTTTTCTATTATATTATGTTTGTAGAATTTCGCCCATGGACATCGAAAAATGTATTTATGAAGATGTTCATTGATAAATTCTATTTTATCGTTAAGGTTAATATTTTGTTTCGGGATGTATTCTATTATTTCGTTTGTCCCTTGATTTTTCCAGTTTTGTATTAGTAGGTCGCTTTTACAATTGTCATCATCAGGTAAATAGTTTTGATCTATATAATCATCAGCATCAATAAAAGTAATCCATTCTCCTTTAGCATGCTCAAGTCCCAGGTTTCTTGCAGAGGAAACTCCGCCATTTGGCTTATGAAAAACTTTAATACGTGAATCTTTCGAAGCATATTCATTGCATATATCCCCAGAAGTATCTATGCTTCCATCATTAATCAGTATTAGCTCAAAATCCTTGTTGCTTTGGCATAGAATACTTTCTAAACATTGCCTAATGGTTTTTTCGGCATTATATACGGGAATAATAATTGTGTACATTATGCAAGGTTTTCTTTTAAGTATGTTATTCCTATATTCTTATACATATAATCGTTTCCAATAGTTTGTATAGAACTTTTGATATTTAGAGTATCAAATTGCGAACTGTTTACAATATATCTATCATCCAAACCAAATAATTCGAGCAAATGTTTGAAACGTGCCAATCCGCGTTCTTCGTTAGCGTATACGATAAACTCTTTTTTAAATATTATTGAAAAGACACATGCATGAAATGAGTCTGTAATAATAAAATCGGCATCATAGAATCCTCTCAACCAACTTTCAACGCTAGGTTGTGTATATATCGTGTCTTCTTGTCTATTTTTATTTCCTTCCACTTTGCTATTAACCTTAAATGGTTTAAGTTTTTTTGATGTAGAGATTTTTTTTATGAGAATATTTTTATCCTCAGTTTCATCGATAAAATAAACAAGTAGATTCCCTTTGCTTTTCGGTGTCTTGTTATTTTTAAAAAGCTTAATGTAACTTTCTTTTTCCAATAAAAATGTAGGGTCGGGCACAACCTCAACATTAGTAAAGTTTAAGTGCTTCTCTAGTAACTCTTTTGCGCTTTTTTCACGTACAGATACTGCATCGAAATTTTTAATCAGTTTGCCGCAATCTTCTGTCTCTTTATTTTTGAACTCCCAAAAATCACTCCCAAGCGATGCTGCATAGCTAATGCGTTTTATATTCCAATTTTGTGTAAAATCAAGAAACGCGGTTTGCATTGGAGTATTGTAGTTCCCAGTGAAATAGCATGGGCGCCACACTTGGTCGCTACCTACTACAATTGCATCGTATTCCCCCTCTTTTATCTCTTCAAAAGATGAAATTTCTCTTCTATGTATATGTTTATCAGCAAATTTCCACGTGTGTTTGTTTGCTATGCTGGCTTTTTTATAGCAAACATTTTCCTTTAAAGCTGGTATGTTTTTAAATAAAATATATTTAAGAATGAAGCGTTTTATTCTTATAATAAGTGGCACTTGCGTTTTTTCTTTTCTTCTTTTGTCAAGAACTTCCACCTTGTGCCCCATTTTTTCGAGAGTTGTTTGCAGAGCATAGGCTTGCAATATGCCTCCGTAATTTGTGTGTAACGGGAGTGTGAGTATTGCTATTTTCATATTTAATCTGTCTATAGTTCTCCGAATTTACTTATCAGGATTAAAAATAATCCATTGCATAATTCGCTCTCTCCGTACGATTTGGAGTATTGATTAAAATAGTATGTGTCTCCACTACAAAAATCAATCATTCCATTTGTTCTTATTTTATTTTTAATGAAGTCTATATTCAGTTTTGAAGTATTATTTCTGCTTTGTTTGAATATTTCTATCATTAATGCGGTAGACGAGTCAAAATGCGATACTTGTCCTGGAAATTGTGTGTATGGAATGTTCTTTATTGTTTTTTCCAATACATTTTGATTTATATTACAATTTTTACAATATGCATTAGCAAATAAATACCATCCTAATCCTCTTCCCCAGTTGCAGCTTCCGACTTTAATTCCCGATGTCAGACTATATCCATGTGCCGGTATACCATTTTCTTTATCAACGGCACATTTATAATATTGCTCTATATTATATTGGGCTAATTTATACGCGTTTATATCTTTTTGAAGATTATAATATTCCATTAAAAAAGGAACGACCATTCCTAACACATCCACATAATTGTTGTAATTGTCGTTTTCGCTGTATTTAATGATATATTTATTAACTTCTTTGCTGTTTTCTAGTAGTTTATTATATATGAATTCTGCAACTTTTTTGTACTTATCCTCATTGGTCATTTTATATAGGTTTATATATAAAATCCCAATAGGGAATTGGTCTACTTTTTTTAATTTATAGTTCAACGTATTGTTTTCATTGTCAATCCATTCATCAGCTTTTTTCTTTACATAATTAAGTATTTCTTCATCTTTATACTTTAATGCGTATTGAGATAAACCAACATATAAATACGCGGTATAAAAATTATTAAAGAATGAATTATTTCTTTTACTTTTAAAGAAGTTTTTTATATCGATAAATAATCCACTATACTCTTGCTGTATCATTACTGTTTTCGTAATAGATACAGATGATTTCAACAAAGCTTTTACAATCGTTGAATTATCGTCGTCGATTTTAAAAAATGGTTTAGCAAAATACCAACTATATATTTTTTTAAAGTAATATTTGGTATATGGTAAAACAAATATAATATTAGCCGTAATAGATATGAATAAAATAAAATATAGCATATATATATTCCTTTTATATAAAAATTATTCTATCCTCCATTTGTGTTCATATAATACAACTTTGCCGTGTAGATTTTTGCTTATATCTCTGCCTTTAATGAAGAAGTTATCAGCTTCGACTTCTAAATTTATGCTATTATCAATATAATCCAGACATTCATTATTTGAACTGAACCATAAACCAATTTTATATGTACCATGTGTTAATGGTAATTTTTCTATATCGCAGTATGCGCAATGCTCGCCGGGAGATAACTCAAAATTATCTATTGTTACATTTGTTGGAAATGTCATCAATGGTGATCCGTAATAATCTCTGATTCCCAATGACAAATAGCAATTTTTTAGATTCTCCATACATTGGAAATTTATTTTTATTCTAACAAACCTACTACATCTTGGTTTTGTGATATTGTTATATTCATCAAGATATTCAATGTTAGTAAACTTTAATTTATTACTATAGTTTTTATTTCTTTTTATTTCAGATAGTTGTAGTGTTTCAACATTTTCAACACACTCTTTGATATATTTATCAATAGCATCATCTGCCGAACCTTGAAAATGAAAACGTCCATTTTTTAATAAAACACCTTTATTGCACAAGCTTCTCACCGCCGCCATATTATGGCTTACAAAAAGAACCGTTCGGCCTTCGCCTTTCGATACATCCTGCATCTTGCCTATGGCTTTTTTCTGGAACTCGGCGTCGCCAACGGCGAGCACCTCGTCTACAACGAGTATTTCGGGTTCGAGGAAAGCTGCAACGGCAAAGCCCAGACGTACGGTCATACCGCTGGAGTAGCGTTTCACAGGGGTGTCTATATAGCGTTCCACACCGGCGAAGTCTACTATCTCGTCGAGTTTACGGTCTATTTCGCGGCGTGTCATGCCCATGATAGAGCCGTTCATGTATATGTTTTCTCGGCCGGTGAGTTCGGGGTGAAATCCTGTGCCCACCTCAAGCAGCGAGGCTATGCGACCTTTGGCGCGTATGGCTCCGGTGGTGGGGGAGGTTACGCGTGAGAGCAGCTTCAGCAGCGTGGATTTTCCTGCGCCGTTCTTGCCTATGATGCCTACAACGTCGCCTTGTTGTACGTCGAAGTTAATGTCTTTGAGTGCCCACACGTACTCCGATGCTCCTTTTTGTGTACGGTCGTTTGTTTCGCCAATCTTCAGGTAGGGGTCTTCCTGGCGCAGGATGGTGGTTTTCCACCAGCGGTTGAGGTCGTGCGATAGAGTGCCTGTGCCCACGAGGCCCAGTTTATATAGTTTTCCGACGTTATCGAATTGTATTGCTATATTGCTCATTTTGTTTTTATTATACTGTGTCCATAAAGTTGCGTTCTACGCGGTTGAATATTATCACTGCAAAGAACATTGTCACTGCCATGAAGATGGTGCTGTACAGCAGTCCGCCCCAGTCGAGTGAGCCGCATCCCATGCAGCAGTATTTGAATGTCTCGAAGATGGGTGTCAAGGGGTTTAGCTCCAGCAGTGTGCGGTATTTCTCGGGTGCCGCGCTCATGGGGTATATTACCGGTGTTGCGTACATCAAAAGCTGTATACCGAAGGTGATAAGCTGTGTCAGGTCGCGGTATTTTGTTGTCAGCGAGGATATTATCAGTCCCCACGACATTGCGTGTGTTGCCAACAGGAATATGAGCACAGGGAAGAGCAGTATGCTCCAATTAACGAGTAGGGGTGCTCCTTGCAGGTAGAAGTATATGTACATGGCTACGAACAGCAGCAATTGTATGGCGAACTTTATGAGGTTCGATGTTATTCCTGCCAATGGCACCACCAGACGCGGAAAATATACTTTGCCAAAGACGCTTGCGTTGGCTGTGAAGATGTTCGACGATACTGTGAATGCCGAACTGAAGTAGTTCCACAGCATGATGCCTGCCATGTAGAAGAGTGGTTGCGGCATTCCGTCGGTGGATATTCCGGCCAATCCGCCAAAGACGAACATGTATATTATTGTCGTGAAAATGGGTTGTATGAGGAACCACAGTGGGCCTAATATTGTCTGTTTGTAGACGGTGACAATGTCGCGTTTTACATACATGTAGTAGAGGTCGCGGTAGCGCCACACGCCTTTCAGGTCTACGTCGAAGAGGCTTTTTCGCGGTTTTATCTCTATTGACCAGTTTTCTTTCATATGTTTCTTTGCTTTTTATCCCCCTCGATAATGGGGGCTATTGTTTGTGGTTGTTACTTTTTTCGCTTAAGTATGTTCTTTATCCTCCAGGCGAGGAGTATTATGTTTCTGCGCCACGGGTGCATGGCGAGCCACAGTCTGCCGGCGAGCCTGTATAGTGCCGATGCTGTTTGCCACGATTTTTCTCCTCGGTAGCAATGGGTTACCTTTGCTATTATCCTGTCGGGCGAGGTGTGTTCCCATTGATGAGTGTTGCCGTCGCCCAGGAGTGTTATTTTTTCTCCTTCTATCTTTGCTATGCGATGCAGCACGACGGGAATTTCATCGGTGAAGGCAACGACTATTGCTCCTTTGTGTATGTCGTTGGGGCGGGTGGGCTGTAACAGCACTTCGTCGCCATTGTGCAGGAATGGCAGCATGCTGTTGCCTCGTACGCGTATGCGTACCTTTTTCCCTTGCTTTATTTGTGTTTCTACTTCGGCAAAGAATAGCTTGTTGGGGATGTATATGCTTTCCGATAGCATTTGTATGTTTCTATTTTTCTCCCTCGCCACAGTCGCCGTCATTTATAAGCAATCTCGGCAAGTTGTATCTTGTGGTCGCTCCACGTGTTGTCGAGTAGTTGGTATCTTGTTGGTTGCAACTGTTTGCTGCACAGTATGTAGTCTATGCGAAAGATGCCACCCGCAGGTTGGTAGCTGCCACTGATGTCGCTACCTGCTACAGCATAGCTGTCGTGCATGCCTTTGGCAAGTGTGCGGTAGGCATACGACGTGGGGGTGTCGTTAAAGTCACCACACACTATTACGGGTGTGGTGCTATGGTTTATTTTTTCTTTTAATTCTTTTGCTTGTTGGTTGCGTCGTATGGCATTGCCAATAAATTCGCTGGGCGTGCCGCCTGTTGTTTGCAGGTGTATGTTCCACAGGGTTATTGTGCCTTGTGGTGTCGCAACGTCGGCGACTATCATCTTGTTATACCCGGGATCGAAATAGTGTGTCTCGATGTTGCTCAGCGGGTATTTGCTCAGTATTGCCACGTTCAGCACCTCGTCTTCGCGGTCGTTGGTGCAGAAGTGCGGGTGTTGTGGGAAGGCTGCTCTTATGCTGTCGCGGTGCAGCAGGTTGTCGTGCGGTCTCTCCTGCAGGCAGATGATGTCTGCGTCGAGGCCGTTGATGAGCTGTGCCGCCTTTTTCAATGTGTCGCTATTTATGTGGAAGTTTTCCACGTTCCAACTGACGATGCTCAGCTTGTTGTCGTTTGTGCTTTCTTGTTCGCCACCGGGGATATAGTTTTTTCCATATGTGAGTGTGGCGGCTATGAGCAGTGTTCCCTGTATGCACCATAAATAGTTGCGGTGTTTGCTTGTTGCGAGCAACAGCAGTGCTTGCAGTGCTATTATTATGCTGCCGCACAGTGCGGGAAATACTAAATATCCGGCTATGGTGCTTGGTAGGGTGGGGAGCAACAACAGTGTTATTGATATTATTGCTGTTACTATGTGTATTATTTTTGTTGCCTTATTCAAATGGTTGCTGTTTTCAGGGTGTTGTGGCATGTTATTGCAGCCATGCTGTCGGGCAGGCACTCGAGCAATCCTATTTCGAGGTTGTTGCACAGCTTCTCTATGGTGTTGCTCATGGCGTTGTAATATTTTTTGTTCCACTTCATCTGCGAGCAGCTTGTGAGGATAGCCATATAGGCCTGCACTCCCTGAAGAGAGGTGTATCTGTTGTGCGGTGCCTGCTTCAGCATGACAGCAGCGCGCAGCTTGGCCTTTTTGTTCTTGTAGCAGGGCGTCTTGCCGCTCCATGGAGTTCCGTAGATGTAGATTTCTCCACTCTCGTGTATGCGCACAGCGGGGTTGTCGTCGTTCAGCAGTTCGGTGTCGGCGATATTTTGCAACCACAGTCGGCTGTGCGTGCTTTTGCCGGTGCCACTTTTTCCCAAGAAAGCATAACCCTCGCCACCCTTCATCACCACCGATGAGTGTACCAACAGGGTGTTGCGTGCTGTTCCCGTTTGTGCGAATGCCATCATTGTGAGTGAATTTATGGAGTTGTTCGCATGGAAGTCGCTGCGTTCTATGGCTATTGTTATGTTCTTGAAGTCGGCGTCGAAGGTCATTCTGTGCCACGCATAGCCTGTCTCGTACTGCAGGTCGAGGCAGAACCCCTCTTGGGTGCTGTAGAGTATCCATCGGCCCAGGTCGTTGATGTTCTCGGCGAGAAGTTTGGTTTTTGTCACTTCTGCGAGGTCCTTGCTATCCACCACGTTTACCACGAACATGGGGGCTTCATCGTCGCGACGTGTCGTTATGAATGGGGTGTACGTTGGTAGCATGAGACGTGCGTCTTCGCCCCACGCAATGTTTATGCCGAATAGGTGGTCGGCTACTCTGTACCATGTTGTCACACCGCTTGTTTGCATAAGATGTCTTATCTTTTTATGCGTTTTTTGATATTATTGCAGGCAAGCTCTACAGGCCACCAAAAGGCCTCGCCGGGAGCATATCTGGCAAATAGCAAACATTTGCGAAGAACTTTTTTCGATGTTCCGAGCTTTCTTTTATTCTCGTCGGAACTTTTTGTGGCTCTATCATCCATCTGCCCGAAATTGCCACTCTCCCATATCTCTTCGAGCAGTGGGCGTGCATCGTATTTTGTCGTCTGCGGCAGCAGCTCTTTGGGGTATCCCAAGAACTCCTCGATGAATGCGTACATCAGCAGTGCGAATTTGTGCAACCCCAAGACTTTCAGTATGCTTGCCGTCTCCTTGTTGTCGATGCAGTTGCGTGTGGCATACATGCTCATTGCAAGGTCGCAGCACTGTCTCAGTCCCACACCCTCGGTGAGCAGATGCTTCAGTATGTGGGCTATCTGCATCACATGGTTGGTCTCGGGCGAGAGGGTAGGCACGCATGTGTCGCCAATGTTCAGTACACTGCCGTTGCCCTGCAGCAACCTCTCGTTCTGCATCTTCTTCAGTCTCTTGCGAGCAAAGGGGTTGTGCAGTGTCATGAACCTTATGCGGTGGTCAACGGGTACACCCTCGTATGTGTATGTGCCGTTGTTCGAGCCCTCTCTATGATGCTCTCTATCAACGAAGATGCCTCTTCGCTCTATGATGCGATGGGCCTTTTCGGTCTTGTCGTAGAAGTAAAGGTCGATGTCGCCACATACTCTGTGTGCGGGGGTGGGGTAGCAGGCACCGTTGGCCTGGCCTTTGAGCAGGATGAACGGCAGGTCGTTCTCCTTTGCGAAAAGTGTGTGTAGCTTTTCTATTACAGCAAGCTGTTTCTTGTTTGCACGCTCTATGCCGTCAATCTCCACTGTCCACTTTATCATCAGTGCCATTGGTGGTTGCATGGCTTTGTCGAGCATGCTCATTCCGTCGTACACAATGCCCTGAACAGCCTGCTTGCGTGCGAACTTATATATCTGCTCCCACTCGGCAGGGGTGAGCGATGGAATCTCTTCCTTCACTCTTTTTCTCCACAAACCCTGTTGCAACAGCAACAGGAATATTTTTTGTAGCCTCTTCTGCATTGAGCTTACTCAGTTGCCAGCCCTGTCTCCACCCACTGTTTGGCTAGCTCTTCGGCACATTTATGTGCTGTCTCCTCGTCTACCTCGTACTCGTCGAGCATGGCTTGGGTTAGGTCTTTTACTTCAAATTCTTTGCCTTCCATTTGTTGCCACAGCCATGCTGCTGTCTCGTTAAGTGTGTAGACTTTTGTCATGTCTACTGTATCCGAGAATGGGTTTATTATCAGGTATTCGTCTTTTACCTGACGCAGTATAAGGTCGCTGTTCAGTCTCATTCTTTTTACTTTTGTTTTTTCAATTTCCATGCAGTAAAACGGTATTTCTGCGTAAGGGATATATCGATGTAATATCAGAGCATAGCATCTAGTTTAGCAGCACAGCAGAGTATTGTCGTCTAATGCTATCGCACCCACTTTATTCCGCATTAAATTGGACATCTCTTCACCTCATACTCGTATGCGTACTTTGGGGCAGCCTTAATTTGTGATTGTACTTTGCAGTAAAACAGTTTGTTGTGCAAGTACATGCCCCTTGGTTGCATAGAGTGTCCTTTCTATATAATAAATTAATTATGTGGAGCTGCCCCCCCAGATATATATGGCCCCATATTATCCGGTGTCAAAAGTACGCCATTAACGTATATATCTCCAATAAAGTGACATTCACCGTTTGTACCTTGGAAATTATCCCATCCTAAAAAATTTTCAGACAAATATGTACCTCCTGACCTAAATTTTTTACCACCATCTTCCTCACGAATTTCATGGGATGTACTGAAAACGACTCCTTCTTTTGGAAGTGTCACTTTCACTGCATCTTTGGTTCTTAAATATCCGTATGAATTTTCATCAATGCTAGATCTGTAATGGTAGCAGATATTTGCATATCCTGCACTTGTCGAACCTCCAGCAGATGTGTAAATGAAAATATCATTACATGGGCCGGCACCGGCCATTAATACCTCATTGACTACTTCAGTAACTACAGGAGCATAAAATTTTCTTTTCGATTTCATATTAGTCAGTATATTTTAAGTAAATATTCGTATAGTATTTCAATTACTACCGCTAATCTTTGCACACAACAAAGGGAGCGACAGCTTGCGCCTGTAACGAATAATTACTTATATACTGACTTTTATGTTGTCTGGTGAGGTGTGGCAGGTGGACTACTTAATAGCCTCTCCCGCTCCCACTTTGTATTGGTTCAGGTTGCTTCTGTCTATCAGAACACCATTTACATAGATGTCTCCTACAAAGTGGCATGTGCCATTGGTACCCTGGAAGTCGTACCAGCCTGTGGGGAAGTTCATCGTACCGCTGGATGCTACAGTGTATCCGTCTCTTGTTTGTTCGCCAGGTTTGTGCGCTACAAATTCTGCATTTTTAGGTACGTCAATCAAGGCTGCATATTGGCTTTGTGAGTAGCCTATGACTCCTGCGCTGGTCGGATATGAGCGGTAGTGGTAGCATATACGTGCGTGACCTGTACTTTGCAATCCTCCTTTTGAAGTATATACGAATTGTTCGTTACATTTTCCAGCCATCAAATCCTCAGTGACAACGTGTGTGATTTTAGGGGTAGTGAATCTTTTTTCATTTTAACAATATTTAACATTTGTTTGCAGTTCTCTAATCTTAGCAGGGCAGTTGTTTTGCTTAGTCCTTCTTCTTTATTTTCAGCATGGCTTTCAGGCGCTCTTTCTTGCTTGGCTCTTCTCCGTAGCCATAGCCGTAACCATAACCATAGCCGTAACCATAACCATAACCGTAGCCGTAACCATATCCATAACCCATGCGTTTGGGTATGCTGCCATTGAGGATAAGTGCCATGTTCTTTAGTTTTTCTTCGCGATAGAGTTTCTCAATTTCGGGTAGCATGCGGCGGTCTATCTTGCCCACGCGCAGTACGAATATTGTAAGGTCTGTTACGCGATTGGTGATGCTTGCGTCGGCGATAATGTGCACAGGTACGTTGTCGAGGAAGATGTAGTCGTAACGTGTGCGCAACTCGGCGATAAGCTCGTCGAGACGCTCGCTCATCAACAGCTCCGAGGGGTTGGGTGCCAAGGGGCCTGCGGGAATTATATCCATATTCTCGCACAACTGATCCTTGTGAATTATTTCATCTATCGTAGAGTTACCTGCAAGATAGGTGGTGATACCTTTATGCTCTTTTTGCAGGGCGCACATTGTGGTGAGTGTGCGTTTGCGTATGTCAAGGTCTATGAAGATGATTTTCTTGTTTGTCTGTGCGAAACTTGCTGCAAGGTGAATCGATACGTAGGTTTTTCCTGCACCTGCTCCGAAAGAGCTGAATGTGATTACCTTTATCTCTTCGGACTTCACACGCATGAAGTTCATGTTTGTGCGCACAATGCGGAAGGCTTCGGATATCATGTCGCGTCCGCCCATGTTCAGCACAATCTTCTCTTCGCCGTTTATCTTTTCCTTTTTCTTGTTTCTGTCGTTGGGTATCTCTCCCAAGAAGGGTACGCTTGTTGCGTCTTCAATATCCTTGCGGCTGCGTATGCGTGTGTCGAAGAAGAGCAGTGCCAGCAGCACTACAAACGGCAGTGCAGCACCTTTCATCACTCCTTGTACTATCTGCGATTTTGCGTTGGGTGAAATGGGGGTGTCGTCGCCACCGGCGGGGTCGAGTACTCGTGCGTCGTACTCGGTGGTGGCACGTGCCAGAATGTTCTCTTCGCGTTTGTTCAAGAGGTACAGGTACAGTTCCTCTTTTATGCGGTGCTGACGCTGTATCGATGTCATTTCGCGCTGCTTGGTGGGGATGTTTGCAACCTTGTACTGTGCCTCCGATGCCATGTTTTGTGCCTCGTTCAGCTTGGCGGTGATTCCGGTGATGGTGTTTTCCACCGCGCCTATAATGTTCTGACGCATGGCGTTGAGTGCAAGGTTAAGCTCTTGTACCACAGGGTTCCTGTCGCTGCTGCCCTCGATGAGCTTGTCACGTTTCAGTTTGTTGGTGTTGTATATGGCAATCTGGCTCTCGATGTTCATGTTCACACCTGTGTTTGCGGGGATAAGGTCGCGTGCTTTGGTGGGGTCCTCGAGGTATTCCTTTATATATTGCGCCATTTTCAACTCCATCTGCAACTCTTTTGTTTGGCTGCTGTATTGCTGTTTCTGCGACATTGACATGCTGGCTGCCGAGCTTATGTCTATCATGTCGTTGCTCTTCTTGTATTTTTCGATGTCCGACTCCACTGTGCCCAGCTCCTTTTCAATGAGTACCAGACGTTCATTGATGAAGTTTGAGGCATTGGTCATTGCTTGGTTCTTGTCCTTGATGGTCTCCTCGTTGTAGATGTTTATCAAGGTGTTGAGTACATCCTCGGCGCGCGCTGTGTTGTAGTCGGCGAGTGATACGTAGAGTATCGCTGCGTCGCTCTCGGTCTGGCTTACGCTCAGGTTGCCACGGAACAGGCTGGCTATGGCGTCTATGCTCTGGCGACGCACCTCTATGGCTGTGTCGTACCAGCTCTCACCGTAGTGCAGGGTGGGGGTGACGATTATATTTCCAACAGGCGATTTCACTGTATCTCCCAGGTTCACCTCCATCTTGCTACCGTTTTCAAAATTGCTAAGTTTCACTCTTTTGGCATCGAGTGCCTCTATGTAGAAACTGCATGTGCGAGGTGCATTTTCGTCGATGAACGATACCTTAACGGGCGACTGTGTGTAAAGTTCCTTTTCGCGCAGGTTGTCCATTATTATGTAGCAGGTGTTTGCATCGAGGCGTTTCACTGCGTCTTTCATTAGTTTGTACGACTTCAACTGAAGTATTTCGTTCGAGATGTTTGTATAGGAGTATGTCTGGAAACGCTCCATGCCTCCGGGTACGTTGCGATGTGTTGCACCTTTTATCATTACTGTTGCCGAGCGCATGTACATGTAAGGTGTCTTGGCATATTGGTACCATGCGTAGCCTCCGAATATTGCTATGGATATGACAAACCAGTACCAGTTTGATAGAAGGTACATTATTATGTCCAATGGGTTTATATTGAAACCTCCGCCGACGGTTGTGGTTTTGTCGGCACTAAGGTTTTGCTGTTCGCTCATTTTTACCATTTTACGTCTCTATTGGGTTTGTTGTTTGTGTCGGTTTTAGTTGGTTGCGATAAGTATTATCGAGGTCAGTGAAGTGATGAAAGAGAGCAGTGTTTGTATGCGGCTCAACTTGCGCTGGTCATGCTCGTCGGCCTTCTGTCTTGTAGGCTCAACATATACAATGTCGTTCTGTTGCAGATAGTAGCAGGGCGACAGGAATATATCTTTCGAGCGTATGTCGTGGAACAATATGCGGCGTTTGTTGCCATACTCTCTGATGACGCCGATGCGGTCGAGGCGGGCAGTAGAACGCAGGTCACCTGCCATTGCAATAGCTTCGAGCAGCGTGATGCGGTCGCCGGTGATTTCGTATGTTCCAACGCCGTTTACTTCGCCCAACACCGAGAACTTAAAGTTCATGAAGTTTACCGTTACTATGGGGTCGGCAATGTGTCCGTCTTCAATGAGTCTCTTTTTGATGAGCGATGTGAGCTGTGCGCGTGTGAGTCCTTCGACGTGCAGCTTGCCAAGTACGGGGAAGTCGATGTCGCCCTTCACGTCTACAAGATAGCCTTGAGGCTCTTTGCTGTTTACTGGCGCAGCGGTGCTGCGTATCTCGCCGTTCTCTCCCACGCTGTACGAGCCTCCGTCGATATTGAAGGGTAGTGCAAGCTCGGGGTTTTTGCTGTTTACCGTAATGTTCAGTTTGTCGTCGCGGTGGATGATGGCCTCGTATTTTTGTATCACAGGGTACTCTTGCAATTCGTTCATGTCTTGCAGGTAGATGTAGTCCTTGCGCGATGCACACGAGCTGAACATGGCTATTGCGGCTATTGTAAGTAATTGTGCTATTCTTTTTATATTCATGTTTATATGCTGTTTTTGTTGTTTCCTTTATTTAGTCAGTTGCTCCACGATGTAGTCGATGTTTTCGTCGGTAACCATGGGGCCCGAGGGTATGCACAGGCCACACTCGAAGGCGGCTTGGGAGATGCCGTTGGTGTAGGCGGGTGCTTGGGCAAAGACGGGTTGCATGTGCATGGGTTTCCACAGCGGGCGGCTCTCAATGTCGGCCGCGGCAAGCTGTGCTGCAATCTCGTCGCGTGTTTTTCCTGTTATTGTGCTGTCAATTTCTATGCATGTGAGCCAGAAGTTTGCTTTCATGGGTGCATCGCTTTGTGGCTCTTTCACTGTAATTCCTGGGATGTTCCTCAGTTTTTCGGTGTACATGCTGTGTATGGCGCGGCGTCGTTCGATGTGGTAGTCGAGGGTCTGCATCTGACCGCGACCGATGCCTGCCGAGATATTACTCATGCGATAGTTATATCCTATCTTTTCGTGTTGATAGTGGGGGAATGGTTCGCGTGCCTGTGTAGCATAGAATTTTGCTTTGTCGCTGTCGCTCTTGCTGTTACATATAAGCGCTCCTCCTCCCGAGGTGGTTATCATTTTGTTGCCGTTGAACGAGAATATTCCGTAGTTGCCAAGTGTGCCACAGGGCTTGCCGTCGTATATGCTGCCCATTGCTTCGGCTGCATCTTCGATGACGGGAATGCCGTAACGATTGGCAATGGCAAGTATCTCGTTCATGCGTGCGGGAATGCCGTACAGATGTACGACAATGATGGCGCGTGGCAGTTTGCCACTCTTTTTCTTGCGGTCTGCAATGGCCTCTTCTAGCAGTTCGGGGCTCAGGTTCCATGTGCCCGGCTCACTGTCGATGAGTATCGGTGTGGCACCCACGTAGCAGATGGGGTTGGCCGATGCTGCAAAGGTGAAGCTCTGGCATATAACCTCGTCGCCTTTACCTATGCCCATTAGCACCAGTGCAAGGTGTATTGCCGAGGTGCCCGAGGCTAACGCAGTGATGAATTTTTCTTCTCCTCCTTGACGTATGAGCCATTCCTTTATGTCGTTCTCAAAGCCGTCGACGTTAGGGCCTAACGGTGTAACCCAGTTGGTATCAAAGGCTTCGCGTATGTATTGCTGTTCCGCTCCGCCCATGTGAGCCAGTGATAACCATATTTTGCTCATCGTCGTTTTTTTTGTGTTTTTACTTGGGAAGTATATTTTAGAATAACTGTTGGTCTCGACCAACAGTTATTCTAAAGCATGTAATTATTTTTCGTTTCTGGGTTCTGTCATGAAGATTACTACACGGTTCCATTCGTTTTTCATCTTATAGGGCTGGATGGTGTCGCCCTTGAAGTCGATGCGCAGACGGTCGGGTGATACGCCAAACTCATTAACCAAGCAGTTGAAGACCGATTTTGCACGACGCTCCGAAAGCTTGAGGTTGTAGGCAGGGTAGGCTGTCTGTACGTCGGCGTAACCTGTTACAACGATGTTCACCTCGGGATGCTCCTCGAGATATTTAGCAACTTCAGCAACGTTGTTCTTCTGTATTGCTGTGATGTTGTACTTGTCGATGATGAACGACACGGTCATGTTAAGAATTTCGCTGCGGAATACCTCTTTCTCTACCTTCACAACCTTTTCGGGCTCGCGAACAACTGCTCTCTCCTCGGCAATCAGGTCGTTGAGTTTGGCAATGACGTCGGCATCGCTAACTTCTACATAGCGGAAACGATGGTCGTCGTATTGGTCTTTGAAGTGGTAGGTAAGTCCCAACATTGCAGATATATATGCATCGTAGCGGTTGTCGTAGCGGTTTCCGTTGTAGCCGTCGTCAACGATGTTCATTGTACCTTCGAGTGAGAGGTCGAGAGTTTTGTTCAGATGATAGCTTGCCATAAGACCTACACGTCCCGAGAAGTATGCTGCATCGTCGGTGTAGATTTTGTAGCGTCCCTCGACGGGAAGTCCCTCGGCTGTTGTCTCGTTGTTCCATGTCTTCACCTTGCTGTCGAAGTTGTTTGTGTAGTTGAAACCGAGACCGAGGAATCCGATGAAGTTGAGACGTGTATTCTCGTTGTACTGAGCAAAGATATTGTTCAGGTTGAAGAGTCCGTCCAAATAGCCCGACCAAATGTTGAAACCGTAGTTACCGTCACCATTGATCATGGGGTTGTATTTTATTGCCTCTTCGTTGGCGCGGCTCTGCTGCTGGTGGTAGCCGAACTGCAAACGTACTCCGAGCGCGGGGCTTAAGTATTTACCTGCTGATATTGCGAAGCTGGGTTTTGTCATGTCCCAGAAACTGCCGTGACGGGCATTCTCCGAGATTGAGTGGTTGACTCCTGCATGCACTCCCACGAACCAGTTGTCTGTTCCTTTGTATTTCTTGATGGCGCGTATAGTGTCGGGCTTTACATTGATGTCCTGCGCCTGTACCCACATAGGCAGTGTGCAGAGTATAATGGTCAATATGTTGATTACTCTTTTCATATTTGTTCTATTATGTGGTTATTATTCGTTTACATAGAGAATTACACAATCCTTTTCGGGAGCTAGTGAGTTTACGAATGCGGGGTTCTTCTCGATGAAGATGTTGCCGGCCGCTACGTTGAAGCTCTCTATAAGCATGTCGCGGATAGACTGTGCACGTTGCATGAAAAGTTCTGTATTCATACCTTCTCCATTTCCGTTGATGGTGATGTAAAGGTCGCCATCCTCAATCTGTGCAAGTGCTTGTGCTGCTGTGTAGACGTTCACTTCTTGCAGACGGTTGATTTTTGAAACGTTTTTCTCGAAGCTGATGATTGTGCGGATGTGGTTGCTCTTTACAGTCTCTTTCTTGATGATGATTTCGGGCTCGATGGGCTTTTTGTTCTCGGCGCGCAGACTATCGAGAAGGTCGTTCAACGCGTCGTATTTTGTTACGCTGCGACGTGCGTAAGTGAATTGTCGTGAATTGTCGTGGTTCTTGAAACGGTACACTGCGCCTACGAGAATGTTCAAGTGGCCGTCGTAGGTGTTGTTTGTTACCTGACCATCATACTCGTCGTCAATCCATGTATTAACTGCCTCGATGTTGAGGTCCCATGCCTCGTGCACGCGGAACTGTGCCATGAGACCGGCGCGTACTGTCATTGAGGTTGTGCTGTTTGTGTTGAAATATGCCTCGCCCTCGTTCCAGCCTTTATCGTCGAAACCGAACGTGTGATCGACACCTACGCCAAGCACTCCGATGAGGTTGAAAAGACGTGTCTCACTGTAGCCGCAGAAGATGTTGCTGAAGTTGATGAGCGCGTCGAAAGAACCCGATAATGTGTGCCATGAGTAGCCTTTAGATACTTCATTGACATATCCTCTGTTGTTACCATAGAGTGCCTGCAAACGGAAACCTCCGGCGGGTGCCAGCCATTTACCGAATGAGAGACCTGCTGCGGGACGAATCAACGAGACAAAGTCGGCATTGTTGGTGCCGCTACCCCATGAGAGGAATGTTCCTGCATGTATTCCAAGGAACCAGTTGTCTTTGAATTTACTTTTGTTCAAAAGTTTTGCGTTGTTAGCTGTGGAGTCTACCCAAAATACGGTCTCCGTTGTAGCTTTTGGCTCGGTGGCAAGTGTCGCGTCTTGTGCGTTTGTTACACTGCTAACGAGAAACAGCATCATAAAAAATCCAATAATTTTTTTCATGCGATTTTCTTTTAGTTGGTTTTTATCTTGTTTGTTATATTTTTTTCTTTGTGCTATTGTTTAATGCTTCCGCAATTGTCGGCCAGCTTTTCGTCTATCTGCTCGTAGACTGATGCCTGGCTCTTGAATTCGCTGTTTATCTTTTTCATGCACTCTACAATCTGGTATCGGCTGCCTGTGCTTGCCACTTCCAGCAGGTTGATTATCTGTGCATTTAATTGGTTGTATTCTTTGCGTGTGCTTTGCGCGTGAAATATCTTTTTGTTTTTTGTAGGTATGGTTATCTCCTTTTGGTAGAGCAGTTCCTCGTAGAGCTTCTCTCCCGGGCGCAGTCCGCTGAACTCTATCTTTATATCTTCTCCCGGGCGCAGTCCGCTCAGACGAATCATTTTCGTAGCAAGGTCGAGAATCTTCACCGGCTCGCCCATGTCGAAGACAAATACATCGTTACCCTCGCCCATGAACGCTGCTTCGAGCACCAGGCGGCACGCCTCTGGTATTGTCATGAAGTAGCGTATGATGTCGGGGTGGGTGATGGTGACGGGACCACCGTTGGCAATCTGCTGGCGGAACAGGGGAATGACACTGCCGTTGCTGCCGAGCACGTTGCCGAATCGTGTTGTCACAAACTTGGTTTCTCCCTTGATGTGTCCCTCTTTGATGGCTGTTCCCAGGCTCTGAATGTACATTTCGGCAATGAGTTTGCTTGCTCCCATCACATTTCCCGGGCGCACGGCTTTGTCGGTAGAAATCATGATAAATTTCTTGACTCCGTATTTTATTGCTGTGTCAGCTAAAATTTGTGTTCCACCGATGTTTGTGCGAACGGCCTCGCAGGGAAACTCTTCCATCAGTGGCACGTGTTTGTAGGCTGCCGCGTGGAAGATTACCGCAGGGCGATATCTCTCAATCATGTTCTCCACTCGCTGTTTGTCGCGTATGTTCACTATAATGGAGTGTATCTCCTGTTCGGGGTGTTTTTTCTTAAGCTCCAAGTCTATATAGTAGAGTGCTGTCTCAGAAAAATCGAGCAGCACCAGCTTTTCGGGTTTGAACACGCACAACTGACGGCACAACTCGCTTCCTATGCTGCCTGCAGCTCCTGTAACCATGATGGTGCTGCCATTAAGCTCCTTCTGGATGTTCTCGAAGTTGATGACTATCTCTTCTCTGTTGAGCAGGTCTTCGATTTGTATGTTACGCACTTGCAGTGCTGTGTTACTGTTCTTGGTCTCGGCAAGGGGGGCCATGCGCATCGTGATGTTCGACTTCAGACAGTAGCTTACTATTTCGTTGTTCTTTAGACTTTCGATGTTTGTGAAGAGTATCGTTGTGATGTTTTTCTCTTTGTTAAGTCGCTTTATATCTTCTATGCAGCTTATCTTGTAAACAGGACGCCCCATAATCTGTATCTTTTTGTTGTGGCGCAGACGTGTTACAAAACCCTTTACATTGTAGTTGCTGTTAATTCTTCTCAGGTGTGCTGCAAGGCTTATGGCAGCCTGGGTGGTACCGTAGATGAGAACATCCTCTTTCTTCTCGTCAATATGTCTTGTCATCATGTAATAGAAGTTTACAATGATGATGCGGGTGGTGATAAGGAAAAATATTGAACTCAAAAAGTCTGTTATCACCAGCGTGTAGATGAACTTTCCTGTGTATTCGAGTGTTAAATGGTAGAAGATGATGAACGAGAGCATCTTCAACAGCATGGCGTATGATATGCGGGAAAGCTCGCCAATCATGGTGTGGCGTATGATGCCGATATAGGTCTTGCATATATATGTCCACAGCGCACTTGTGATAAATGAGAAGATTATCACTTTGCGCATCATGCGGGTGTCTATTGCCACATCGAAGGTGTAGTAGAACAGCAGATATATGAAAATTGTAGATGCTATGGATAAAAAAGTGTCGCTGGCCCATACAATGTAAGGGCTTAAGAATCCTATTTTATCTATCTTGAATTTCATTGGCTGTTGGCTGTTGGCTGTTGGCTGTTGGGGTTACTCTTCTTCTTTCAGTTTCTCGCAGTACCATTTGGGCACGTGTACCATCACTCCTAAGTTGGCTATTGTCACCACCACGTATGAGCGGTTCTTATATCGGGTGAGTTTGCCTGTAAGCCCTTTGAATGTTCCGCGTATTATTTTTACTTTGTCACCTTTGCGTGCTTCGGCGAATGCCGAATCTACGTACAGTGTGTTTTTGTAGTTGGGGTCGCATATTGCACGCAACTCCGTCATTTGCTCGTCGGGGATGTTATAATAGTTTTTTGTTTCCCTGTCCTGTATTACCGATATTGCGAGTCGGCAATTGTCTATGACCTTTTTTATCTCTTTTTCGTCAAGTGTCTTTTTTACAAACAGCAGGTTGTGCACTGCGGGAACCAGCTGTTTTTGCTTTTTTCCGTCGGGAGTGACAACCTCTTTGTACATGCTGGGGATGAAATACTCGATGTTGTATTTTTCGAGATATTTGGCTACGCTTTTCTCTTTGCAGTAGAATGTTCGCAACGCATACCAGTATGTTTTATTGTCGTCTTGTCTTTCCATTTGCTCTTTATCTTTTAGGGCACATTCTCCCCTCCCCGCAGATATTTATTTCCGGGGGCTTTTTTCTGATACAATAAGGCCATAGCAATTTTACCTTGCCTCCGTCTTAAAACCATTGGTTTACGGAGATTCGCACGATACTTTACTATTGCAGTGCAAAGGTACGGAAATTTTCTTTATATATATAAGATTATTAAATGATTATTTCAACTTTTTCCGTCTAAAAAATGTTAATCGTGTATTTATTTATTCATGTAATTTTTTTGGGTATAAATTACTGATATTTAACCTTTTTGTTTTGAAATAATGCAATTTTGATGTTGTTAAAATTGCACATGTGTGACGTGGTTGTGCAACAGCTGTTCTCCCTTTTGTTGTTAGTATAATGAAAAAAGCGTCAAGGTTGTGCCTTGACGCTTTTTTGTGATTGATGATTGTTCGTTATTAGAACAACTTGTTGGGGTATTCGCCTGCCTCGATGAGTGAGACAATCTTATCAACAGTTGCCTGACGGTCGTCAGCATATGTTACACCGAACCATTTTGAAGTTGTGTCGAGTACTTCGCAGGTTGCTTTGCCGCTGTTGATGAGGTTGTCGATTACCAAGGGGATGAAGAACTCCGATTTGGGGTTTGATGCGTTCTCTTTCAAGAAAGAGATGAACAACTCCTCAGAGTAGTTGAAGTAGTCGGGTGTGAAGCCCCAGAAGTTCATTGATACGGGTGCGTTCTCCTCAACCTCTACCCATGCGCCATTCTCGTCTTTGTAGCTGATTTTGCCATCAACGCGCATGATTTCTGTGCGCTCTACAACGCCTGTAAGCATGTTTGCCTCGTTCTTCTCGCAAACGCCACGTGCTACACTACCATTCTCGCTGAGAGTGTTGCATACGCGGAAACCTACCATGCTGTATCTGTCTTTGCTGCCCTCGGGAAGCTCGTTGAGCCATTTGCCCATTACCTCGAATGCGTCGCGACCGTAGAAGTCGTCAGCGTTGATTACTGCGAAAGGCTCTTTGATAGCGTCTTTACCCATGAGTACAGCGTGGTTTGTACCCCAAGGCTTTTTGCGATCCTCGGGTGCTGTGAAACCCTCGGGAAGGTCGTCGATTGCCTGGAATACCAACTCTGTGGGAAGATGGCCTTCGTATTTGCTAAGGATTTTCTCGCGGAAATCCTGCTCGAAGTCTTTGCGGATAACGAATACTACTTTACCGAAGCCGCCGCGAATAGCGTCGAAGATAGAGTAGTCCATGATTGTCTCACCGTTGGGGCCCAGTCCGTCAAGCTGTTTCAAACCACCGTAACGGCTTCCCATTCCTGCTGCTAATACAAAAAGTGTAGGTTTCATAATTTTTTGTTTTATATGTACTTTTATGAATTATATGTAATTCTTTTAAGAAAACTGCTACAAAGATAGTTATATTTTTTTAATCTCCACCCTATTATGTGGAAATATTTATATTTCGCCTCGTGCAGCGATTGCATCTTATTTCCCTTATTTTCATCAGAATGGGTAGCCGATAGCAAAATGCCAAGCATAGCCTTTGTTGAACGATGGGATGTTGTAGTACCCGCTCTTGCCTGTGTCGTAGGGGTAGTGTAGGGCGATACCTACATCAAGCCTCAGTACCAGAAATTCAAGGTCGTAGCGCACTCCGAAACCTGTGTTCAGTGCTATCTGTTCGGCAAAGTTTTTGAGCGTGAATTCTCCTCCCGGGCGATCTTCGTCGCTCTTTAAGAGCCATATATTGCCGGCGTCTACAAAGAGTGCTCCTTGCAGGTTGCCGAACAGCTTTGCACGATATTCGATGTTTGCCTCGAACTTCAGCGTTCCTGTCTCGTCGAGATAAGAGTAGCGGGTCTCTTTGTCGGGATGGTAGCTTCCCGGGCCCAGCGAGCGTACGGTGAAGGCGCGTAGGCTGTTGGCTCCGCCTATGTAGAACTGCTCCGAATAGGGGGCTGTTACTGAGTTCCCGTAGCTGGTGATGACACCTGTCATCAGGCGTGTGGCTATGTGGTTGCCCGAGTTTATGCGCCAACGGTTGCGTAGTTCGGTGGTGAATTTTATGAACTGCGCGTAGGGGTTTCCGAATATGTTCTTGTCCTTCTCGTTCCATCTTTTACCGAAAGCGCAGAAGGCGAGCGAGGTGATGTTACCCGACGAAGTTATCGAGTTTTCCCACCAGGTCTTGTTGCGGTGGTCGGTCTGTGCATTGTCATAGGTGACAGTGTACTGCATGGCGGGGATGAATTGGTCGCGGAAACTGTTGGCAATGGAACGGTTGCTCGATATTATAGAGTCGAACTTTTCGGTGGTGCGTTGCAGCATGTCGTAGGTCAGACGGAAGGGGGTGATGACGTGCGTGGTGGTGTGTTTGGGTTTCAGGGTATATGCCGCCTGTCCGCCTACGTGCACCATCTTGAAGAATCCCGAGCGGTTGAGCTGGTTGCCATATATGCTGAACGATGTAGACGAGGGGAAACGCAGGTATCTCCTGTGTACAATCGGGAAAAATATTCTAGGGAAGGTCAGTGATACGTTAGAGCCTATTTCCCACGAGTTTATCACCGATTCGCGACCACGCACATTGTCGTCGGTCTGCCATTCGTACGAGCCGAAGAGCGATAATTTAAGTGTCTCGCCACCACGAAACAGATTGTTGCGGGCGAGGGTTATTTTGCTGCCGGGGCCTATCTGACTGTTGCTTTTCGAGGTTGCATTCAGCTCAAAGGTTAAGTCATAGGGCTTGTCGAGCTGTGCGGTTATCATCATGTCCAGCGTGTCGTTGGCTGTGTCGCCTCTGCGCGGGGTGAAGCTGAAGTTAAGACTGCTGAAAATGTTCATCTGACTCAACTGTTGCAGTGTCAGCGACTGCTTCTCCTGTGAATAGAGCTGCCCCGGGCGCAGTTGCACGTTACGCAGTATGGTTCCTGCCCTGACGGGGGCTTTCTTGCCATGATGTATGTATGTGAGGTTGCGGAATGTTGTGGTGTCGGGCTTTTGGCCGTATGCGTTGCTCCCCGACTTTGTTACCTTAAGAGTGGTTCTTCCCATGTATTTGGGCTCTCTTATGTACGATGGGAGCCCTTTGTGCGGCTCCACGCGCAGAGTGACGTGCCCCGGGTGGTTGATGGTGTCGGCAAAAAAATCTATGTATTCGCTCTGATAATAGTAGTAGCCGTTGTTGCGCAGCAAGGTGTTCAGTCTGTTGCGTTCGCCTGTGAGGTTGGGTACGCTGAACTGTTCATCTTTCTTGAGCAGACGACGATTTCCGGTTGCCTCTATCAGACTGTCGGCGCGAGATGAAAAATGGCGATACTCTATGCTGTCGTATGTGTATGGCTCACCGGTAACTATTGTGTATCTTACTTTTGCCTTCCTGGGGTTTCTCTTGTTGTAGAGAATCTCTTCGCTCACCTTGCCGTTAAAGTAGCCATAATTTTGCAGACGGTTGGCGGCTACCTGGGCACGCAGGGTGGGGTTTACGTTTGAGAGAAGTACGGGGGTGGATGCAAAGGTCTTGAATATCCATTTGCCTATTTTCCCTTTGCTGTTTACAAAATTGTTGTACACCCACAATCCCACAGGTATGCCACGGTATTTGGAACTGCCGGCAATAGAAGCGTTGGGCGGACAGTCGAGCGCTGCCGATGTCTCGCTCACTGCATCGTGTCCTATGAGGGTTGCTGCATGCTCTTTGGCATCGACGAAGTTCATGCTCTCGATACCTATGTAGAGTGTCTCGCCCTCGGGAAGGTTGCGTGTGGTGGAGCATCCTGCGAGTAGTGTTGCCACTATGGTTAATATGTAAATATTTATTCTCATTGCTTGTGCTCTTTTTCTTCGTTTGTGGTGCCTGCGCGTTGTTCGGTGCGTCGGGTAGGTATCGCAGGCTGATTATTCGCTTTTCTATTGAAAATCAATAGTTCGTTCAGGCTGTTTAGCTTGCGCCTGTACACATATCCGATACCTGTCTCGGTGATTTCTCCTTCGAGTATCGATTCATAGTTTTTGTCATAAAAAAGTCGTAGGTAACGGTTGCCCGAATTGCTTATCTTCCATTCGAGAGACACGTTGTTTATAAAACTCTCGTTTGTGGTGGCGTTGTTGTTCACTTCGCCGCCGATAACCACCTTCAGTCTGTCGTTCCAGAACCTCTTGGTGAAGCTGAATGAGTAGTTCTTGTAGGTGTCGCCTGTTGTAGCATCTTCGAGGTCGGTTATTCCTACATTGATGTCCATGGTACTGTTCATGGCGTTGCCCACAAGGTTATTTATCTGTGTGTCGAGGAACGAGCTTAGCGCGCTCGACACGCTCAGGTTGTTGTCACCTCCTATGTATGCTCCTGTGATTAGCATTGTCAAGGCATATTTATTCAGCGTCTCGGCATCTACGCCATTCAGTTGGTTCTGCACTGCTGCATTCTCGGGTGCCGATAGGGTAAAGCTCAGTCCCATGTTGTTAAGCGTGTTTGTGAGTTTTACGCCCACGTCGAACTGTACTGCCTGACTGTTGTCGTCGACGACTGCCGAGGTTATTACGCGCTCTACGGCTGTGATGTTCAGTGTGGGGTTGGCAATGTCGCCTGTCCAGTTTAAGTAGCTGCCACTGCTGATGTTGAATGTCTTGAGCGGAATGACCGGCAGGGTGTATTTCATTTCGCCATTGCTCAGTTGATAACGGCCTGTAAGGTTCATGCCTGTCTCGCCGGTGTATGTGAGGTTCAGGTTGCCCTCGCCTTGCAATTCAATGTAGCTTGTGCGTTCACTGTCGAAGTCGGCGTTTATGCGTGCTCCCTCTTCAATGGCGAGGGTGATGTTAAGCTCTATGTCGCCCAAGTCATATTCGGGTGTTTCGTTCTCTACGATTGTTGTGTCCTCGAAGTTGGTGAATGTGACGAGGCCATCGAGAGAGTTTTCTGTTTCCAGCGGTGTGTCTTGTATGACGTATGTTACGTCGCTCTTTCCGAGAACGGTTGTCGAACCGTTGATTTTCAGTGTGTTCAGGCTGCCTGTGATGCGCGAGTTCAGGTTGATGAACATACGGCCGTAGAGTATCGAGTTCTTCGTGCGTTTGGCATTGACAATTTCGTAATTGTCGGCGCGCATACGCAGGTTGAAGTCGGGGTTCAAGGGGTTGTTCAGGTTCACCGTTCCATTCATCTTGAATGGGGTGCTTCCCTTAGCATATATTCTGAAGTTGTCGAACTTCAGAATGTTCTCCTCAAGATTCACCTTGTCCTCTACGAGGTGCAGAGTGGTGCCAAATTGCGGGAGATCGGCGTATGCCGAGTCGAACTTCAGGTAGCCGTTGGCAATGGGGCTCTTTCCCGCCATGTCTATGGTCATCGCTCCGTCTATATATCCGTCGGCAGAGATGTTTCCATTTTTAAGAAAGGCATTTGCCATGTTCAGAGGGAAACGGGTGAGCGTCAGCTCTCCTTTTGCTTCGCCGTCGAGGGTGTCTTTGTCGAGCTTGCCTTCAAACAGTGCTACCTTCCTGTTGTTATGCAGCATTGTGAGGTAGGCAAGGTGTTCTTTGCCGTTGCGGGGGAAATAGGATAGCTCAAGCCTTTCGTTGCCTATATGTGTGCCCTCGTATATGAGGTTTTCCACTGACGCGTCGCTGCCGAAGAGTATGCCGCGGTTGCTCTCCTTATAGTGTACATCGATGTTCATTATTCCTGCGAGGTCGGGCGCGAAGGGCAGTATCTTGGTGACGGTTTGCAGGTCTATGTTGAGCAGCTCCATGCTAATGTCTTGATGCTGTGCGCTGTCGCAGTGGGCATACAGGTTCATGCCCGAGTTTGTGGTGTCGCGCAACTCTATGTTGCCACGTATCTTGCTCTCGTGGCTTACGAATATTCCATTGTCTTTGTTGAATGTGAATGGGTGGCCGAAGAGTGTTGCTGTGGGCGAGAAACTTATCAGATAGCCGTCGTTTGCCATTCTTGCCGATGCTCCCACTCGCATACCTATGGCGTCGTTGCGGTCGCGGAAGATGTAGTTTGCAGTCAGTGTGCCTCGGTCGAGTGTACCGTAGAGTGCCGCACCAAAGGTGCTCTTATCTTTTTCATCGAGGGTGGAGCGACTTTTCACTCCTGTAAAATATTTTAGTTGTGTGCTGTCCTGCGAGAGTGCGAAACGCAGGGTGTCGAGGTGCTGTTTATTGTGCTCCAGGTTGAGTATGCTTCCTCGGGCTTCAATCTCTTTCAAACTGTCGATGCGGCAGACGAGGCTTGCTTCGTCGTATGTTATTCCGTTTATAGCAAGATAGTCGGCAAGGATGTTTTTGTTTTTGGCATTCACACGTATATTTGTGAGTGGCAGCAGCCTTTCATACTCTCTGATGTCAGGGAGGGTGTCGTGAGCATTGAACCTGCTCAGTGCCAATGTTTTTACCTTCTCTATGCTTTCGAGCGTAGCCTTGTAGCCCGCTGCAATGTAGCCATCGATGTTCAGGTCGCCCGAGGTGATGCGCAGTAGGGTGCTGTCCTTTTTGGTCAATGCTGCCAGACGCACCTCTGCGGGTGTGTATTTGTGGCCTCGATGATGGAATTCAAGCTCCTCGCCACGTGCTCTGATGCTGTAATTTTCGTTGAGGTCAGTAGTGAGGTATGTCTTCAATTTCATACTCGCCGACAGTGGCTGTTGCGATAGTCCGAGTTTCTGAATATCGGCGTGTTGCAGCTCTATTTCGGTGTGGTTTCTTATTACCGATTTCCTTATTCTGGTCGTTGCTGACAGCAGCATTTGCAGCATCGGGCTTTCCGATGCAATCTTTATGTGCGACGTTGAGGTGTCCTGCATCGCATTCAGTTGTATGTTGTCGAATGTGTGGGTGTCGTATTGCAGTGTATCTATACGCGCAGCGCATATATAATGGGTGGAGTCGCTGTAAATATCGGTTCCTGTGCCTGTAAGGGTGGCATTCATGCTCAGTAGGTGCAGGGGTACGCCGGGCAACAGTGCCGAGAGGTTGAACTTGTCGAACTGCACCTTTGCATTGTAGCTGTCGGCGGTGGTGCTGTATGTACCATCTGCTTGTGCCGTTCCGTTTCTTGTGATGATGGTTGTGCGGGCTGCGTAGATGCTGTTTGCAAGCGATGCCTCTCCCGATATTTTCACACCATTGCGTATGATGCTGTCGGGCAGTGTGGCGCGTGTTGCTCTCTGCGGGTGTCGGGCTGCTACGTTAAAAAGTAGGTTGAAACCTCTTCTTTTCTTGTCGGTAAGGTTTGTTCCTTTTCCCGAAAGTGCTATTCTTGCTATCCCGGGAATCTGTGCATTTATAGTGTCTATGGTTACTTTTTTTGTGTTGCCATGTATTTTTGCATTTAGGTTTAGCAGCGAGTCGGGGAATATGTCGAGCGAGCGGTATTTCTCTTTAGTGAGAAATCCGCTAAGGTCGCGCTTGTTTATGTGCAAGCTACTCTTTATGTTTGCACTGCTCTTGCCTTCATTTATTTGTCGCGGGATAGTGACGTCTGCATCGAGGAGGGTACCGTTGCGGCTTGCGATGTGTATATCGTTGATGCTTATATTTACACTGTCGTTTGTCATTTGCAGGTTGCCTTGCTCTATTGTGAGGCCCGACGGCTCTTGACGCATGGCTATTTTCTCTATGCGGGCGTTAATCTTTTGTGGCGAATATTCAGCCTCGTGCAGGTGCAGGGCTATCTCTCCGAAACGCAAATGGTTGGTAGGGGCGATGCTGTCGGGCTGTGTGCCTCGGTCGTATGCTGCTTTGCTGTCGTCGAGAGTGAACCTTTCGAGACGGTAACTCTTCTTTCCCGGCTCTATTGTCAGGTCGCGTACCTGCGTGATGCCTATGTGCGTGGCTATGGTTATAGTGTCCTCGGGTAGTTTTATATTCACTCCCACGTTTGCCAACTTACCTTTTATTAGCGAAATTTTCCAATCCATAGCCGACGAGTCGCTCTCCTCTTTCTCTTTTTTGCGGTCGCTGAATGTGAGCTCTATGTTGCTGTCGGTAAGGTTCAGCTGGTTTATCTTTATGCTGCCGTCGGCAATGTCGGCGTTGCGTATTGCTGTGCGGAAATGACCAATGCTTCCGCTTATTCTTGTGCCGTCGATAAGTGCGAATGTGTCGCCGGTGGTGTTGTCTATCGATATGTAGTTTGCCTCAATCTCTCCTTTCAACAGGGGTAGTAGGCTTATGCTCACGCGCAGACGTTCACCCTGTAACAAAGTGTCGCTCTCTTGGCTCAGAATGAAGTTTTTTATGGTTAGGTTCAGCGGAAAATGCAGGTTGAACTTTTCCATGTGCAACTCGTAGTTGCTGTGGCTCGAAATAAATTCGCTGCACTTATTTACAGCGTGTCGCTGTACCTGTGGAATGTAGAGCAGTGCCATTGTTATGAGTATAATTACAAAGGGCATGGCTAGTACCGTGCCTATCGCTTTTATAATTATCCCTTTTTTTCTGCCTGTACTGCTCTTTTTCATAACATCATACAAAGTAACTGAAAATATCTTTGTTTAGATGCTTTTTTCTATTTTTTCTAACTAAATTTTAGAAAAATTCCCATGCGTTGCCTGTGGTTCTCTGTTGTTGGTGTGGTTTTTTTGGTTTTTTCGTGATTTTATGTTTATCTTCGCAGTTGTAAATAAAATAATGTATCTATGAATAGAATATTTTTCAAGGTGGCAATGATGTTTGTCGCAGTGGCTATGTTGTCGGCTTGTGGTGGTTCCACTGAAAATGGTGACGCCGAGAAGGGTGAGTTCGGTTTGCAGCAACTGAATACCAACAGCCCCGACAAAGACCAGTATTTAATGATTGAGACCGACCGTGGTAACATAAAGATAGTACTTTACAAAGAGACACCTTTGCATCGTGCCAATTTTGTAAATCTTGTGATGAATAAATATTACGACGGACAGCTTTTCTTTAGGGCTATCAAGGATTTTATGATTCAGGCTGGCGACCCCAAGTCGCGTGGTGCTGCTCCCAAAATCAAGCTTGGCGAGACCGATGTGAGCTATAAAATACCTGCCGAGATTGATGTTACGAAGCGTTGGCACAAGTATGGAGTACTTTCGGCTGCGAGTCTCAACCCTGCCGTAGAGTCGTCGGGCAGCCATTTTTCTATCATCACAGGCCGCAAAGTAAACGACAAGGTGCTCAACGATCACGAGGATAAGTACAACAAGACGCTACGTCGCAAGATGTACGAGAGTTTGCAGGTGCCTTATCGCGACAAGATAAATAAACTCTACGAAGAGAGCAAGAAGAGTGCCAAAAAGAAAAAGGAACTTAACGAGATGATACATTTCTTTACAGCGAAGACCGACTCGGCAATGGTGGGTAAGGAGTTTAAATATACTCCCGAACAGCGTCGCGACTACAAAGAGGTTGGTGGTGCTTTCCACCTTGACGGCTATTTTACAGTGTTCGGACAGGTGCTTGAGGGTATGGACATCGTAGAGGCTATCTCTCGCGAGCCTTACGATGTGTACAATCGTCCTGTGAAGGATGTTGTAATCAAACGTATTGTGTTGCTTGATGAATAACTCTGCACGATGGATGTATCTCGTTTCACTTTGAGTAATGGGCTGCGTCTGGTGCATTTGCACGACGACAGCACCGAGATGGTTCATGTGAATCTGCTCTATGGTGTTGGTGCCAAGAACGAGCAGTATGAATATACCGGAATAGCCCATCTGCTCGAACATCTGCTGTTCGAGGGTACCGAGCTTTTTCCCTCGTTCGACGAGCCTCTCGAGGCTGCGGGCGGCGACAGTAATGCTTACACTAACAACGATTTTACCAACTATTTTGTCTCTCTGCCTCGCAGGAATGCCGAACTTGCATTCTGCATGGAGGCCGACCGCATGTGTAACATCTCGCTCGACGACGAAAAGGTGGATGTGCAGCGTCAGGTGGTGATGGAGGAGTTCAAACAGGGGCATCTCAACAAACCTTATGGCGATGTGAGTATGCTCATGCGCAAGCTGGCTTTCAAGAAACATCCTTACCGCTGGTCTACCATCGGCCGTAAGTTGAACCATATTGCCGATGTTCCCGTGGAGGTGGTGCGCGATTTTTACCATCGCCACTATGTGCCCGGTAATGCTGTGCTTGCTGTGGTGGGAAACCTTTCTTTCGAGCAGGCGCGCGAGTGGACAGTGAAGTGGTTTGGTAATATCCCGGCGCGTGCATGTGATAAGCGCGAGATTCCCGTGGAGCCGCGTCAGCGTCGTCGTCGTTTGGCTGTTGTGCAGCGCAATGTGCCAGACGATGCTCTTTATATGGCTTTCCACATGGATGGCTTCAACGGTCGCGACTATTACCCATGTGATGTTATTTCCGATATTCTTGCCAATGGTTATTCGGGACGACTGAGCGAACGCCTAGTGAAGAAAAAGAAACTCTTCACACGTATAGATGCTTTTATCTCGAACACCGAGCACGACGGGCTTTTCTGGATATATTCCCGTTTGGCGAAGGGTGTTACCTTTGAGCGTGCCGAGGCTGCTATTCGCAACGAGCTTGAGCTTTTGCAGCAGAAGAGCGTGCCGTGCAGTGAGCTCGACAAGGTGCGCAACCGTTTCGAGTCGGAGCAGGTGTTTGGTGCTATAAGTGGTGCTAACTTTGCTGCCAATCTTGCTCTTGCCGAGTGGTATGGCGATGTTACCCGCGCATGGCGCGAGACCGAAATGTATCGCGCGGTGACTGCCGAGGATGTAAAGCGTGTGGCGGGTGAACTTTTCCGCGAGGGTAATGCCTCGGTGCTTTATTACAAGAAGAAATAGCTTGTTTTACATATTGCAACAAAAAAGTTTGATGAAAATTTCATCAAACTTTTTTGTTGTTATTCCTCGAAACTCTGCCACAGTGGCTCTTGCGGCACAGGAGCAGTGACTTTTATATGTTCTTTCGATACGGGGTGGATGAACTCCACGCTTCGTGCGTGTAGCGAGATGCTGCCGTCGGGGTTGGAACGTTTGGCTCCGTATTTAAGATCGCCCTTTATGGGGCAGCCTATTGCTGCAAGCTGGCATCGTATCTGGTGGTGACGACCTGTCAAAAGCTCCACTTCGAGCAGGTTGTACATGCGCGACGATGCTATTGTCTTGTAGCGCAGTATGGCTTTCTTTGAGTTTTTCACCTCTTTGTTGTGAGTGAAACTCTTGTTGAGTTTTTCGTTGCGGACAATCCAGTGTGTAAGCTCTTTCTCGGGCTCTTGCGGCAGTGATTTTACAATAGCCCAATATCTTTTGTCAACGGCTCCTGTGCGGAACATTTCGTTGAGGCGCTCAAGGGCTTTGCTTGTCTTTGCAAAAATTACCACTCCGCTTACGGGGCGGTCGAGACGATGGGGGAGTCCCACGAATACATTGCCGGGTTTGCAGTATTTCTCCTTGAGAAATTGTTTCATGTCGTCACACAACGACTTGTCGCCGGTCTTGTCGCCCTGTACTATCTCTCCGGCTCTTTTATTTATTATTATTATATGATTGTCTTCGTAGAGTACGTTCATGGTTCCTGTATTTTATGCCTTTTCCTGTGTTGTTGTTCTTGCTCCAAGTGCGCTCAGGATTATCTTTTCAGAGAAGCTTCTTACAAACTCCTCGTCTTTGTGCTTGTTTATTACTCCTTTTATAAAAGGTACTTCGAGACCGTTGAGGCAGAAGTGCAGAAAACGCGCTGTCAGGTCGGGGCTCTCCACGTTGAATATTCCTTGTTGCAGACCGTCGGCGATTATCGAGCGGAAAAGAGCTATTTCGTGCACATTAAATATGCGACGTATATGTTCCACTATCCACATGTTGCCAAAATACTCCGAGTGGAGTCCGCTGTTGCGTCTGACAATGCTGCGTGTTATTCGCAGACGTACAAATATCAGTTTTACGAGCTTTTTGTCGGGGGATAATTTCTCCTCGGCTACCTTTTTCATTGCTTGTGAAATCTTTTTCATTTCACTCTCGATAGAGGCCTCGAGCAGCTCCTCTTTGCTCTTGAAATATGTGTAGATGGTGCGACGGCTTTTGTTAGAAGCTATCGCAACGTCACCAATGGTGGTGTTCTCTATGCCCTGTTGAGCAAAAAGGCGTCTTGCAACGTCTATTATCAAGTCTCTTGTGTCGATGGTAGGCATTGGCTAAAAGTCTGCTTTATATTATATAATGTATCTGAGTCAAGTAAATCGCTGCAAAGATATAGCTTTTTGCACATATGTGCAAAGAATGTGAAGGCGAAAAAAATATACAAAGTGTTAAATAACTGTTAAAACAAAAAATAGTCTCGCTAAAATTTGGAATGTATAGACAAAAGCTGTACCTTTGCATCAGATTTGAAAAAGCACCGCGGGGTGGAGCAGTGGTAGCTCGTTGGGCTCATAACCCAAAGGCCGGAGGTTCGATCCCTTCCCCCGCTACTAAGACGACCATTTGGTCGTCTTTTTTTTGTGTCAATCCGTCTGAAGGCGTTGTTATTTTTTCTTTTTGTATTTTTATAACGAATTATTGTTAAATAATAAATTTCTTTTAATTATTGTAGTTTTTTTGAATGTAAGTATTAAAAAAATACCTATATTTGCAAACTAGAAGCATTGTAGGCTTTTGATACATATATATGAGTTGCTTGAATGTTATATTGATGCTATTTTTATGATATTTATGCAGACTCCAAAATGGATAATTGAATTTATTAATAATACTTTTATTTTTAATTAATCATTTTATGAAAAAAAATTTACTTCTAACCTGTCTTTTGACGCTGGTTGCCGCTTTTGGCATGGCGCAATCGACATCGTGGCCCATCACGCTGAATTCAGAAGATGGACTTCCCGGTACTGAGGTTGAGTCGGGCTTGTACAACTACAAGACAGAGTTGTTCACACTCGACGAGGCTATCACTACACTTCGTTTCACAGTTGCACAGACTCTCTGTTCAACTAAGTTGCCCAACAACGCGGAGTCTTACAATGGTCGTATGACTTGGGGCCCCGGTTTCCCCTATTTTACTCTTGGCGAGCTCATCGTGCGCGATGCTGATGGCGAGACTATCGAGTACATTCCCACTTCAAATGCAGGTCACAAATCAGACGGTTCTTTAGAGAACCTCTACGATGGTGACATCACCACTCACTTCCACACAAACTGGGAGCCCGGTGTTGTTGACGGCGACTACCACTACTTGGAGCTTGAGTTTGCAAATCCTGTAAGCGCATTCTCTATCGAGTGGACAACACGTTACAGCTACCGTTACAACCAGCCTGTTTATGTAGGTCTCACACCCGGTGGCACATCATACTGGCCCATGCCCGAGCAGGAACTCACAGTTGAGAAAATCTCTACACTCGATGAGCTTGCAGAGCCCAACTCTTTGTTCGTAATCGAGGGACATGTTGAGTCATGGGAGGATGTTCTTCGTGAGCGTGTAAACATCGGTGGTGGTTTCTTCGAGGCACCCTGTTTGCCCACAGCGCAGCCTTCTGCATTCGGTGTATTCACTCTTATCCCCGTAGCTGATCAGGAGAATACTTATAAGGTAGAGTATATCAACACAGACCACTACATCGTGAACAAGAGCGCTGCGCCCAGCAGTTTTGGTTTCATCGATTGGACAATGGACATCAGAAAGGCAATGAATATCACATTCGCTGCTAACGAAGAGGTTGCAGGTGACTTTACTCTTACAGCACTCGACGGAACTCTTCTCTTCACTCAGGACGCTATCATGCGTATGGGTTGCTTGAAGAACGAGCAGGAGGCTATTGACAACTTCCTTGCTGAACGTCCTTTCGCTTCTAACTTCTCTATCCACAAGGCTAGTATCAAGGCTTCTACTATCCTTTACAAACTCGAAGACGCTATCGCTGCAGCTGAGGCTCGCATAGAGGAGATCGGTGCATCGGTTGACGGTTATGTGGATGGTCAGAAAGATGCTCTTGAGACAGCTCTTGCCGATGCAAAGGCTGTTGCAGCTAAGAGCGACGTAACAGTTGCTGAGATTCTTTCTTCAAGAAACGAACTCAACGCAAAGTTAAGCGACTACTACGCACTTACACTCTGGTTATGGGTTGACTCGGTGAACGCTATCATCGAGGGTATCGAGGATGGTTCAATCCTTACTTCAACAGCTCCCGACTGGATAAACAACTCTTATCCCGAAAGCTACAAAGAGTCACTTGTTGAGGCTATCGACTTGGCTGACGTTACTTTCGAGACATTCGAGACAATCGACGACATCGACGATGCTTCGGCTAAGGTAAAATCTATCATCGATGGTTTCTGGGCTTCTAAGGTTTCTAACGTTAAGAACATTCCCTTCCGTCTTGGTCGTGAGGAGGATGGTCTCCCCGGTGAGAAAAACAACTCAGTATACCGTTGGGAGTCTCCCACATACTACTTGACAGAGAGTGTTGATCAGCTCCGTTTCACTGTATTCGAGACAAAGCAACACAGAACATTCTCAGGTACAAATACTCCCTTCGTTTGTATCAACGAGTTCGAACTTTACGACTTGAACGGTCAGAAAATTGAATTGACAGAGGATTGCTTCGAGACAAACTCTATTCAGGCTTCAGACGGTAACGCAGGTGGTTTCCCCGGTCTTATCGACGGTAACACAAGCAACGGCTGGCACTTCCACTCACAGTGGGAGCCTAACAGTGATACCGACTACGATGGTAGCGAGTACTTCTACTTGGATATCACTCTTCCCTACGAAATCGGTGGTTTCAAATACGTACAGTATGCACGTGGTAACGGTTACGACGACGTTCCCGTTGACTTCGTATTCGGCTGGTATGGCGAGACTGTAACTCCCGAGGAGGTTCTCTTCCCCGATGATTACAATGCAATGTGTGGCTCACAGATTGAGAGCGTTGAAGATATCAAGGATAACGGTGTCTACGCTATCAAGGGTCTTATCAACTGTAACCCCGACGTTGTAGACGAGCCCGAGGAGGGTGGTTTCTACACCGCACACAACCGTTGGGTAGGCGGACTTCAGTCACCTTGTGCGTTCAAGATCAAGTCTACAGGCGATGGTAATGGTACATACTACATCCAGAGCATGGCTGATGGTACATACTGGAAGAGCGCTAAGAGCAATCACCCCGTCTATTGGACATCAGGTAACTCTACTATCTTCAAGTCTCAGGCTGCTAAGGTTAAGATTGAGCCCAACAACAACGACGCACTTCCCTTCTCATTCGTAATCTACGAGTATATTGAGGAGTCTTATCGTGAGATCGATGGCGAGGATACACAGTGTCCTTATGTAATCGCTCAGGACTGGGGTGGTGGCCTTGGTTGGTACCCCGTTGATGACCTCGCTAACAACGATACAGACGGTGAGGGTGAGTGGTTCATCTACAACATGTCTATGGATACACCTAACAGCTACTGGTTGGGTAACATGGCTAAAACTCTTGTAAACCTTGGTCTCGAGGAGAGCAAAGATCCCGGTGCATACGTTTCACTTGGCGCGTTCCCCGCTGCAGTTGCTCAGGCTCAGGTAACAGCCGAGGCTAAAGACGAGGCTGCTTCTAAGGCAATGGTTGCAACTCTCGAGGCTGCTATCGTTGACGTTGAGAACATTACTCCTAACCCCGTTGTTGCAGGTTACTATGTAATCGAGGCTAACCAGCCCTTGTACATGGAGAACCAGAAGACTAAGAAGGCTATCTACGCTATGGCTCCTCACGCTGGTTGCGTAAGCGATGCTACATTCTGTGAGGAGTATGAGGTAGGTTGGAAGGACACTCCCGCTGACCTTTCAGGTGTTCTCGATACTTACATGTTCGAGTTTGTTCCCGCTTCTGAGGACGAGCAGGTAGCTGTATGGTTGGATGACAGCCTTATCACAGAGGAGCAGGTGAAGAACGCATACTACATCAAGAGCGTTATCTATGACAAGTACATCACTTGCACCGATCCCGCACTCGCATTCGAGGGTAAAGAGGAGAGCATCGCATGGTGGGGTATCCACTTGAGTCTCAGCGAGACACCTCAGGCGTTCATGATTATCCAGCACGAAGGTCAGGCATTTAACATCTGGATGCCCGGTGGTAGCGAGTACCAGGAGCATGAGGCAGGTAACTTGTGTTTCCACGCTCAGGGCCACAGCGGTGGTGATGGTAAAGAGGGCCACCTCGTATTCTGGAAGTATGGCGATGCTAACTCACTCTGGAACCTCCGTTTCATCGGCGAGGCTAAGACATCTATCGACGCTCCTGTTGTAGAGGGTGCTGAGGTTGTTTCTACATCTTACTACACAGCTGATGGTGTTGCAGTTTCTGCTCCTGTTAAGGGTGTGAACATCGTTAAGTATGTTTACAGCAACGGTACATCTAAGACTGTTAAGTTTGTTAAGTAATTAACATAACTTCCCTATACGAAAAAGCCTCGCTATTGCGAGGCTTTTTCTATTAAAAATATCGACGAACATCTTAAATGGATATTCGTCGATATTTTGTTATTTCAGTTTTATGGCATTGCCGTTCACTATTTCTATTATCTCTTCTTCGGCCAGGTGGCGCATGATGTTCCTAAGTGTTTCTGTTGATATTTGCAGGTCTTCAAGTTCGGCGATGGAGTGGGGCGTGCGGTTGGCGAGCAGTTTCATTATTCTCTCCTTTCCGTTCTTGTATTCGTTGCTTTCCTCGGGTTCTCTTCGCTTTTTTATGCAGATGTCGCATGCACCACATTCGGGAGCATTTTTCTCGCCAAAGTATTCGAGCAGCATCTTGCTTCGGCACTTCTCGCTGCTCTGTGCGTAGTTTATTACCGAGATTATTCTCTGCTCGAAACTCTCTTTGCGTTCGTCATATACCTCTTTCTCGAATCTAAGTTCCTCGGCAAGCACCCTTTGGCGAGAGAATGTTATCAGCGGAGTCTTTTTCGACGGTTTGTAGCGTATGATGCGTCGTTGAGACAACATTACGAGTATCTCGTATATTCTGTGGCGTGAAATGCCTGTGATTTTGCTCAGCAGACGCTCGTCTATATATACCTGTTCGCTGAACAAACCGCAGTAGTTGCGCAGAATGGCTGTCATCAGTGTCTCCGTTTCGGCTGTTCCTTCTTTCAAGCGGTAAAGCTCGTCGCGCTCGATGATAAATTCTACACTCGACGAATACTCCATCTCTTCGACGTATTCGAGGTAACCCATGCGGGTGAGTATTCGCAGTGCGCTGTCGGTCTGCAATGTCTGGAACTTGTAGGTGCGACAGAACTCTACCAACGAGAATTCAAAGGTGCAGTTTAGTCCGTCGCCCAATGCCATTTGATAGTAGTAGCAGATGTGTTCGTATACTTCGCGTATGTACTCTTTTGAGGGGTAGTTGTCCGAGATGCGTTTTTTTAGAACTCTGTTGTCGGCATTGTTGTAGAGTGCCACTGCGTATGCTTGCTTGCCGTCGCGCCCTGCTCGGCCTGCCTCTTGGAAATAGGCCTCTATGGAGCTGGGCATGTCGGTGTGCAGCACTATGCGTACGTCGGGCTTGTCTATGCCCATGCCGAAGGCATTTGTGGCTACCATTATGCGCGATTGTCCGCTTTTCCATCGCTCCTCGCGCTCGTCTTTTGCTGTGGAGCTGAGTCCTGCGTGGTAATATTCGGCTGTAAATCCGTTTTCTGTGAGAAATTCTGCAACCTCTTGCGTCTTTTTGCGGTTCTGGGTGTATATTATTGCCGACCCTTCGGTTCTGTTGAGTATGCGCAGCATCTCCTGTGCTTTGTTCTCGGTGTTACGCACTATGTATGTGAGGTTCTTGCGCTCGAAACTCATCCTTATTACATTCTTTTCTTTGAAGGATAGTTGTCGCTGTATGTCTTCAATCACCTCTTTGGTGGCTGTCGCCGTAAGTGCCAGCACCGGTGCGTTGGGGAATATTTCGCGTATCTTGGAAATTTCTCGGTAGGCGGGGCGGAAGTCGTGTCCCCATTGTGAGATGCAGTGTGCCTCGTCAACGGTTATCATGCTGACATTCACACGGCTTATCTTTTTCAGGAATATTTCCGATGAGAGTCTCTCGGGCGAGACATAGAGGAATTTGTAGTCGCCGAAGATGCAGTTTTCGAGGGTTGTTATCACATCGCTGTGCTTCATGCCCGAATATATTGCAGCTGCTTTTATGTAGCGACTTCTCAGGTTGGCAACCTGGTCTTTCATCAGTGCTATGAGTGGGGTGATGACAAGACACAATCCTTCGCCGGCGAGTGTGGGTACCTGAAAGGTTATGCTTTTACCGCCACCTGTGGGCATCAGTCCCAACGTGTCGCGCCCCGAGCCGATGTTGCAGATTATCTCCTCCTGTATTCCGCGAAAAGCATCGTAACCCCAATGTTGCTTCAGTGTCTCAAGATATTTTTCGGGCGATGGGGTGTTCATTCTCTTACTGTCTTCCTTTGGGGCGTATGCTCTCTATTTGCAGTTGCACTTCGCCATGTTTGTATGTGTTGTCCTCCAGCGTGTAGCAGATGTCGAATGACTGTTTCGACTTTATGTATCGTGCCTGTTCGCTCTGTCCGAAGGCGATACCGTTTATCACGTTGCTCGACTTGTTGTCTACAAGCTCCAGCTTTATGTGCTCCTGGCGACGACCCACCACTTTGCTTGTACCATAGTCATACACTCCGTATGTGCAGAATACGGGTTTGGGGTTGTCTGGACCATGAGGTGCGAACTTCTTCAGGTCGTTGAAGAACTTACGTGTGATGTCGCGGAAGTCGAGTGTGGATTCAATGTCTATTGTCGAGTCGGTTTGTTCGGGGCGTATATTGTCTGTAACGTATTGCTCGAATCGGCGCTTGAACTCGGGAACGTTCTTCACGAGCAGTGAAAAGCCTGCGGCGTATGTGTGTCCGCCGAAGTTTTCGAGCAGTTTGCGACTGTCTTCTATTGCCTTGTACACGTCAAAACCTGCCACCGAGCGTGCCGAGCCTGTTGCCATCTCTCCTGTGCAGGTTATTACCACTGCCGGGCGGTGGTACACCTCGGTCAGACGCGATGCAACTATTCCTATCACGCCGCGGTGCCACTTCTCGTTGAAGATAACTATGGCGCGTTTCTCGTCGAAGTTCTCGAGGCTTGCAACAATGTTGTTGGCCTCCTCGGTCATGCTCTTGTCGAGGTCTTTGCGTGTCTCGTTGAACTCATTTATCTGTTCGCTCATGGCAAGGGCTGCCGAGAGATTGCTCTCGATGAGCAGGTCTACTGCCACTTTTCCTTGTTGTATGCGACCTGACGCGTTTATGCGGGGGCCTATCTTGAATATGATGTCGTTGATGGTAATCTCTTTCTCTCGGAGGCCACACACCTGTATGATGGCTTTAAGTCCTGTGCTTGCATTGTGGTTGAGCTGCTTTATTCCATGATAGGAGAGTATGCGGTTCTCGCCCATGTTGGGTACGAGATCCGAGGCGATACTCACTGCAACAAGGTCGAGTAGTGAGTATAGCTGTTCGGCGGGTATGCCGTTGTCCTGTGCGAAGGCCTGCATGAACTTGAAGCCCACGCCACATCCCGATAGGTGAGGGTAGGGGTAGGTCGAGTCGGGGCGCTTGGGGTTGAGTATCGCCACAGCGCAGGGCAGTTGCTCGTCGGGTACGTGGTGGTCGCACACGATGAAGTCGATACCTTTTTCTTTGGCGTATGCAATCTCCTCGATGGCCTTAATTCCGCAGTCGAGCACTATTATCAGTTTTACTCCTGTGGAGTGGGCATAGTCTATTCCTCGTTTGGAAATTCCATAACCATCTTCGTTTCTGTCGGGAATGTAGTAGTCGATGTTCAGTGAGAACTGTTGCAGAAACTTGTATACGAGTGCTACGGCTGTGGTGCCATCGACGTCGTAGTCGCCATAGACCATGATGCGCTCTTTGCGGCCCAATGCCTTGTTAAGACGTGCCACTGCAATGTCCATGTCGTTCATCAGGAACGGGTCGTGCAGGTTGCTCAGTTTGGGGCGGAAGAAGTTTCTTGCTTCTGCTGCTGTCTTTATGCCACGTTGCAACAGCAGCCCACAGAGAATGGGACTCATGTCCAACTCTTCAGAGAGACGCTTTGCGTCTTCCTTCTGCTTAGTTGTTGGAGGTTGATAATTCCACTTTTGTCCCATTTCTATAATTTTATCTTTTTAAGTCACAATTAATTAGCACCAATTATGCAATTGATGCCTTTAGTTTTTCGGGCTTTTGTCCCGTTTCGACTTGTAAAGTTATAAAAATGCTGTTAAAAAATAGAGGGAATAACGTTTTTTTTCGTCATCCCCTCCATTTTTTAACAGCATTTATGTGTATTTGTTAAATTATTTAATGCCGAGCTTTTTGCGGATTGCTTTAGGAATTGCGTTCTTGTGAACTACGATGTTCAT
>JAZRFE010000043.1:0-72721 GCA_045661205.1 Bacteroidaceae bacterium | reverse complement strand
ATTTTCTCTATCAAGAGATTTATGGGTGAGAATTGGGCGCAGGTTCAGACAGAGACTTCACGCGTTCCTTATAAGGTGGTGAACGAGAATAATATGCCTCGCGTAGATATCGACGGTCGTCTTTACACTCCTCAGGAGATTTCTGCAATGATTCTTCAGAAGATGAAAAAGACTGCCGAGGACTATCTCGGTCAGGAGGTTACCGAGGCGGTTATCACAGTGCCCGCTTACTTCTCAGACTCACAGCGTCAGGCAACAAAAGAGGCCGGTCAGATTGCAGGTCTCGATGTTAAGCGTATCGTGAACGAGCCTACTGCTGCTGCTCTTGCTTACGGTGTTGACAAGGCTAACAAAGATATGAAGATTGCTGTGTTCGACCTCGGTGGTGGTACATTCGATATTTCTATCCTTGAGTTCGGTGGCGGTGTGTTCGAGGTGCTCTCTACAAACGGTGACACTCACCTCGGTGGTGACGACTTCGACCAGGTAATCATCGACTGGTTGGCATCTGAGTTCATGGCCGAAGAGGGTATGGATCTCAAACAGGATCCTATGGCTCTCCAGCGTCTGAAAGAGGCTGCCGAGAAAGCAAAAATCGAGCTTTCTTCAACTACATCAACAGAGATTAACCTTCCTTATATCACTGCAACTGCGACAGGCCCCAAGCACCTTGTAAAAACTCTTACACGTGCTAAGTTCGAGTCACTTGCTCATAATCTCATTCAGGCTTGTCTTGAGCCCTGTAAGAAGGCAATGAGCGATGCAGGTCTCAGCACATCAGAGATAGACGAGATTATCCTTGTAGGTGGTTCAAGCCGCATCCCCGCAGTTCAGAAACTTGTAGAGGATTACTTCGGCAAGGCTCCCTCTAAGGGTGTTAATCCCGACGAGGTGGTAGCTGTGGGTGCAGCTATCCAGGGTGCTATCCTCAACAAAGAGGAGGGTGTGAGCGACATCGTGCTTCTCGACGTAACTCCCCTTTCAATGGGTATCGAGACACTCGGTGGCGTGATGACAAAGCTCATCGATGCAAATACCACAATTCCCTGCAAGAAGAGCGAGACATTCTCTACTGCGGCCGACAACCAGACTGAGGTTACAATCCACGTGCTTCAGGGCGAGCGCCCCATGGCAGCACAGAACAAGTCAATCGGTCAGTTCAACCTTACAGGTATTGCGCCCGCACGTCGCGGTGTTCCCCAGATTGAGGTAACATTCGACATCGACGCAAACGGTATCCTCAAAGTTTCTGCAAAGGATAAGGCGACAGGCAAAGAGCAGGCAATCCGCATCGAGGCTTCATCAGGTCTCAGCAAAGAGGAGATTGACCGCATGAAAGCCGAGGCTGAGGCAAATGCCGATGCAGACAAGAAAGAGCGTGAGAAAATCGACAAGCTTAACCAGGCTGACTCAATGGTATTCCAGACAGAGAACCAGCTTAAAGAACTTGGCGATAAGATTCCCGCCGACAAGAAGGCTCCCATCGAGGCTGCTGCTCAGAAACTGAAAGATGCTCACAAGGCTCAGGATCTCGCAGCTATCGACGCAGCAACAGCCGAACTTAACAACGCATGGCAGGCAGCAAGTGCCGAGATGTATGCTCAGAGTGGTGCACAGCCCGGTGCTCAGCAGGGTGCAGGTCAGGGTGGCCAGCAGACATCTAACGGTGGCGAGGATGTTCAGGATGTTGAGTTCGAGGAGGTTAAGTAATTCTTTGAATGTCCACATAAAAAAGTCTCCGCGTTTATACGCGGAGACTTTTTTATGTATTTGTTTTTAAGCTATTTGGGAGCCTTTGTAATCTCTTTAATGGTGATGGGGTAGTTGTAGATGATGTTTTTGAATTCCATCAGCGTCTTTCTTTCGGTGCTGTTCTCTTGCTCGGTTACAATTTTCACGCTTGTGAATTTATCCTTTTCTGCCGAGTAGATGAGTTTGAAAAAAGGTTCATATTGTCCGGCAGGCGTTGTTTCGAGCTCTATTGCCTGCGCCTCTTTTATCACTTGCAACCTTGCAATCGTTTCGATGGGAATCTCTTTTGTTTCCTTGTCCAAGAATACTACTCCGCAGCGCGATGCTTGTTGGTCGATGGGCTCTTCTGTTACAAGTACATAACTTGTGTCATCGACCTTATGCAGGAGATTGAAAAAACTTTTGAAAAGATACTCGTATCTTGCCGGGCGCGACTCTATTTTCAGGCTTTTCTGCAGCTCTCCATTCTGCCAAATGTACATTGAGTCTTTGTCGTAGATGGCTGTTGTTTGGTACTCGTCGTCCCACTCCTCGCGCATGTAGACTGTCGAATCTCCCTGCAAATAGTATAGTTTGCAATTTACCATCTTGCCATCCTCGGTAACGGGCAGTCCTGTTCTCACTCTCTCTATTGTGCTTGCTTCTATGCAGAAACTCTTTTGGTTCAGCAGTTTTTCAAATGCTTGGCTCATCATTTCCATAGGGTTGGCTGCCGCCTGTGCCTGTTCCACGATACTCGGAGCTTCGGGCGACAGTATGATACCTGCAATGATTGCTGCTACGGCTGCTGCAACTGCGATGCGTGCATACGACCACAGTGTGCGGGTACGTTGCTGTTGCTCGAATTTTATCTTACACTCGGGTGCATGTTTCGGGGTGAGCAGTTCTATTATTTTTCTATCCTGCTGTTCGTTTATCTTCTTTTCCATAATTCAAATTTTAATTTTGTTAATCCTCTTTTTCGATGAATTTTCTCAACTTTTCGATGCCGTAACGGTAACGTGATTTTGCACTAGCTTCGGGAATCTCCAGAATTTCGGCTATCTGCCTAAATGTTCTTCCTGCATGTATGTGCAGTCTTATGACCTCGCTCTGCTCTTGGGGAATAATATTCAACAGTCTGTTTATCATTGTGTACTCCTGCTCGAAATTTTGCGGTTCGCAAAGTTCCATCTCCTCGGCATCATTGCAGTTGAGCTGCACTAAGTGCAGTTTACTTCTTTGGCGTAGAAGGGTGGTGCAACTGTTGGCAAGAGTGCGAAAAATGTAGCTTTTCAGGTTGTTTACTTTATCTGTAAGTTCCGGGTTTTCGCTCAGTCTGATGAAAATATCCTGTAACAGGTCTTCGGCCTCCATTTCGCTACCTAGACGGTAACAAGCGTAGCAGAAAAGCTTGCTTTTCTCCTTTTCCATCGCTGCGGCTATCAATTTTTGTTTCTCTGTCTGTTTCATTTTTCCTGTTTTTTATAAGCATGCTTTCTGCTAATATGAGTGCGAAATGTCGAAAAAGATTTAAAGAGGTTATAATATTTTCATACAAAGAAAGAAAAATATTCTTACTTTGATGTATCTTCGCACATATTAATAATTCAGTATATTATGAATAACGATATTGCCTTATATTTGATGCGCATGGGCGCCAGCGTCTATTATCTTCCGTTTATCTATTGGTCGATTGTTGTCTTTGCGACAACTATTGTTGTGTACGGCTCTATGATGCTGTGTCGCAAGGGAATAGTTCCCTTGGTGCGCCGACTGACTCGCCGCACGCAGACTCTGTGGGACGATGCTCTGCTCAACGATAAGGTACTTAACAATATATGCGAGCTTGTGCCCCCTGTGTTGCTGATGCTGTTGTTGCCCTACGCTTTTGCCGACGGAAGCACGTTGGAAGAACTTGCTTCGAGGCTCTGCGCCGTGTACGTCACCATTGTTGCTGTGAAATTAATTTGTTCCATTCTATCGTCGCTCTACACGCTGTCGAGCGAGCACGAGAAGCTGAAGAACAGGGCTTTGCAAGGTGTCTTTCAGATGCTCAAAATTGTTGTCATCTGCGTGGGAATCATCATCGTGATAAGCGAACTTGCCGACAAGGATCCCATGAACATAATCGCCGGCTTTGGTGCTTCGGCTGCAATATTGATGTTGGTCTTTAAAGATACTATCATGGGATTGGTTGCGGGTGTACAGTTGTCGCTTAACGACATGTTGCGCCCCGGCGATTGGATAACAATACCCAAATATGGAGCAGATGGTGCTGTCGTAGAGGTAACTCTTACCACTGTCAAGGTGCAGAATTGGGACAAGACCATTACCACCATTCCTCCCTATCTGCTGGTGAGCGACTCTTTCCAGAATTGGCGCGGAATGTGGGACTATGGCGGTCGTCGCGTGAAGCGTTCAGTGTATATAGACATGAACTCTGTTGCTTTCTGTACAAAAGAGCAGCTTGCTCAGTTCGCTGCCAAAGGTTGGTTACAGGGTGTGGAGCAGGGTAGCGACGAGGTGGTCAATCTTTGTGTGTTCCGTAATTATCTTGAGGATTATTTGCGCCGTCACCCGCGAGTGAACAGCAATATGATGATACTTGTGCGTCAGTTGCAGCCTACACCTCAGGGATTGCCTTTGGAACTCTATTTCTTCTCCGACGGTACGGACTGGATTCCATATGAGCATCTTCAGGCCGAGGTCTTTGAACATCTGTTTGCTGTGATGCCTCGTTTCGGGCTCAGAGTGTTCCAAGCACCTGCGGGTAGCGATTTTCAATCTCATCACGTGCCGGCGAGTGTCGAAGAGGCTCCTGCGCAGCCCAAAAAGGTGATGCATCGCAAAAAGCAGATGCCTGACTCGTCGAATACTCTCTTTTAGTAGATAAAAAAACATCGGCTCAAAGAGCCGATGTTTTTTATTTGGGAGGGGTAAGGAATTTGCTGCTGTTGCCTGTAATCTCTTCCCACTCACAAGAGAGAATCAAAAAATAATAGTGAACCTTGTGAGGTTGTCGCTGTCGGTGCGCAGCGAGTAGCGGCAACCATGGTTGCCAAGCACTTCGCGTATGAATATAAGTCCGATGCCCTGTCCGTCGGCCTTTGTCGTGAAGAATGGACTGAAAAGATGCCTTTCTGTCTCTTTGTCAATTCCCCTACCATTGTCGGTAATGACAATGCTTGCGGGGCTGTTGCTCGTGGTGATGGTTATTTCTCCATTCTCTTCGATGCTCTCGATGGAGTTTTTTATGATGTTCACCAGCGCTTGTTCAAAAAGCGTGGAGTCTATATTAACATTGATATTTTCTTTGGACAGCATCAGACGCAAGGTTATATTCTTTTCTCGGCACATCTGCTCAAGGAACCTTCTGCAACCTTCGACACAGTCGTTAAGATTGCAATTTTTAAGTATGGGCGCCGGAATTTTTACAACGTCGGCAAAGCGTGTGATGAAACGGCTCATATTATATCCGCGTTCCTCGCACACCTTCATCACGCTGCACAGCTCGTCGGCATCGTTCTGCAATGTCTCTGGCGTCATTGTCTGCAACACCTCCGTTGCCGAGTCGAGTGTGGATGTTATTCCGCCCATGGTGTTGTTTACCTCGTGGGCAATCATGCGTATAATCTTTTCGTAGGCATTTTTCTCGGCGCCGTGCACCTCTTCGGTCATCTGCTCAATGAGAATAAATGGGTGGGCGAATCCACGATCGCGGAACGACAGGCGAGAACAGTGGTAGACATTCGCTCCGTTCAGTCGCACAGTCTCGTTCGATTCATTCTCTATCTTTTCAATTTCGCGCGCGAGCAGCGAGCCAATATCCTGCAGCCTTTGCCCAATGACATTTTCTCCGGCGGCGAGGAATTTTTTGGCCGAGGGGTTGATGGTGGTTATCCGTTGCTCAAAGTCGAGGATTACCACTCCCATGGGCGAGGCGTTTATCAAAAGGTCGAGAAAGTGATTCTGCTCTCTCATGCGCACTCGTTCGTCCTTCATGCGCATCATCATGCGGTTGAAGATTGTCACAATCTGGTCGGCCTCGGGCTGTCCCACAGACGACAGTTTGCTGCTGAAGTCTTGTTCGTGTAAAAGCTCCATTCCGTTGGCGATGCTGTTTATTGGCTTCACCACCTTGCGGTAGAAATATAAGAGAAAGAACAGACACGCGAGCGTTACCCCCTCGGTGATGTAGAAAATGGTGCTGTTGTGCTGCGGAGTTTGCAAGAGCAACAGTACCCACACTACTGACAGCAGGCCCACAAAAATGAGAAACAGGTAACGCAGTCGCATAGATTATATATTCGGCTTTTAAATTTTTATTCCGTACTTTTCCATACGTCGGTAGAGTGCCGGGCGGCTGATGCCGAGCGATGTAGCAGCCAGTGTCAGGTTGCCGTCGTACTTTTCGAGAGCCTGCCTGATTGTGTGAAGCTCAATCTCTTCGAGCGTCATTCCCGTGGTATTAATCTCCTTGTCGCTTTTTGTCATATTGGCATTATTCTTGTGCTGCGCCTCGAAATCCTCGGCTGTTAAAATGCTCTTTCCGCTTATCAGCATAGTGCGCTCAACAAGGTTTTTCAGCTCACGTATGTTGCCGGGGTAGGGCAGGCGCGTGAGCAGCTGAATAGCGTCGGACGAAAGTTCAACGTCGGGCAGGTTATTCTGTCGCGCCATCTGCGTGGCAAAATGCATGGCGAGCAGGGGTATGTCCGACACTCTCTCGCGCAGCGACGGCAGATGAATGTTTATCAGGTTTATGCGCCAAAAGAGATCCTCGCGGAAAGTGTGCTCCCTCACCATCTGTGCAAGGTCCACGTTCGTAGCGCTCACCACGCGTATGTCCACCTTGCGCGGGCGGCTGTCGCCCAACATTTCAAATGTCTGCTCCTGCAACACGCGCAATAGCTTTACCTGACAACTGATGTCAAGCTCACCAATCTCGTCAAGGAAGATGGTGCCTCGGTGAGCAGTCTCGAAACGGCCTATCCTGTCGGCTGTGGCGTCGGTGAATGCTCCCTTCTTGTGACCGAACATCTCACTCTCGAAGAGCGATTGCGAAATTCCGCCCAAGTTCACCTTTACAAACGCCTCGTTGCGGCGTCCGCTGTTGCGGTGCAGCGCTTCGGCAATAAGCTCCTTGCCTGTGCCGCTCTCGCCGGTGATGAGTACCGATGCGTTTGTGGGGGCGATGTGTTTCACGGTCTCCAGAATCTCGGTAAGCTCTTTGCTCTTTCCTATGATGAAACTGCGGTCGAACGTTGTCTTGTTTCTATCCTCCTCTTCCTGCGCTTTCTTCTTTTTTCCTGTAAGTTCCAGAGCAGTCTCTATGCGTTGCATCAGTGCAGCATTGTTCCACGGCTTTGTCACAAAGTCGAATGCCCCCGCTTGCATGCCCTTGACAGCAAGGTCGATGCTGCCCCAAGCAGTCATCAGAATTACAGGCACGTCGGGACGGAAAATTTTCACCTGTTTCAGCAGGTAGATACCCTCCTCGCCACTTGTGGTAAGCGTGAAGTTCATGTCCATGAGTATAAGGTCTATGTCGGCAGAGCGCACCAATTCCATTGCCTCTTTTGGTGATGCGGCGGTCTCCACCTCGTACCTTGCGCGGCGTAGCATGAAACTCAAACTGCTGCGTATTGCGCTGTCGTCGTCTATTATCAGTATCATGTTGGCAAATTTACTTTATATTTGCTTTTCTGCAAATATCTTTGTCGTTTTTTTACTATTCATAGGCCTTGCGGCCTACGCTGCACAATTTCGCCCCTTACAGGGCTTTTATTTTCTTTTCATTTTAAACTCGTCCCCCTTAGTAAAGGAGACAGTTTTTTAGTTACTTTTTCAAAATGCTGTCCCTTATAAGAAAAGCTTGTTATTGTTATATAGAATGTTTTTCATTCTCTTACTCTTCTCTCAATGCGTCGGCGGGCAGAATGCGTGTCGCGCGGTAGACGGGAATCCACGTGCCTGCGATTGTAATGAACAGCATTGCTACATAGGTTATTGCTGTTACCCACGCAAAATGGATATAGAAATTGTTCACTCCATATTCGGGGTTAGGAATAAATTCCCTGGGCAATGCGCATACTGATGGCTCGGCAAAGCCGCTTATATATACGTAGTGCAAAATGAACGGCAGGGCGACAACAAATGCCAATGTAAGCAACAGCACCGCTTCGGTAACATATTGCTGTACCACTCGGCTGCGCGACGCTCCCATGCTGCACATTATTCCAATGTCGCTGCGGCGGTTGTCCATGCGCACCCAGAAAGTGCCGGTGATACACAGGAATATGCACAGTATGGCAAAGCCGCCGAATATGAATTTTTGTCTGATGGCGTTTGCTGCTATTGCGTGTGTCTCTGTCTTTTTTCGATAGTCGTCGAGTGTGTCTATTTTTACCTCTTTGATAATTTCATAGTCTTTCTTTTTGCATAGCTCTTTTACTCTCTGTGTGAAATTTTCAGCGTTGCTTCCCTCTTTTAATTTGACAATATTATTAAAATAGACGCTCATCATTCCAATGCCCGGTAGCAGATTGATAACAGAGGGTATCGGCTCCATATAGCTGACCGACTTGTAATCTTCGTACACTCCTATTATTTCCGTCTCCTCTTTTGGCTTTCTTCCGATGACATCTGTTGTGCCATACAGTTGCATGGCGGCAGATTTTGAGACGAAAATTTGTGTGTCGTCGCCTGCGTAATTTTCAGACACGGTGAGTATCTTGCCGCTGTTTGCATCCTTTATGCCTAATGTGGCGAACATATTTCTGTTGCCTAACCATCTGTAGTGAAAGACATATACTACTGATTTTTTTCCATTGTCATGTTCGTTACAAAGCCAGTCGGTTATAATTGCAGACGATTCGGGGGTACTTGCCTGAATAGGGACGATTGAATTCTCTACTTCGGGCATATTGATAATTTCGTTGACAATGTTTCCGATTAAGTCCCTGTTGCCTCTTTGCTTTTCATCTATTGTAAGCGATACAAGGTATCTATTCTCATTGTCGTAGCCACCGGGAGTACTTTTTTTGGCGTATATTACATACAGTGGGTCTATAATCATCCACAGAAACAATGATATAAAAAACAGTTCCACGAATATCCAACTATTTTGTCGTCGTTGGTTCCAAATTTGGTGCAGTATCTTTTTTATCATGGTAGTGCCTATTTTCTTTTGTTAAGTGAATATACTATGCTGTGGCGCAGCGAGGCAATGAGAGGAATCAGTGCCGAGAGTATGTTTATCATTGTGCAGAGCAGCAGTGTGCTTACGAATAGGGGAACATTGAACAGCGTTCCGAATGGCAACTGCGGAGTGCCGAGCATCTTTATGTCGTATAAGTACTCTCTCACGCTCTCTCCCGAGTCGAACAGATAGATTATCCATTCGTCGGCGTTGCTAACAACCACTATGCTCAGCAACAGTCCCAAAAATCCGCCGGCGAGGGTGAATAGCATATTTTCCCATAGCACCTGCAGCGCTATGCTGCCATTGGTGCCGCCGTAGGCTTTGCGCACTCCAAACTCCACCATGCGGTTCTCCATGCGCGAGGCTATCATATTGCTGAGGTTCAGCGCGGGTATCAGCAGAAAGGCTGCTACGATGAGTATAATTTCGGTGATGAATTTTTTCAGTGAGTCGCCCTCGTATGTTTGCTCGATGAGGGTATTTATCACTGCTTCGTGTGTATATTTTTCATCGTTGGCATTGTAGCGATCTATGATATTGTTAATCTCGTCTTCCAAATTTTCTTTGTCGCTTGCTCTTTTGGCAGTGGCGAAAATCTTGTATTGCCCCATAAGGGTGTTTTTCTTCTCATCTTCGGTCATATAGGAGCGGTCGCTTTCGTGTCCCAATGTCATATATATTGAGGCTGAAGTCAAAGGGGTGATGCTTGTTGCGTCTTCGACTACTCCGCTGATGGTGAATCTTTTGTCGAGTATAGTTGCCTCTTTGCCTGCTATTTGGGTGGTTCCGAACAGCTGCATCGCCGTGGTGCGCGATATTACTGCCGTTGCCCTCTTTTCTTTAATATCTTTCTCGCCAAAGGGCTTACCGTCGATGAATTTGAATGTGAATACTTTCCAAAATGAGTCATCGACATATTTTGCGGGTAACTCCATCTTTTTGTGGTTACCGTCCGTTGCTATAGGTGTTGTGAATGTATCGTATCCGCTGTATGTACAGCATATTTCATCGAGCAGCCCGCTATTTCCTTTTATTAGGTCGGCAACTTTGAGCGAGCAGTGGCGGCTCGTCTTTTGCTCTTTGCCTTTTTCCTGACAGAAGATGGTGGGTATTATCAGCATTCTGTCGCGGTTCTCTTCGGGGTAGAGTGGTGCGAATTTTATGTAGAGTACAGCGAAGGTTATCATTATCATCGTAACCGAAAGTGCTGTTCCGGCAATGTAGATACAGGTGAACAGCTTCTGCTGCTTCATCATCGTCAGCGCTTGGCGCAGGATTTTCTTTATCATAATTGCTTGTATTCTATTTCTGTTTTACAATCTTCTCAAAATCGGCGTCTATATTTGTGTTGTGCTCCCAATCCCATAGAGTGATGCTGCGTATCTTGTAGTAATAGTACCAATAGTACATAAGTTCCGAAATGTGGTTGCGGCGCGCCTGGTCCTTGCTCACCTGTGCGTCGTTGAGGTCGAGGGTGCTTATCTTTCCTATCATGAATGTCTCGACGTTGCTCATGTAGCGACGGCGGGCAATGGTGTCGGCCTCTTGTGCAATGTTCAGCTGTGTGCGCTGGTTGTTGAACTGCTCCACGAGGATAAAGAGATTCTGCTTGAAGTTGCGCAGCTCTTGCTCTATGCGTGTGAGGGTAATCTCGCGGTTACTCTCGGCCATGCGCAGCCTGCCGCGACGTTTGCCCCAATCGAGCAGCGGTATCTGCAACCCCAACTGCACGTATTGGTTGTCGTTCAGGCGGTCATAGGCCGGCTCAATGTCGCGGTCTACTCCGCTGAGTCCCACCTGCGCCGTCAGGTTAATCTGTCTTAGGTTGCCGCGTGCTCCGGCAACGTCATAGTCTGCTTGCAGACGGCGACGTTCGAGGTTTTTTGTTACCGAGTTGTTTGCGAGGGCTTTGCCCAGCACCTCATCATAAACGAGGGCAATCTCTCCGAGGGTGTCGGGCAGCAGCGGCTCTATCTCGGTATTTTCGTCGATGGCGAGGAACGAGCGCAGGTTGAACATTGCACTCTTGAGGTTACTCTCGTTGTTTGTGAGGGTAGAGCGGGCATTCAGCGTGTTTAGACGCAGTTGTAGCAGGTCGTTGTCGCTTATTTTGCCCATCGCGTGCTTGCTGCGCGCTACCTCGTAGAGTTTCTCGGCATTGTTAAGGTTCTGTTTGGCGATGCTCACATTTTCCTTTGCCAGCAGCAGATTGAAGAAATAGTTTATCGCGCTCATGGTAACCTGTTCCGTAGCAGTAAGGAATTCGGCTTTTGCCTCGGCGTAACGTATGGGCTCTATGCGTCGGTTCCATTTTGCATTGTTCACGCCAAAGATTGGCTGGTTAAGTGTGAGTGCTACGGGTGTGCTCATGTAACGACGCTGCTTGTTGCCGCTGAGGGTTTTCAGGTAGTCGAGCGACGAGTTGAGCGACAGTGTGCCGCCTGTGAGCCATATACTCTGCTGCACCGACAGCTTGCCGTTCATCTGCATGTAGTTGTTGCGCACAAAGGTGTATGTTCCGTCGCTGTTCTGATAGCTGTTGTAACTCTTGCTGTAACTCGGCGTTGTTGCTTGGAAATTTACTTCGGGCAGCAGTCCTGCGCGGTAGATGCGGTACTCCCAATAGGCCGAGCGCAGCTCGTTCAGGGCTACGGCTGCGTCGAGGCTCTGCGTGCGGGCGAGGAGTATTGTCTCCTCGAGTGTCAGGTGGCGTATGTTCCCGTTTGCGTGCAGGATGGTTGCCATAAGGAGTATCAGAATGGTTGTTACGCTCTTTTTCATTTTATTTATTGTTTTTTGCTGATTAACAGCAAAAATCGTGCCAAATTTTTACTTTATTGATTGTTAGGATTTTATCGTTTTTGCAGGGTGTCCGTTTTCGGACAGTGTGTTCGCTTTTGTGTACGGTTTTATGTATTTTCTCTTACTCTTCCCTCAATGCGTCGGCGGGCAGAATGCGTGTCGCGCGGTAGACGGGAATCCACGTGCCTGCGATTGTAATGAACAGCATTGCTACATAGGTTATTACTGTTACCCACGCAAAATGGATATAGAAATTGTTCACTCCATACTCGGGGTTGGGCAAAAACATCTTTTTGTCGATGCTGCACACTCCCGGCTCGGCGAAACCCTCGGTGAGCACAAAATGCAGCACAATGGGCATTGCTGCCACGAATGCGAGTGTCAGCAGAATGACGGCCTCGGTAATATACTGACGCACGACGCTACTGCGCGAGGCTCCCATGCTGCGCATTATTCCAATGTCGCTGCGGCGGTTGTCCATGCGTGTCCAGAATGTGCCCAACATGCACAGGAATATGCAGACGAGAGCGAAACTGTTGAGGATAATCTTTTGGTTGATAGTGTAGCGTGCCTCGCGCTCTATGTGTGTATCTTCTTGCAACTCGTCGAGTGTGAGTACGCTCACCTGAAAGTCGTTGTTTTTGTCAATCTTTGCCACAGCCTCTTTTACTTTATGCGTGAAGGCTTCAATATCCGTTCCCTCTTTCAGTTTCACTATTCTCTTGGAACTATAGCCGGCAATAGAGTAGACGCTTGCCCTTTCAAACTTTATCATCGACGGCAACGGCTCTGTGTATGTCTCAAGTTGAAAATCGTCGTACACCCCGCGGATAGTATATTTTGTGTGTGGGTCGTTGTGCGTTCTTCCGATAATCTCTGTGGTGCCGAAAAGTTTCATTGCCGCGTGGCGCGAAACAAAAATATCATTTCCCGTGTTTACATCCTCGGGCACGGTCAGCGCTTTTCCGCTGTTTGCATCCTTAAGTCCCAATGTGGCGAACATATTGTGGTCACCCTCCCAAATGTAGCAATACTGACATACATGTATTAACGAGTCTTTCTTTTCTGTATCGTAGTATATTTTGTCTATGAAGTGCCTGTCGCTGTTGAACGCTCCCACTCCCATATATGTGTCTATGCTGCTCTCGACCTCGGGCAGACTTTTTATTGCGTGTACGATGTTTGAGTGCAGGTTGTAAAGCGGTGAGTTCTCCTCGTCCTTTATCATTTCCGAGTAGTCAAAATCGAGCTTTACGCAACATCTGTCGCGCTTTTCGTAGTTGTTGGGGATTGATTTTGTGGCAAAAATCACATATATGGGATCGCTTATCATCCAAATGAAAATAGATGTCAGCAACAACACTCCGAATACGAAGCAGTTGTGCTTGCGTTCGTTCCATGCCTGATGTAAAATCTTTGTAATCATATTCTTCTATTTTCTTCTGTTAAGTGAATATACAATGCTGTGGCGTATCTTTGCAGTCACCGGCAACAGTGCCGACACAATGTTTATGAACATGCACACGATGAGTGTTGCCGCAAACAGTGTGGGGTTGAATATCATTGAAAAATCTACTATCTGCTCTCCCCAATAGTCCATGTCCCAAATACTGCTGCTCAATACATCTCCCGAATCGAACAAGAAGAGCATCCATCTGCTTGCTGTGAAAAGCAGCGTTGCGCTTATGGCAAAGCCCAGAATACCGCCGATGAGTGTAAGCAGCATATTTTCGGACAGCACCTGAAATATGATGCTTCCGGTGGTTGCGCCGTAGGCCTTGCGCACGCCCATTTCCACCATGCGGTTTTCCATGCGAGAGAATATCATTATACTTAGGCACAGTGCGGGTATCAGCAGAAAGGCGGCGATTATAAGTACAATTTCTTTTATGAAATTTCTGTACGCATCGTTACCGTAAATGTCGTGGTCGTACACGCTCTCGACGTGTGTGAGAATGTGGTCGGCAATTTCGTATTTGCATGTTGCGCTGCCGGCATTGTAGCGAGCAATTTTTTCTTCAATCTCCTTTTTCAAAAGCTCTTTTTCCGATGCTTTTTTTGCCGTTGCGATAATCTTGTACATTCCCGCAAGTTCTTTTTTTGTGTTATCGAACCAAGGTTTATCTTTATCCAATCCAAAAGGCATATATATTGCATAAGTCCTTGTTACGGCACTCGGTGCATCTTTTATTACTCCCACGATAGTATGTTCTTCGCCATCGACGTATATGTGCTTGCCTGCGACCTTATGTGTTGCGAAAAGTTCCATTGCTGTGCCGAGCGGGATTACCACCACGCGGTTGTTGCTTTTAACATCCTGCTCACTGAACGGGTGACCGTCGATGAATCTGTATGTGTGCACTTTCCAGAACTGTTCGTCGGTGTACACAGCATATTCCTTTATCCTCTTTGTGCTTTTATCTGCTGTTGCCGACAATTTCATGCGATTCGATTTGGTGTAGCACGAAAGGTTGTCGAGGTATTTGCACTCATCTTTTATAAGTTCAGCAAGTTTCGGGGAGCAGCGATGGGTGTTTTTCTGCTCTCCATCTTCCTGGTGGTTTGTTATGGCGGTGATATTTCTTATATGCAGTGTTCTTTCGCGGTTCTCTTCGGGGTAGAGTGGTGCGAATTTTATGTAGAGCACTGCAAAGGTTATCATTATCATCGTCACCGAGAGTGCTGTTCCTGTGATGTATATTCCCGTGAACAGCTTCTGCTGCTTCATCATCGTCCATGCTTGTCGGAAAAATTGTTGTATCATTGTTTTTTGTTCTTAGTTACTATTGCATTGCTAAGCAACTCTCCCTGAATCAGGGAGAGCCCTTTACTTTTCTTACTCCTCTCTCATTGCCTCCACAGGCTGTTTCTTCACCGTCGATGCTACGGGAATCGCAGCTCCAATGATGCTTATGAATGTTACAAGCAGATAGCTTATTATCGACACAATTATAAAATGTGGCACAGGCTTGTTGTGCCATGCTAATGTCTCACTTATGGGCTTTACATTAAAATTCAAAGGCTCGGCAAAGCCGTTCATGTATACATATTGTATAAGCAGAAGCGCTGCAAACACACAGGCTATCGTTGCGAGAATAGTCGCTTCGGTAACAAATTGCTTTACAATGGCGGTACGTGTGGCACCCATGCTCTGCATTATTCCTATCTCCTGACGACGGGTAACGGTGCGCACCCAGAATGTGCCTATTATTCCCAGCAGGGCACACAGCAGAGCAAACGACGAAAGGATAATACTTTTGCGGTATTTGTTTGTTATCCCCTTCTCTTTTTCAACTTGTTTGATTTTATCTGTGTGTGAAGTTATTTTGTGGCAAAAGATGTTTCCTCCTTTTAGCGTGGGCATAATCTCTTCGCGGAACTTTCTTTCAAACTCGGCCTTGTCGGTGCCTTTCTTCACTTTAATATGCAGGTCGTAAAAAGAAAAATTAGCTTCAGAGTAATAATGGCCAGGGCTTGTAAATATTGCCATTTCGCTGGGACTGCAATATATCTCCTCCTGAATGTCCTTAATTACTCCTTTTACAGTATATTTAGTGCTATTTCTATTTTTTGCTTCTATCTCTTTACCTATTACATTCTCTGTGTCGAAAAGTTTTTTGGCAAGGCTTTCCGAAATATAAGCATAATTCCCGTCATTCTTTTTTTCAATGATTTTGTTTGTACGTGTATCTATAATGCCATATGTGGCAAATATGTTACTATTTTCTATTTCATCTTCTTTATAATGCATTATCGTGGTTTCTATTCTTTTATTGTCGGCGCGCATGGTGCTGTCGATAATAAAATTATGGAAAATAGCCCTATTCCCTGGGAGGGTTAGCATTTGTAGAGTGTAGTTTTCAACTTCGGGTAGCGACTCTATTTGTCGCAGCATTTGTGCGATTTTTTCTTTTGCTATTTTGTTGTTGTAACCGTCGAAGGTTGTGTCGTGGTTGCGGCTATCATCCTTGTATCTTTCGATGTCAATTATAAATACATTTTCGGCGTCGTAGCCTTTTTCCACGCTGTTGCGGCTCACGAGGTTGAATAGTGGGTCGATGGCGAGCCACACACATATGCTCACTACTAATAGTTCAAGGAATATCCACGCATTTTCTTTGCGCTCGTTCCATATTTGGTGTATTATTTTTGTTATCATGGTGGGTGCGTTTATCTTCTATGGTACAACGATTGAATAATATTTCTTTTCAGCGCGAGCAGTGTTGGCACAAGAGCCGAAGCTATGTTTAGCAGCAGTGCCAGCAACAGCACCGATGCAATCACTGTGGGATTGAATAGCATTTCAAATGTTACTCCCTGTGCAATAGTGTCGTTACTTATTTTGCCATCAAAGAGGGTTACTATCCAATCGCAATTTTTATATACAATAATGTAAGTAAGCACAAAGCCTACAAATGCTCCTATGGTTGTGAAGAGCATATTTTCGTACAGCACTTGCGTAATTATCTGCCTGTTTGTGGCGCCGTATGCCTTGCGCACGCCAATCTCTGCCTGACGGCTGTTCATTCGTGTAGATATCAGTCCGCAGAGGTTCAGTGCCGGGATTAACAGAAAGGCAAGCAACAGATAAAGATACTCCAATATGGCTGTGAAAAAGTTGCTGTTATGTTTCACGTCAATTGCCTTTTGCCAATATTCATATATTTGTGGCTCTATTGTTATATTGTTTAGAGTTTTGTCTTGTAATAATCTTTTGTATATATCGACAATCTCTTTTTTTATTGAATCGCTCTGCTCGGCTGTTTCGGCAATGATGTACATGTGTGTTCGCCCGATAGTGATGTTTAATGATTCACCCATGAAGTACTCATATGTTTCATTTTCGTCAAAGAAGCGTTTGTGGTGTATGGATACAAATATGTTACCTGCCGATGGGGTGTTTGTCAGGCAGGTGCGTTGGTCCTCAACCACTCCCACAATATTGTAAATTTCGTTGTCTATGTGTATGCTACGCCCTGCAGCCTCTTTTGTTGCAAACAGTTTTTCGGCAAGCGAAGCGGTAATAACAGCTATGGGGCTGTGCTCCTCTTCTTTGGTAAACGGGCGACCATCTACGAATCGGAAGTTAAAGAGCTGCCAATAGCCACAGTCAACGTAAGCCGGAAGTTCGTATATTGTTGCATTGCTATAGTCCGAGTAAATTTCGCATATACTTTCAAAGTTGATAGTGTATGGTGCAATTTCGCGTACTCCCACCTTTTTCAACAGTTTCGACTCCTGCTTCAACTGTTCTACAAGCTGCAGCCCCGGACTAACTATGCACCCCGCTCCTTCTTTGTTTTTTGCGACAACCTCTGAGAATATGAGTAGCCTGTCGCGGTTCTCTTCGGGGTAGAGTGGTCCTAATTTTATGTAGAGAATGACGAATATGGTCATTGCCATTGCAATGCTTGCTGCTGTTCCGGCAATGTAGATACAGGTGAACAGCTTCTGTTGCTTCATCATCGTCAGCGCTTGGCGCAGGGTTTGTTTTATCATGGTTGTAATTTTTTGTTTCTTTCATAAGCTCCCCCTCTAATCTTCGAGGGAGAGTTTTTTAGTTACCTTTTCAAAATGCTGTCCCTTATAAGAAAAGCTTGTTATTGTTATATAGAATATTTTTTCATTCTATTACTCCTCCTTCAATGCATCGGCGGGCAGAATCTTTGTTATTCGCCATGCGGGGATTGCAGCTCCGGCAATGGCAAAGAGCATCAGAATAATATATGTTGCGGCCGTCACCCATGCAAAGTGCAACGGGCCTCCAATGTCTACAAACTTAATATTAATATGTCCATCCAAAGGATTCGTAAAGCCGTTCACATAGAGATAGTGCAGCACAAATAGCATTGCAACCGCAAAGCCAATGTTCACCAAAAGGGCAACCTCGGTAACAAACTGTTTGATGATAGCCTGCCTCGATGCACCCACACTGCGCATGATTCCAATTTCGCTCTTGCGTGCCGATGTTCTTATCCAGAATGCGCTTAACATTCCCAAAAACACGGTGAACAACGAGAAGAGTGCCATGCTGTTGTACATTGTCAGTTTGCTGGGAATCTCTCTTGTTTCGTTCTTCTGCTCTCTAAAAATTTCGTTTGGAGTAAAACTCTGGCAGTATGCGTTTCCGGCTTTTAGCTCGGGCATAATCTCCTCTTTGAATCTCTTCTCGAACGCAACTCTGTCCACTCCCTTTTTCAGACGTATGTGAAGATTAATCATCCTATATTCGGCAGGTTGCACATTTTTGCATCTGATAATAGTCTGTGGGGGAGTGCAGTAGTCTATAAGTTGCATATCTTTGAAAACCCCGCTTATTGTCAGCCCGTCGTACCCATAGTATATTTTCTTGCCGATAGCCTCGCTTGCACTGCCATAGAATTCCTTGGCTAAATTCTCGGAAACATATATGTTGCCCTCTGTATCATCTTTGCGAGGCTTGAATATTTCCCCCGTGAGAGCATCTTTCACCCTGAAAGTAGTAAAATAGTTGTTGCCCTCGATGTTGTACACTTCGTGTGTGTTGAACATGAGAGACTCTTTACTTATAATCTCCCTTAGTTTTTCTTGGTCGCCACCGACGTTTATGCTGTCTCTAAAATATCCCATATTAAAGTATTGTTGGTTTCCTCCCGGGTATTTTTTCTGTGTCGTAAAGCAGTAGCTCTCAACCTCGGGCAGGTTACGCACAATGTTGTGCAGGTGAATGTAACTCTCACCGGTCTTGGCTTCGGCTTCCTCGTTTGCCCTATTGAATCGGTAATCGTAAGGCTCGTAGCGGGCGAAGTCTATCATATATGTGCCATCAATGTCGTAACCATCTTCAATGTTGTCGTGACGCGCGAGTGTAAACAGTGGGTCGAACGCCATCCACAGCATGATGCTCGCAGCGATAATCTCTACCACTATCCAACTGTTCTCGCGACGTTCGTTGTATATTATGTGAAATATTTTCTTTATCATGGTGGTTATCTTTTATGGTACAACGATTGTATAATATCTTTTCTCAATGCAAACAGTGTGGGCACGAGTGCCGATGCAATGTTCAGCAAAGCGCACATTAGCAGTGCACAAAGGAAGATGGTGGGGTTCAAAAGCATTTCGGCGCTCAACTGGTTGCCTGCCTCGCTATTGTAGAATATTTTGCTGTCGATCAAATTGGTCATGCGGTAGTTGAAAATGTACACTACGGCAAAAGAGAGTAGTAACCCTGCAACTGCTCCCAACAGCGTAAGTAACATATTCTCCCACAACACCTGCGACACTATCGCTCGCTTGGTGGCACCGTATGCTCGGCGCACTCCTACCTCCACCAAGCGGCTGTTCATGCGCGAGGATATCATTCCTCCCAAGTTAAGCGCGGGAATGAAAAGCACGGCGAGTATTATGTAAATGTACATTCTTATAGCGTCCCAAATGCTATCGTCTCCGTTAAGGAAAAGAGCATCCTGCCAATAGTTTTCAATGTACAGTTCATAGTCGCCCTTCTGCTCGTTTGGTTGATAGTATCGGTGGAATATGCTTTCAATCTCCTGCAACAGCATTTCTCTTTCGCCATCGTGTGCGAGTGCGTATATGTGGAAATGCTTCTCGTCGTTGTGAATTGGGTTTGTGTTAAAACTCGCAAAAGGATTGTAGATAGACAGCCATACTTTTCCGTAACTGTTGGGGGTGCACTGCGTAACATCCTGCACGACACCCACTATGCGGTGGTACTGTTCGTTTATTTTTATTTCTTTGCCGGCTACCTTTGCCGACGCGAAAAGTTGCATGGCAAGCGACTCGCTCACCACTGCTACATTTTCGTGCATCTCCTTTTCGGTGAAACCCTTTCCGTCGATGAATTTATAGTCGTATACCTGCCACCAGCCGTCGCTGACAAATTTTATTCTCTCTTCTATTTCTATGCTTTTGCCGTCTGCTGTTATCGGATGCCGGTTATACGAGGCGTAGACATCGTACAACGCCATAGCCTTCATGTGCTTACATTCGCTTTTAAGTGCCTCGACAAAGTCCAGATTGAAAAAATCTGAACCATTGTATTGATTCTTCCCGGGGTTTACCTTGTGATTTTCGCCGGTTATATAGAGTATTTCGCCTCGGTGGTATTCGGGGTATATTTTTCCTAAATTTATGTAGAAGACGATGAAAAGTACCATAGTAATGGCTATGCTGACGGCCGTTCCTGTGATGTATATTCCCGTGAACAACTTGTGCTGTTTCATCATCATCAGCGCTTGACGCAGGGTTTGTTTAATCATGGTTTTTGTTTTTGTAGCAGTTTAATTTGCAATTTTATCATTCAACTGTTTTTCAAGCATTTAAAGGCAATTATTGCCTTTAAATGCCACTATGCAACTATTCTACCTGACGGCCGTCGAAGAAGCGAATGGTGCGCGAGGTCTGTTTAGCCTGCTCCTCGTTGTGAGTAACCATCACAATGGTGCGGCCATCTTCGCGATTGAGTTTGTGGAGAATCTCCATCACCTCGGCACCCATCTTTGAGTCGAGGTTACCGGTGGGCTCGTCGGCGAGGATAATCTCGGGGTTACCGATGATGGCGCGGGCGATGGCTACACGCTGACACTGTCCACTCGACAACTGTGTGGGCATGTGGTACATAGGGTGGGTGAGTCCCACGCGAGCGAGCACCTCTTTGGCAAGGCGTGTGCGCTCTTTGGCACTAATCTTGCGGTAGAGCAGGGGCAGTTCCACATTGTCGAGCACATTCAGTGAGTTTATAAGATGGAAACTCTGGAACACAAAGCCCAGCGTGCGGTTACGGAAGGCTGCAAGCTCTTTCTCGCTCATCTGGTCCACTGTGGTGCCGGCAATTTCTATGGTGCCGCTTGTGGGTTTGTCCAGCAGTCCCATGATGTTGAGCAGAGTCGATTTTCCGCATCCCGAGGGGCCCATGATGCTAAGGAATTCTCCCTTCTCTACTTCGATGTTTACATTCTCGAGTGCTTGTGTTTCAATGGAGTCTGTGCGATAAATTTTGTTTACTCCTGTAAGTTTAATCATAATCGTAAATATTTAAATTGTTTATAATATTATTTTTTCTATTCTCTTAATGCGTCGGCGGGCAGCGAGCGTGTGATGCGCACCGCGGGCAGCAGTGAACCCGCAACGGCGATAGTTACCACCAACAGATAGCCGATGGCTGTTACTATGGCAAAGTGGGGCAGCGCTTGGTTGTGCAGATAACTTTGGTCGGGGACCTCATTTTGTACCCAAGTTAGTACTTTGGCAAGCGGTTCGGCAAAGCCGTTGATGTGTATGTGGTGTCCTGTGATAACCATTCCCACCATGAATGCCACGCTCACAAGGATGAGTGCTTCGGCAACGAACTGCCCGACGACTGCGCGACGCGATGCTCCCATGCTGCGCATGATGCCAATGTCGCGTCGGCGGTTGTTGGTGCGTATCCAAAATGCGCTGAACACTCCCATGAATGCGCAGAAGAGTGCAAAGCCTGCAAGTGCTATATATAGGCGGTATATGTTCGTTATTCCGTATCTCTTTGCGTATAGCTTCGCTCTTTCGTTGATGTCTGTAATGCCCTTTACATAGTAGTTACCATGCCTCATTTTAGGGGCAATGTCGTTGTCGAACTTTTTGCGGAACGCCTCGCAGTCCACTCCCTTTTTCAGTCTCACAAAGATCTCTTGCGGCGTAAAGGCGTATTTGTCGTATGTGATATCCTCGCTTGTCAGCACGAAAGGTGTGTATTCGTCGTAGGAAAGCAACTGCATGTCCTCGATGACGCCTATAATTTCCACATTTGCTCCGGCGTAATTCATTTTCTTTCCTACTACATCTGTAGTGTCGAAGAGCTTTTGGGCGAGGCGGCGCGTAACGTACATTTCATTTCTTTGCATTACATCCTTATGTTTCATAATCTCGCCTGTGAGTGCGTTGCGCACGCGGTAGGTTTCAAAGAAGTTGCCTCCTTCTATGGGTATGAACGAAAAGAAATGTACTACATGTTCTTTGTAGTCGTTCGACTGTGTGCTGTCTGTCCTAATGCTCACTTTGTGGGAACTTAGCTCGTTCGGCAGAAAGCGTCTGTTTGCAATGCCGTAGCACTCGACCTCGGGCAGGCTTTTCAGTGTGTTTATGGCATTTGTGAAGAACTGCTCTACATATTCTCCCGTCGTTTCTCCATCGTGGAACTGCGGATGGCTGCCACGATACTGCTCTTTTTCCATGTAATAGAGATTTTCTGTGTCGTAGCCTCGGGGGATGTTGTTGCGGCACACAAGGGTGAACAGTGGGTCGATGGCGAGCCACAGGAATATGCTTACTGCTGCAAGCTCGAGGAAAAGCCACGCATTTTGCTTGCGTTCGTTCCATATTTGGTGTATTATTTTTGTTATCATGGTCGTTGTGTTGTCTGATTTATCTCCTGTAATACAATGCCTCTACAATGGAGTTACGCAGGGCAAGCAGTGTAGGTACAAGCGCCGAGGAAATATTCAGCAGGGCGGTGATTGCAACAGTCGTACCCAGCACTGTGGGGTTGAGCAGCATCGACACATCTGTGCTGCGCTCGAAAGGGATATATGTGTTTGCCTCGAATAGTGTGGTTATCCAGCTGTCGCATGTGTAAACAACGATGTACGACAGTGCGAGTCCCATCACTGCGCCCACTAATGTCAGCAGTAAATTCTCTAACAGCACTTGAACGATAATCTCGCCATTGGTTGCTCCGTATGCCTTGCGCACGCCAATCTCTTCCATGCGGCTGTCCATGCGCGAGGATATAAGGCCGCTCAGGTTCAGCGCGGGTATAAAGAGATATGCCAGCAGTATGTACAGGTATTTGCCTATTGCGTCGAATGGTGATTCATCCTTTTCGCAGTCGAGTGCCTTTTGCCAAAAATCTTTCACCTCCATAGTGTAGCTGTACTCTTTGGGCTGCATCTGCGCGCAACGGCCGAAAATATCTTCCACCTCTTTTTTAAGCTCCTCGGTGTTGTCGCTTGTCATATACGCGTGGAAACTACCTATAATATTCTGCTCATTCTCGGGGTTTATACATAAAGGAATCCAATAGTCGCCGGCGGTGATGCTGCTGCATCCGCTTGTGTCTTCCACCACGCCCACTACGCGGTAGTTTGCGCGACCAATCTTCAATATTTTGCCGGCGGCCTTGTCGGTTGCAAAGAATTTATATGCCCAGCTGCGGCTGATAACCACTAGCTGTTCGTTTGCCTCCTCGGCTGTGTAGGGGCGGCCGTCGACGAACTTGAAGTTGAACACTTTCCAGAAATCGCTGTTGGTCTCGTGGCCAAACTCCTCGATGCTCACATTGCCATCCTCGGTTGAAATGACTAACTTTTTCCATCCTAAGAGTGCGATGTGTTCCAGTGATTTTGCTTCTCTTTTTAATAGGTCGGCAAACTTTGTAGAGATAGCTGCTTGGCTCTTACTGACGCCTCCATCTTGTCGTAATTCCCATGTGGCTTTCTCAATCACCACCATACGCTGGCGGTTGTACTCGGGGTAGATGGGACCCAATTTTATGTAGAAGATGATGAACAGTGTCATTGCAAGGGCTATGCTCACGGCTGTGCCTACGAGGTACATTCCGGTGAACAGCCGTTGCTGTTTCATCATTGTCCATGCTTGACGGAAAAATTGTCGTATCATAGTTTATTTGTTTTATTATCTTTCTATTCTAACTCCCTCTCTTGGTTAAGAGGGGACAACGCGAGTGAGCGTTGTTTGCGACGACGGGAACTTTAGTTCCCCAAAGGAGTACCGAGTTTTCGAGGCTTCATAAGGCCGGGGGCGTTTGTATATTACTCCCTCAACGCATCGGCGGGGTGGCGTTTAATGGTTGCTGCTGTGGGGACAACTGCTCCCACAATGCTTATAATGACCATAAAAATATAACTTATAATCGTTACCAGCAAAAAGCGTGGCAGGGGCTGATTATGCAGATACTCTGTGCCTTCGTATTTGCGGAAATTGAGATAATATTCAAGCGGGCAGGAAAAACCGCTCACATATACCTTGTGCATGATAAGTGGCAGGGCAATGGCAAATGCTATGCTTGACAGCACTACTGCCTCTGTCGCAAATTGTCGGATGATAGCTTTGCGGGTGGCACCTATGCTCTGCATAATTCCAATGTCGCGTCGGCGGGCAATGGCACGCAACCAGAATGTGCCGAAGATTCCCATAAAGCCGCATAGCAGAGCAAAGAACGATAGTATATAGCTTTGTTTGTACAGGTTGTTTATTCCGTAACTTTCACGATCCTTTTCTTTGGCACTTTTCAGACTATGCAACTTGTTTGCATATAGATTACCGGCTTTCAGTTTGGGTAATATCTCATCTGTGAATCTCTTTTCAAATGCAGCGGCATTTACTCCTCTCTTTATTCTTATGTCAAGGTCAATTTGTTGGAGAAACCTTTGAATGCCGCCTTTTGGCTGGAATCTGATTTTTATCACCATAATAGGAATAGGTTCTTCGTACATTTTCGGTTGAATATCGTCAATGGTTCCCAAAATTGGAAGATTCTGTTGCAAAATAGGGCGGTAGATGCTTTTCCCGATAACATTTTCCGTGCCGTACAGTTCCCGGGCAAGGCTGCGGCTGATGTATACGCCGTGCGTGTCGCTGCTCGATGGTGAGTCGCCTGTGTGCATCTTCATTCTGAATGTCTCGAAACTGTTGCACTCTTTTGTTGTATAGTCGTAATAATAGAAAATATTCTTTTTGATGCTTTTCCCGTCGGCTGTCTGTGTGCTATCGACGATAAATTCATCGTGCCTAACAGCGTAGTAGAATATGGCACCCTCGGTGAGCGAATAATTTTCAACCTCGGGGAGGTTCTCTATTATATTGAGTATCTGCATATAACCGTTGTTTACAATAGACTCGTTGTTGTATTCGGCTCTGTATTTGGGGCTTGTGGGGTAGTAGTGTCTCATTTCCAGCTTATAGACGCGGCTGTCGTCGTAATTGGGGTTGATGCTGTTGCGGCTCGCAAGGTCTATGAGTGGGTCTGTGGCGAGCCATACGAAAAGGCTTACTACGAATAGTTCAAGAAAGAGCCACGCATTCTGCTTGCGCTCGTTCCATATTCGGTGGATGATTTTTCTTATCATGGTGGTATTTATCTTCTTTGGTACAACGATTCTATAATATTCTTGCGCAGAGCAAGCAGGGTAGGTATAAGTGCCGAGGCTATGTTAAGCACAAAAGTCACCAGCAGCACCATTGTTACCACTGTGGGGTTAAAGAGCATTTCTGCTGTTATTCCCGACACAGGAGCAGTGTGTATGCGGGTGTCGAGTATGGTCATCAGCCATCGGTGTCCGCTGCATATTGTCACATAGGATAGTGCAAGGCCTATTATTGCTCCCACCAAGGTAAGCAGCAGATTCTCCCACAGTACTTGCGACACTATTTGCCGGCCTGTAGCACCGTATGCTTTGCGCACACCAACTTCGTCCATTCGGCTGCTCATTCGTGTAGAAATCATGCCGCTTAGGTTGATGGCGGGTATAAAAAGAAAAGCGAGTATGGCATAAAGATATTTTTGTATTGCTGCCAAAAAGTTATTTTCCTTATTCTCCTCGTTAAGATATATGTTGTACATGTAAAGGGCATGCTCCCAATGTTCCATTATTATTATTTTGAATTTTTTGTTGCTGCTATTTTGTTGTACCACTCTTTCAAAAATATTTTTAACCTCGGCTTTCAGGGAGTCTTTTGCTTCGGGCGACTTTGCGAGCATCACTATATATTCGTTGCCTGTTATACCATCGTCCACTCCTTTTACTTGAGGGTTGTAATTCATAGGTATCCATATATTACCATCTGTATTTTGGCTTGTCATGTAGGTCTTTTGGTCTTCTACTACTCCCGCAATCTTGTAGCATACGGTGTCTATGAAAATCTCTTCGCCGCATACATTGTCTGTCGCGAACAGTTTTTTTGCAAAAGAGGATGTTATTACAGCCAATGGTGCATTTTGTGTGAATGGGCCGCCGTGGATGAATTTAAAATTAAAGACTTTCCAATATTGGGTGTCTGTTCTTTGGGGCGTTTCTTCAATCTCAATGCCTGTTTTTACGGCTGTAATTATTGTTCCTGTATTAAATTGTGCTTCGTGGACACATATTTCATCAAGATGTTTGGCCTCCTCCTTTATTTTTTCTCTAAGCTGTGTCGATGCCTTTGAAAAATATCTGTCACCATCAGACTCTACAAAAATCATGGGAATATCTACCATTCTATTGCGGTTGTACTCAGGGTAGAGTGGGGCGAGTTTAATGTACAGCGAAATAAATACTGCCATTGCCATTGCTACGCTTATGGCTGTTCCCGCAATGTACATTCCTGTGAACAGCTTCTGCTGTTTCATCATTGTCCATGCTTGACGGAAAAATTGTCGTATCATAGTTTGATTTTCTTTTGGCCGTTTTTTTTTGTGAACGGCGGCAACTTACAAAAAATCCGCCGTTCACAGTGCATTTATTAACCTTATTTTAATTTAATCTTTTCTTTGTATGAAAATTCCGATACGTCGGAAACTACAACTTCCTCGCCTTCGGCGAGTCCTTCGACAACTTCTACATGCTCAAAGTTAGAGTCGCCTAGGATTACTTTGCGACGTATAAGCTCGTTATTTTCGTTGCGCACGAAGAGATTGTATGTTCCTGCGCCTACGTAGTACGATGCGTTGCGTATGCGCAGTACGTCGTCGTGTATGGAGTTCATTATATATACGTCGGTGCGCAGTCCCGGGCGCAGTTTCTTGTGGTTATCTTGTGACAGGCGCACTTCGAACTGTATGCTTCCGTTGGTGCTTTTAGGTGAAACTGTTCCTATGCGACCTTCGAGCTTCTCGGTACCTACTTTCACAAGTACCTTCTTGCCGGGTGAGACATATTCGCTCATCACGTCGGAGATTTGTGCTTTCACAATGTAGTGGTCGAGGTCGCTTATTATGGCTATCTGTGTACCGCTACCTACCTGCGCGCCTATCTGCTCGTTTATATGTGTGAGGATGGCTTTGCGGGGCGAGAGTATGCGGGCGTCGTCGAAGGTGCGTTTCATCTCTTCGAGCTTTTTTGTGAATATCGCAAATTCCAGCTCCTGCACTTTTACGTTGGATGCCTTTATCTCTTTGTCGTTTTTCAGTTGTTCGCGCTGTTGCTCCAGACGCAGGCGTGCTGTCTGCACTGCCATTTCGGCCTGACGCACCTTGTCGGCTGTTCCCGAGCCTATGCTGTCGAGGTAGCGTTCGTTGCGCAGTTCGGCCTCCAGACGGTCGAGCTCCATTGCGTTTATCTTTATGTTCATCTCCTGACTCGAAATCTCGGTCTTGTTTCTCAGGCGCAGCTGTTCGAGCTGGTTGCGGCGAATCTCTTTCTCGTCGAGCAGTTTTTTATACTCGTTCTCGGTGCTTGTGAGGTCGAGACGCAGCAGGGGAGTGCCTGCTTCTACGCTGTCGCCACTGTGACAATAGACCTCGACAATGCGCGAGCTGATGGGGGAGTTTATTATCTCCTCGAAGGCGGGATGCACCTCTCCGGTGGCTGTCACGCTGGTCTCAATGGTGCCTCGGTCTACTGTGGAAAAAGTGAGGCTCTTTGCGTTGATGCTGCTACGTGAGTAGTTTATTGATACAATAGCTACGATTACGAGTAATGTGAGTGCAGCCGCTATTTTTCCAATGCGGATTAACTGCTTTTTTCTTTGTTCTTTTTTAGGTATTGCTCTATCCATACTTTTTTTTGTGTACTATCTACCTTTATATATAGCAAAAACCGTGCCAAACTTTTAGAATGTTGATAATCAATGATAAAGCAAAAACAGCAGTGTCCGATATCGGACACTGCTGTTCGGTTTTGTGTACGCTTGCGTACAGTTTCGTTTGTCGATTAGTCGTTGTTAATCTCTTTGATGTCTACTTCGGTTTTCGATTCTCCCAGCAGATAGCGGCAGAAGTGGTCGGCCATCTTCCAGAAGAAGTATTCGTCCATGCTGCCGAATGAGTGACGCTGTCCGGGCAACAAGAGAATGTCGAAGCGTTTGTTTGCTTTTATAAGGGCGTCAATCACGCGGATGGTGTTTGCGGGGTTAACGTTGTTGTCCATGTCGCCGGTAACGAGCATCAGGTGACCTTTCAGACGGCCTGCAAGCTCCTGGTTGGTGCTTATGCGGTAGGCGAATGTGGTGTCTGACTCATTGATATTCTCCTTGATACCATGGTGTTTCTCGCTCCACCAACGGTTGTAGATGCGATTGTCGTGGTTACCTGCGCATGATACTGCTGCCTTGAAGAAGTCGGGGTAGTAGAGTATTGCTGCGGTAGACATAAAGCCGCCACCCGAGTGTCCGTGAATACCTACACGCTCGCCATCGATGAACGAGTGGCGTGCGATGAGCTGCTGTGCTGCCACTTTCTTGTCGGCAAGACCATAGTCGCGCAGGTTGCCGTAACCGAAGTTATGGTACCATTTTGAGCGGTTGGGGTGGCCTCCGCGGTTACCGATGGTGATGACGATGAATCCCATCTGTGCAAGGCGGTCGATACGGTTCATGCCCGATGACCAGCTTTCGTTCACTGCCTCTGTCTGAGGACCGGGGTAAACATACTCAATCAAAGGATAGCACTTTGTAGAGTCGAAGTCGAAGGGTTTGTACATCACTCCGTATAGGTCGGTGATGCCGTCGGCAGCCTTCACCTTGAAGCGCTCGGGGTATTTGTAACCTGCGTCGAAGAGGCGCGAGAGGTCGGCTGTCTCCAGGTGAACAAGCTGTTTGCCCGATGCGCTGTAAAGGATGGATGTGGGCACTGTGTCTACACGTGAGCTGTTGGCTACGAACATGTTGCCATCTTCTGCCACTGAGAAACGGCCGTTGAGGTCGCCCTTGTCGAGCTGTTTCAGACCTTTACCGTCGTAACCTACGCTGAAGAGGTGAGCATAGTAGGGGTTCTCGCCTTCGTTGTAGCCGTTGGCTGTGAAGTAAACCTTCTTCTCTTTGTCGTTCACTGCGAGAATTTCGTCTACGTGGAATGCGCCCTCGGTGATGGGGTTCACAAGGTTACCGTTCATGTCGTAGAGGTAGAGCATTGCCCATCCTGTGCGCTCGGACCACTGTATGAAGTTCTTGCCGTTGTTCACAATCTTTATCTGACGAGACTCGATAGAGGTATTCATCTCCTCGTGTACGATTGTTATTGCGCTGTCGGTCTCCACATTCACGCGGCACACCTCAATTTTCTTAAGGTCGCGACTGGTGCGCTGGAAGTAGAACTCTTTGTCTGTTCCCAACCACACGCGTTTGTGGGTGCGCTCGTACATGTTTTCGAGTGTCGAGGGCTTGCGGAACAACTCAACTGTCTGCTCTTTGAACTTTGCAATGTTGATGTACTTGCTGCTCTTCTTCTCGAAATCGAAAAGCTCCATTGTGACGATGGGGCCGGGCTCTCCGGGCATCTGATATTTGTAGGTCTCCAATGTGGGGCGGGGTGAGCTCAATGAGTTAATCACCCAGAAGTCTTTCAGCATAGAGTCCTTCTGATGCAACATCACAAAGTGGCGAGAGTCGGGCGACCAGATGGCGTTCACGCCGAAACGTGCTGTACTGTCTACCTTTACGGTGCCTACGGGGTGCCATGCGTAACATTTGCCGGGCTTGCCGTTTGTGGTGAGCTGATGCTCTACAACTGTTGAGTCTTTGTCCCAAATGCGCAGTTTCTCAACATCTTCCATAGACATGTACCACAAGTTCCAGTTCTTCTCGTAGATAGCATATTTGCCGTCGGGCGACACGTTTGCCCATCCGGGGTAGCTGGGGTACAAGTCTTCAATCTCGTCGTTGGTACGTTCGATGAGCTCGCCTGTCTCCAGGTCGTACTCGAAATGGAAGTATTTGTTCTCTTTCTGATTCTTTTTCTTTATATCATTTATTTTGGTGCTGTCGTTGCGCTCCCAACGTTTCAACTGCTTGGGAATTTCGAGCTTCGACTGTATGCCCATACGCACGTAGCGATCCTCGCGCAACTGTATGTTATAAATGGGCAGATGCTGTGCGTCGTAGGGGTCGCCTGTTTTCTGGCTGATTTCCGCTGCCAGCTTGTTCATGTCCCACATCTCTTTTTTGTTGCCTTTGGCGTCTACAATGTAGTAGCGTGTGCCGTCGGCGTATGTCCATGAGTACCAAAATCTCTTGCCGTCCGAGAACCAGTGGGGGGTTACTGAGGTAGATTTTACCATGCGGCTTACTTTGTTGGGCGAGAATCTCTCGGCGAGTGCGTAGTTGGGGCGCACGCGCTTGCTCTCGTCGCTCTTAGCCTCCTCTTTTGCCTGCATCGACAGGGCAAGAAGGGGTAATGTCAGGAATAAAAACAGTTTTTTCATTTACTTTTATGTTTATGTTACTTTTTCTTTTTCAGCTCGATTTTTGCAATACCTCCTGTTGAGGTCTCTTTATAGAGGATGGGCAGGTCGTGGCCTGTGTCGTGCATCACCTCAACAATGTGGTCGAATGTAATCTTGTGTTTGCCGTCGGAGAGCATAGAATATGTACACGCGTCAAGTGCGCGCGATGCGGCAATGGCATTGCGCTCGATGCAAGGCACCTGTACAAGTCCGCACATGGGGTCGCAGGTGAGTCCCAAATGGTGCTCCAAACCCATCTCCGCTGCATATTCTATCTGGTTGATTGTTCCACCGAAAAGCTGACAAGCTGCTGCGGCAGCCATTGCACATGCAACGCCCACCTCGCCTTGACAACCTACCTCGGCACCCGAGATTGATGCATTCTCTTTTACTATGTTACCTATGAGTCCGGCTGTGGCAAGGGCGCGCAATATACGTGCCTCGCTGAAGTGGTGCTCGCTGGCAAGGTGGTGAAGTACTGCGGGAAGCACTCCGCATGAGCCGCATGTGGGGGCTGTTACCACTGTTGCGCCACTCGCATTCTCCTCGGAAGTGGCAAGGGCGTATGCGTACACGCGTGCCTTGCTGCGCACCGATGAGCTGTAAGAGTGTGACTTCAACAGATATGTGCCTGCTTTGCGCTGTAACCCCAAACCTCCGGGCAACACACCCTCGTGTTCTAGTCCGCGTGCAATGGTCTCGCGCATTGTGTGCCATACGGTGCTCAGGAAGTCCCATATTTCGGGGCCTTCGCACTGTTCGACATACTCCCAGAATGAGCATCCTGTGTCCTCGCTCCACTGCATGATGTCGTGCATGGTGGTGAGGGGGTAGATGTCGGCATCGCTCTTTTGTGTGCTTTCGTTGGCAAGTTCACCGCCGCCCACGCTGTATATTGTCCACTCGTCGATGACTTTGCCATCTTTTATACCCTCGAACTTCATTCCGTTGGAGTGAAAGGGCAGGAATATTTCGGGTTCCCAAACAATTTCCAATGGCGCTATCGGCTCAAGCACGTTGGTGATGGCTACGTCGGTCATGTGACCGCGTCCGGTAGCTGCGAGACTTCCGTAGAGTGTTACTCTGTACGAGTCTACATTTTTGCAACGGGCAGCATATTCCATTGCTGCGCGGTTAGGCCCCATAGTGTGGCTGCTCGATGGGCCGAGACCTATGCGAAAGAGTGAACGAAGAGATTTCATAGTGTATATATAGTTTGTTTTTATTTTTTCTTTAGGAGGTCGAGAGCTTTGTTCAGCAATTTGGTTTTAGTATCTGTCTTTGTGGCAGTGCTGTCTGTTGCTGTCTCGCTTGAGTCTGTACCCAAGAGTTTGTTTGCAAGGTTTTCCACTGCATTGCTAGCTGCTTTCTTTGCAAGGCTCTCCATGTCTATGCTCACTTTGGGTGATGTGAATGTGCCGCCGATGTTCATGTCAACAGTGCCCAACTGTGCAACTTTTCCTGCTGATGCGGGGATTGTAATCTTGCCTTTGTAGTCGATGCTCTTGTCGAGTCCTGTCGAGCCCGAGAGGTTCATCTTGTAGTCGCCCAATGTCAGGTCGAAAGGTTTGGTGTTTATGCGACCGTCGGCGATGGTGAAGTCAATCTTCAGGTCTTTCACTTTGGTCTCTTTCAGCGAAGGCTTCTTCACAATGTCGGCAACCATGTCTATCACTTTCACTCCGCTAAGGCTCAAGTCTTTTGTCGAGAGGCTTCCGCTACCGGTGAGTGTGTTCATTACAGGGCTCATAGTGTCGTCGAGCTGTGTGTTCACCTTGATGCTGCCCGAGAAGTTACCTTTGAGACCCTCGAAGATGGGCGCCAACTGCTGCACCATGTCAAGGTCGCGATAAGCCTCGGCAAAGCCTATTCCGTTAAGGCTGAAGCCTGCGTTGAGACTTGGTGCGCTCTTTTCGGGGGTCGCGTATGCGCCGTTTACAACCACGTTGCCACCCATAGTGTTGAGCGAGAGGTTCTGCATGTCCACCTTGCTGTCTTTAACAATGAGCAGACCGTTAAGGTTGCTGAACTTCATCTTGTTCATCAGCACCTCGTTCATCTTTACCTGCATGCGGAAGTCGATGTTGTTGGGTATTTTGATGATGCCCATGGCTGCTGTGTCGGCAGCAACAGTCTCTTCGGCTGTGCTGTCGCCTGTCATGAAGTCGTTGAGGTTCATTTTGTTGCTTGCAATGTTCAGCGAGCCTTTGAGGGTGCTGCCTTTGAATACATAGCCTATGTAGTTCTCGAACTGGCTGTCGAGTGTGATGTCGTTGTCGCCAATGTTCACTGTTGTCTCGCTAAGTTTCAAGTAGCGGGGAGTGAAGCTGAATGTCGATTTCTTGATGTCTACTTCGGGGATAGCCTCCATCTGCAACTTCATGTTGCTCAGGTTGATGCTACCAGATGCCTGTATGCGGTCGTAAAGCTCTTTCTGTATGTATGACATGCAACCGTTCAGGCTCATGTCGGCGTTTACAATACCGTTGAGCTGCATATCCTCGAGGGGATAAACATCTTTTATCTTGCCAAGATCGAGCTTGCCCTTTGCTGTTACTCCGAAGTTGAGGTCGCTCACAGGGGTTTTTACGTCGGCTGTCATGCTGAAGGGGTTGCCTGCAAGTGTCAGGTTGAAGGGGTTTACATTGATGGTTGTTGCATCGATGCTGCCACCGGGGTTCTTTACGCTTGCGGTAATGTTGATGTTGTCTACTCCTGCGGGTAACGAGGGGTAGCGGAACATTGCATTCTTTACATCTAAGTTCACGTCGAACGCAGGCATAATGCTGTCGCCAACCATGCTACCTTTGGCAAATGCCGAAAGTGTTGCCTCGCCCGATGTCTTAAGGCCGTCGAAGTCTTTTGCGTAGATTGCGGGAATGAGTGAGAGTATCTCTTTGAAGCTTATCTCGTTTGAGTTCAGCTTGATGTCCATATCCATTCCGCTTTCGGTCATTGCTACCCATCCGTCAATGGTTGCACGTATGGCGTTGAGCGACAGTGTGTTCTCTTTTAGTGTGAACTTGCTGTTTACAAGGTCGGCGTCGATATCCATCTCTGCGCCTATTGAGGCTTTGCTCAAGAAGGGAACGCCACCCATGCGGAAGGTTACCGAGGGTGTCTCGCTCTCCAGCTTGATGGTTGTGCGCTCGCTGCCCAGGTCGCCGCTGCACGATGCGTCGAGGTCGATGACTTCGGCATACATGCCTGCTTGACGGTCGTCGTAGATGAGTGTGAGGTTATTGATGCTCAACTTTTTGAGCTGTATCTTTATGGGGCTGCTTGTGCTGTCAGTCGTCTCTTCCTTGGTGGCAGTGCTGTCGGCTTTCATAACGTCCCAGTTGGGGCGACCGTCTTCGAGAATAATAGCCTTTGCCTTGGTGTCGTCGATTATTATCTTGCTTATTTCGTAACCGCTGTCGCCGAAAAGTGACATCAGGTTCACTGCTGCGGTCAATTCGCCGGCCTGCAACAGTGTGTCGTTCTCGAACTCGCCCACACCTTTCAGCCAAAAGTTCTCCAATGTTATCGATGCTTGGGGGAATTGACTCAACAGACTGATGTCGAGGCTTTTGAAATCGAACTGTGCGTTGAGCATCTTATTGCCCTCTTTCTTGATGATTGTCTCTATTTTTCCTTTAAGTGTCATGGGAAGTACCATTAACAGAATGATAATTACTGCAATGACTATCCCTGTAATTTTAATTGCTTTTTTCATGTATATTAGTTTGTTTTCTGATTATTATCATTAATTATTCTGCAAAAATAGTGATTTTTCGGCGAAAATTCTCTAAATTTGCAAAATGTTATTCTTGTGCGACGGAAATAGTGATATTTCCGCCGTTTTTTTACGCTTTTTCGCACAACGATTGTGATGACAAATGTTTAATTTATAATAATTTATATTTATGAGCACCACAGCGAAAAATAAAATTAAATTCAGTAAGGCCTTTTGGGTTGCCAACACTGTTGAGCTCTTCGAGCGCGCAGCCTATTATGGCGTATTCATAGTAATCACTCTCTACCTGAGCCGCATCCTCGGATTCGACGACATTCAGTCGGCTACTATCGCAGGTGTATTCTCGGCGTGTCTCTATCTGCTACCTACCTTTGCTGGTGCGTTGGCCGACAAAATTGGTTTCCGCAACTCTATGCTGCTTGCATTCACACTGCTCACTTGTGGTTATCTCGGTCTTGCCATTTATCCCACATGGTTGCAGTCTACGGGATTGGTAGAGTACAGCGATACTACAAAGTTCACAGGCTTGCTCGACAGTAACCTGCGCTACGGAATTATCCCCATCATGGTGCTTATTGTTTGTGGTGGTGCATTCATCAAGAGTGTTATTTCGGGCACTGTTGCCAAAGAGACTACTCCCGAGACACGTGCAAAGGGTTTCTCTATCTTCTATGCGATGGTGAACATCGGTGCTTTCTCGGGCAAGACTATCGTTAAGCCTCTGCGCGAGTGGTTGGGCAATGAGGGTCTCATCAGTCTCAACTATTTCTCGGCAACAATGACTTTCCTTGCCCTCATTGCAATATGGTTCTTCTACAAAAGTTCGCAGCACTCGGGCGAGGGCAAAACTTTCGGACAAATATGGCATGCACTGATAAAGGTGTGTACCAACGGTCGTCTGATTACGCTCATCATCATTGTTACAGGCTTCTGGATGGTGCAGCATCAGTTGTATGCCACTATGCCCAAATATGTTCTTCGTCTTGCTGGCGAGGGGGCTTCTCCTTCGTGGTATGCAAACGTGAACCCTCTGGTGGTGGTGCTTGCCGTTAATTTTGTTACACAGCTTATGCGCAAATATTCGGCTCTTACATCTATGACTGTGGGTATGTTCATCATGCCTATTTCTGCACTCTGCATGGCATCGGGTAACATGCTCGACGCTTCGCAGACAATCTTGGGCATGCATCCTGTCGCTTTCATGATGGTTGTGGGTATTGTGTTTCAAGGACTTGCCGAGACATTTATTTCGCCTCGTTTCCTTGAATATTTCTCGTTGCAGGCGCCCAAAGGCGAGGAGGGTCTCTACCTCGGTTTCAGCCACCTTCACTCTTTCCTTTCGTCGATTTTCGGCTTTGGAATTTCGGGATTTCTTTTGAGCAAATATTGCCCCGAACCTACACTCTTTGCTACACACGACGAGTGGGTGACTGCAAGTGCTAACGCTCATTATATATGGTACTATTTTGGTGCCGTTGCGCTTGTTTCGGCTGTTGCGCTTATTATTTACGGACAGGTGGTGAAACGCCTCGATGCGAAAAAAGAGAGTAAATAATTAAAGCAAGCTTTATTAATTTTGCTCGTTTGTTAGTATATTTATATATTTGCATGTTCCATAATAGGGGCATGCAAATTTTTTAGAAGTTATTTGAGTATGAACAATAGATTAATAAAATGATTATGAAAAAGGTTGGATTTATTATTGTAGCCATCATTTTGGTGGTTGTGTCCGGCGTAGTCTATTTTGTTTCGAGCAATGCTCCCTCTGCCGATTTACCTAAAAATGAGCAGATGGCGACAATCATTGCCGACGGCGGATGTCTTGATTGTCACTCGGCAAATCCCGAACTTCCTTTCTATGCTTCGTGGCCTTTGGCGGGCGACCTTGTGAAGAAGGATGCTGCCGATGGTTATCGTGCGTTTGACATTGAGCCTATGTACGAGGCAGTGAAGAGTGGTGCGAAGGTTAGCGAAGTAGATCTCGCAAAGGTCGAGAAGGTTATTGCCGATGGCACTATGCCTCCTGCGAAATATTACATGGCGCATTGGGGCTCTTACATCAATGCCAAGAAACAGGCTATTGCTCTCGACTGGATAAAAGAGTGTCGTGCACAGTACTATCCCAATAAATTGGCGGCTGCCGAGTTTGCCAATGAGACAGTGCGCCCCATTGAGGATGCTGTTGAGGTAGACCCTCTGAAGGTTGCTCTTGGCAGTATGCTATATCACGATACACGCTTGTCGGTTGATAACACTGTTTCTTGTGCAACATGCCATGGTCTTAACACCGGCGGTGTTGACAATAAACAGTACTCCGAGGGTGTAAACGGTCTCATGGGTGGTGTAAATGCTCCCACTGTGTTTAATGCACACTACAATTTTGTACAGTTCTGGGATGGTCGCGCAGCTACATTGGCTGCACAGGCAGCAGGCCCTCCTCTCAACCCCGTGGAGATGGCATCTACCTCTTTCGACGAGATTTGTGCAAAACTTAAGGCTGATGCTGCCTTTGACAAGGCTTTCACAGCTGTATATCCCGAGGGTATCACCGAGCAGACAATCACCGATGCTATTCAGGAGTTTGAGCGCACATTGCTCACACCCAATTCGGCATTCGACAAATACCTCAAGGGTGATAAGGCTGCTCTGAATGCCGACGAGGTTGCGGGCTACGAGCTTTTCAAAAAATATGACTGCGCAACCTGTCATGTAGGTGAGAACCTTGGCGGTCAGTCTTATGAGCTTATGGGTATCATGGCCGACTACTTTGGCGACCGTGGTACAGAACTTACCACAGAGGATAATGGTCGCAACAAGGAGACTAAGCTCCCCCGCGACGTGCATCGCTTCAAAGTTCCCGGCTTGCGCAACGTGGCTCTCACAGCTCCCTATTTCCACGACGGTACACAGGCTACGCTTGCCGAGGCTGTCGCTGCGATGGCAAAATACGAGGTGGGCGTTGAACTTGGCGAGGATGAGGTTGCTAAGATTGTGGCTTTCCTCAACAGCCTTACAGGTGAATACAACGGTAAACTGCTTACAAACGATAATATGAAGTAATATTCACGTTCCATAATAGAAAAGATACGCGCCGATTCATTCTGCGCGTATCTTTTTTTATTGATTCTGCTTTTTCCTGAAAATTGCTCTTAGCTTAATGTCGAGCAGTAGTAGTAGAATAAGAGCTACGAAGATGGGGGCATACATTTTCAATATATCGATACTCTCGCTTAGCGATGCAAAATAATCCCATATACCGAATGAGAATGTGAAGTCTTTTATCATGGGAGCAACAATATATCCCCCGCCTATTATTATCAGCATTGCAGCAACAGCAATAGCGAAAAACTGAATCTTGTTTTCTCGTTTCTCGCGTGCCGCAGCCACCTCGTTTACTCGTTGCATTGTGGTGTATGTGAAATTTGTAGAGAGCTTTATTTTTCCATCCTGTCTTTGCATGGCTCTCTTCAGACTGTTGTATCTCTCTTGCTCTTTCATATTTCCTGCTCATTTATAAGTAAATACAATTTCTTGCGCGTGCGGTGCAGTTTCACCTTCACGTTGCTCTCTTTAAGCCCGGTTATTTGTGCCGTTTCGTATATGCTTCGCTCCTCTAAATGGTAGAGCGTTACAAGGGCGCGCTCCTCGGCATTGAGCATGCTTATCGCTCGTTCGAGCCGTTGCAGAAGCTCTTCGTTCTCTTCGCTTAGCGTTTCATCCACAAGCTCGTCGTCGGTGTCGGCGAGAATCTCCTCGGCAATGGTGACGCTGTTGCATGGTCTCTTGCGCAGTGCCGAAATAGTGGTGTTGTAGGCTATGCGGTAGAGCCATGTAGAGAAGCTGCTATCGACGTTGAAAGATGATAATTTCTCAAATGCCTTCAAGAAAATGTTCTGTGTAATCTCTTCGGCATCTTCGCGACAGTTTACCATGTGCACCACAAGGGAAAAGACTGCCTCGCTGTACTTCTCGACAAAGTGAGCAAAAAGGTGTGTCTTTCCCCTTAAGATGTGTTCTATTATATTTTTCTCGTCGCTTTTCATTTACTCTTTAGACGCAAAAAAACTTTCACGGTTACATTTTTTCTAATATTTTTTTTGAGAAAAGTTTTTTCAAAAATCTGTAACCTTTTATATTTATCTGCGTCTAAAGGGTACAAAGGAACAAAATTACTAACTAAATATTTATAACTATGATGGATTTTATTACTATCCCGCTTACTTTTGGTATTGTTACCTATGGCATTTACAAACTCTTCGAACTCTTCGTGTGTAAAAAGGAACGACTGTTTTTATTGGAGAAGATGAATTTCGACAATGCCAATAATGCGTCGCTAAAGGACTGTCTCAAAGGGTACAACACTTCGTTGCCTTTCTCTTTTTCTGCTCTTAAGGTAGGTTGTCTGCTTATGGGCTTGGGCTTGGGGCTTATATTGGGAATTGTGCTTTTTGCATTGAACGTTGATACTGTGCAAAGCTTCAGGGAGATGACTTCTTATAATGTTTACTCGTTTATAACTTTGATTATTGGAGCCTCAGTACTATTTACGGGTGGCGCAGGATTGCTTCTTGCCTTTATCATTGAGTATAAATGTAGTAAAAAGAAAAATTAAGAGAAGGTTATAAAAGTGCACAACCTCCATCTGCGCAGATGAAGGTTGTGCACTTTTATAGTACTTTTCAATCGATTATTTTACCTTAGCTGTTCCCTCAATCTCTACAAGAAGTTCGGGGCGACACACGTCTGCCTCGAGATAATGCTTGGGAACGTCGGCGAAGTTCTCTTCCATGAACTTGATAACCTCGGGAGCATCCGCGCTATTCTTGACATATATGCGCAACAGGGTGTATTTGCTCTCCTTTGCTGCTATGGGCAGATTTTCGGGAGAAACTAATTTCTTTATAATCTGCATGGTCTCTGCAGTCTGCTCGGCAGCCTTGTCAAGCGAAAGACTATCCTCGCCCTTGATGGCTGCCGTACCCGAAATATATACTGTGTCGCCTACGAGACGCGCACGCTCAAATTTCGGAGTGGTGCGCTCGGGCTCGTCGCTCTTGCCTGTGAGCACCTTTTGCGAGTAGCTGTGTGCCGATGTTTGCAAGGGGTTGTCAATGGCGTGGTTTACAACATGTTCGCCTTTTATGGCATATACCTCAACCATTACTCCGCCACACGAAGTACCTATGCCTGTCGCGGCAGGATAGCCATTCGCCCATTGCGCACTGTTGTAGAAACGGCTGCGGGCATCGTTGAACTCTTGATAGTTTTGTCTGCCGTCGTGCATCGATGTTATCTGCTCAATGTAGTTCCACTGACGGTAGATGTCGCTTGTCGCAAAGCCGTTGTTTGCGAGAATGTCGCCCAACTGCGCAAAAATCTCTTGTGACTGCTCTTTGATGCTGCCAGCAAGAGAGTGGGGGGGGATACCCTCGGTAACAAGCTCGCAGAATCCATTGCCATGTAACAGTGTGTAACCCTTGTGACGTTCGTATCGTGCAACCTCATCCTCGGGGAGGTATGTTACTTCGGCAGCCATCGTTGCCGTCAGGCAGGGCTGTGCCACATAGGCTACGAGCGGAGCATTTTCGCCAAATAGCGTTGCTACGCTTTCTTTTAACAAACAAAGGTTGGCGAAATATTCATCATTGTCGGCAGGGGCATTGAATACTGTCAGTTTCAGCATCTTCTCCTTGCTTGCAATCTGCTGTAACAATTCATGGCACATCCTCTCGAAAGTGTCTGCCGATGCAAAGAATATTTCCTGTCTTTTGTTTGTCATTTTGTATGTTGATGGTTCTTGAGCCGCGAAGATACAACAAAAGCCGCTTAGTTGCAAATTATATTTTCGTCAGCAGCTTGAATCTTAGGCGTAAAGTGCCATTTTCCCATGTGTGGCTGATGATTTTGAATGTTCCAATCTCGGATGTGTTCTCTACGTGCAATCCCACGCAGGCGCACATATCGTAGTCGCCGATGCGCACCAGACGTATTGTCTCGCTGACATCCTCGGGCAGCTTTTCAGTCTCTACCTCGGGTGGAAGCTTGTCGATGGTGGTGTATTCTATCGTCACAGGCAGACACGATGCTATCACCATGTTCACCTGCTCCTCTATGGCTGCTATCTGCTGCTCTGTCGGTGCCTCGGTAAGTTGGTAGTCACACTTGCTCTTTTTGCGCTCTATATGCGCGTTTTTGCTTCTCTTGCATCCGAACATGCGCACCATCGTCTGGTTTAAAATGTGTTCTACTGAATGCATTGGAGGGTACTCCTGCTTATTGTGTTCGTTAAGTTGGGGTGTTTCGGTTGTCATAGATTTGAATTATAGCATTGTTAGACAATATGCGCTACAAATTTAATAAGTTTATTAATACAATGATTCTAGAAGTTATATATTTATGTGCTTACTTTTTAGTTATAATATATTATTGATGCGTTAAGATTATATTGTGTATTTGTAATTGGTTAATATACAATTGTTTTACACTAGATGAAGTGTGTGTTGATTTTGTAGTACTCTATAGCATTCACACAAATAATACATATTTTGTAACAGAGTCAAAAAAATAAGAGGTTGTTGAACCCAACTATTATATAGATGAAGCCCAAGGTATTTGAGGTGATTGTACTAAAAAACGTTATTAAAAATTATTTAGGTTTGTCCAATATTACAAATTCGGAAAAATCTAAATAATAAGATTTTATCACCATTTATTTAGATTTTGGTGTTCTTAAAATGAGGCCTCTCTTTACTATTGGGGTACTCTGAAAATGCTGTCAATATTCATCTATGTGTACAATCTGTATATAATTTTTAGTTTAAATAAAGCATAATGTAAAAGTCTATATTCAATCAATGAATTTAAAATGTTGCTTGAGCGTCTACTCTTGAGTGAATTGATATAGTTGAATTACAAAACCCACTGATCAAAATAAGCCAAAATGTCAAAAACTTAATTTATTTAAATTTTAAAGCATCTGTAATAATTTTAATAAATATCTTGTGCATGTATTTGTAAATGTATTACATTTGTAAATGTTAATAGTTGCGCATCAAAACTTCAATACAGATTAAATATCAATCATTTTAAAGAACTAATACATTTTTTAGCAATATGCAACAAAGAATTTTACAATTGGATTATTTGAAAGGCGTTTTTATTTTATTAATGGTTATATTCCATTTACAATTAATTAATAAAACTTATCCAGTGCTTAGTGAAGCTGTCTACACTTTTCACATGTCTGCATTTTTAATTATATCGGGTTATTTGGCTAATATTGAGAAAGATATAAAGACTTTCGGAAAAGGAATACTTAGATTATTAGTACCATATGTTATATTTGAAAGTATTTATATATTGTTGATCTATTTTTTTGGTAAAATAGTTGGTGCATCTAATCAAATTGAAAACCTTGATGTTTATGAATTTATACATATGATTATATTCCAGCCATTTGGTACCTATTGGTATATTCATACGCTTATCATATGTACTACCATATATTATTCTATATATAAAGGTTGTAAACTTAATGAGTTTACTTGTTTGGTGTTAACTGCGATGATACTATATGGTCTAACTAATGTAATTGATAATTTACGTTGGGAAAATGTAATATATTTTTTAATTGGTATATGTATACAGCGGAGCCGAAAGAGTTTTATTGATGTGATTTCTCCTTCTTTTGTAGTAATATTGCCGTTAATTGTTCTGTTTTCTTCAAGTGGCAATTATTATAGGGGGTCTATGGCTGGTATTGCCATTACGGTGCTTGTAGTAAGTTTTCTATTGTTTTTGTATAATTATTCTCCTACTGTACATAAGAGATTAATGTTATACTTCGGAAAAAACTCGTTGTCAATAGTGGTTTTCTCTCCATTATTTACAATTATAACAAAAATAGTAGCACCATATTTTCAATTTGACCCAACAGCCATATCTTTTCTTTTGTTTGCTTTGAGTTTTATTGTTTCTAGCTGTTTATTTTGTGCTTGGTTATGTGATAAACTTAACATAAGCAAATATATTTTCCTAAAAGAGAATTTTTATGTGAGATATTAAGAAATATTGTAGGTTATATTTATTCTACCTCAGACTCACTTATGTGCATAGGAGGGTACTCCGTCTTGTTGTGTTCGTTGAGTTGGGGTGTTTCGGTTGTCATGGGTTGTTTAATTTCGTGAATAATCAACACAAAAGTAGTACTGTTTCTTGGTCTGTGCAAATTTTGCACAGACCAAGATTGATGAGCAATATAGATGTGGTTAATATATAATCAGCTGTCGCATTTTTTGCGACAACTGATGTTTTCATCTTGCTCTTTCTAATAATAGAAATATCACATTAAATTTTATCATAGGCTTCCCAAAATATGTTGATGTGTTATATCCATTATTCTTTGCATAATCTGCTATTGAATTACGCATGTCAGTCGGATAGTATATTGAGAGAAGTTTTTTTGCTAAAAGTTCGTGCCAGGCTATAGGTGTCCTTATTTTTGTAATATCATCGACTTTCCCAATACCTAATGCAATAGCTACTAGACTTCTGCAAAAATCGCCACGTTCGGCAACGGGTTCAATGTCAAAAGTTGATTTCACGTCATCGACGAACTTTTTTATCATTAATAAGTCTTCAAACAAATTCAATTCTACAATATAATCCAGTTCGGCCTTTACTAATGTTCCTATAAAGTCATTTGAGGGTTCATAGAGTCTTTTTAACCCCCAATTTGTTTGAAAAACCAATGATTCAATTATTACTTTCTGCTTAACAGCGTTGCTTCGTTTTTGTAAATGTTTGTTCTTCATTATAGTATTGTTTTTACTATATATAATACGAAAGGATTTGTTGTTTTTTATGTAAACAATCTAAAGGTGTGCGTAAACTTTGCATATGGTAGTAAAATTGCAATTAGAGAATAAAATTTAATGCTATGCAATGATTTTGCATAGGCATACATTATATTTGCAGTGTACAACGAGTATAAGTTATGATAAGCAAGACATTTAACCGTTACATTTGGCTATTGAATACGCTCCTTCAACATAAGCAACTTTCCTATGAAGAAATTAATGCTTTGTGGAGGGCATGTTATTTGGGCGATGGTGCTTCGTTGCCGTTGCGCACATTCCATCAGCATAAAAGTGCTGTTGAGGAGTTATTCGGTATTGAAATAAAATGCAATCCTTCAAATGGGTACAGATACTACATATCTTCTCCCGATACATTGAAGAACGACAGTATCCGCAAATGGCTCTTGAACTCATTTACCCTGTCCAATATGATAACTGCAGGGCACAATATGAAAGGACGAATATTGTTTGAGGAGATTCCTTGTGGAACAGAATATCTGCAAACTGTTATTGAGGCAATGCAAAAGTCAAAAGAACTGATTGTTGATTATCAGCGTTTTTACGGGCGTAGAGAAACATTCAATATTTGCCCTTATGCAATGAAGGTTTATCGCCAACGCTGGTATGTGGTTGGTTGTATCAAAGAACTCGGGGGTATAAGGAATATAGCACTTGACCGCACTCTTGAAATGAATTTGTCGGACATATCATTTACTTTACCACAGAATTTTAATGCAGAGAAGTATTATGCAAACTCTATTGGAATATATGTAAATGAGGAACTTAAACCCACAAAAGTAAAGATAAGGGCTTATGGCAAGCAGATAGAATATTTGCGTTCTTTACCATTTCATTGTTCCCAAAAAGAGAGCGCATCAAAGTATGGCGAATTTTGTGAGTTTGAATACAAACTATGTTTGACTCCAGAACTCTCAACTCACATACTTGCTATGGGGGAGAATGTTGAGGTGCTCGAGCCTGTGGAATTGAGAGAGGAGATAAAAAGAAGACTAAAAGAATGTTTAACTAAATATGAATTATAGAATTATGAGAATTACTAATAAATATGGAACTGTAGTTGCAGATATTGAATCGTTGGAAAAGGCCTTTAAGGAAGTTGATGATGCAAAACATTGGGAAGAAGGTCGAAGTGCAATGTCATTAGCACAATATTTTTCTTTGCCTAATATAGAACAGTCTAATGGGATAAAACTCATAAAAGAATATATAGAAATATGTGGTTTCAAGGATTTAGAACCAATTAAAGCGAGAATAGAGCATGAAAGTCGCTTCGATAAATTCAAAGGTAAGGGACGTATGCACGATATGGTTATATGGGGGAACAGCGGAGGAATTCATTTAGTTATATGTATAGAAGCGAAAGTTGATGAACCTTTTGGTAGTTATGTGTCAGAAGCGTATCGTGAATCTATAGAGTATGTAAATAAAAATCCCCGAAGTAAAAGATTACAAAGAATTAAAGATTTGTGTGAAAAATATTACAAAATAGATGTAAATGATATTACATCTTATACCCATATAAGATATCAATTGCTTCATTACTTAGCTGGAGCAATTACAGAAGCTAGAAGTTGTAACGATGTCGTTTTTATGCCAATAATGGTTTTCAAAACCAATAAATACAATAAAGAAAATGATAATAAGAAAGATTACGAAGTTTTTATAAAATCGATGAACTTTGTACTACTTAATTCAGAGAAAGAGATTTATAAGAATAACATAGATGGAGTAGATGTATATATGACTTATATCGAGATTCCAATATAAAATAATACTTGTGCAAAGTTTTTGCACACCATTGTATTCTCAATGCTCATAAAGGCAGATCCTTTTCGTATATATTATAGAGAACCCTATAATCAGTAATATATGGAAAAGATAAAAACAAAGGTGTGTGAGAATGAACAGTGCCTCTCTATTGAAGATGAATTGCAACTTATAAAGGATATAAAATCGGGAGGGATTGAAAGAAAAACTGCAATAGAAAAACTTTCTCATTCAAAATTACGCTTTGTAACAGCTGTCGCAAAAATGTTCAAAGGTTGTAACTTGCCATTGGAAGAGCTTATAAGCGCAGGTAATGAAGGATTGGTATTAGCCGCTGAAAAATATGACGTGTCAAGCGGCTTTAAGTTTATGAGCTATGCTGTTTGGTGGATAAGACAGAGTATTATGCAGAGAATACAATAATATATACCAACCGACAACCACGCTATAGTGCATATTATCGATGCATTATAGCGTGGCTTTTTGTTTGTGATATGTCAAACTCACCGTTATGCATAGGAGGGTCTGACGCCTTATGTTTCGAGAGGCGACGATAATGGTTATTTGCATCCCGACTGTATCAAGTGTGGTCGTTGTGTAAATGCTTGTCCTACAAAGGTGATGGAGAAAAGAATATCTCAGGGATAGAATCTAAATATCTCGTTATGCAAGCAGGTGTTTGAAGATGTGTTTGTCGAGAAGGTTGTAGAGTGCCACTGCTATGGTGGTTAGCAGCAGGTTTAGAAGAAAATAGCAGATGTAATGGAGGTTGTTGCTTGGCACCATCCACATTACGGGTATTGCAAGCAGATAGTATGACAAACTGTGTCTGCCCACATATTGCAACCACGACGGTGCTTTGTTGGTGCTTTTGAGCAATGCTGCGACAATGATGCATATTGCGATGTTGCCGGCTATCTGCAGCGGAGCTGCACTTATTCCGCTATTCATGCCTATGTAGTATATTGCAAAAACGAGTGTTGCCGCAATGACTGTTTTTTTGTTGTAATATTTTTGTGTGGCGTAGAGTGTGCCGACAGCAAAGCTTATATTCGAGATGTAGCAATATCCTGCGCATTTGTTTATGTACAGGATGGCTATGAGCAGTGCTTGAACTGCCGATATGTATATGATTTTACGTTTGTTGGTTGTTTGCGCTCTGCACAGCAGGAATGTTGTAATGTAGTTGAAGAGTGTTGTTTTCAGAAACCACATGTCGGTTCCGTCGGGTAGTGAGAGTGTAAGTATTTTTGTGTAGTCGGGTGCTGCTTGCGACTCTGCCATGGTGTAGGGCAGTATTATGAGGCTTGCAAGATATATCACCGCGAAGGGTACGATGATTTTTATCAGGTGGTTGTAGAGATATTTCCGGTCCGGCTGTGTCTCTTTTTTGTTCAGTGAGTGGAATAGACCGTAGCCCGACATGAAAAAGAAGATACTGCATGCGAGTGTTCCCAGCATGGGTATCAGCAGATAGTGCGACAGCGCCGAGGTGTAGACTTCGTATTCGTTAAGTGAATGTGTGAGTATTATCAGCAACATAGCAAGGCCACGCATAGCGTAGCCTTGCTCGAATTTTATGTTGTCGGCGAGTCTGTTTTTCATGTTTATGATACGCCTACGCTCTGTTCTTACATTAGCAGGTATTTGAGGATTGCTTCCCAGTCGGGGTATTGCTCCGAACCAAATTTCAGCAGTTCTCCTTTGAACTCGCTTGCTCCGTTCTTCTCTCTGTCGTCGATGAGGTAGTCACCGTCGAGAAGGTCTTTGCGGTGGGTGATTATCACACGTTTGTGGAATACGTCGTCGAGGTGTTTCTTTACCCATTCTATCTTGTCCGAGGCTGCGGTGGGGTTGTTCCAGGGCGAAGTGGTTAGAATGAATACGTCGTAGTTGCGTGCAAGCAGACGTACCACTTCTGCTGCTCCTGGAACGGGATCCATTTGTGCGAAAATTCCGGGAATTTCGTCTAATCTGCCTTTGTATTGCTCTTTTGTGGCTTCGTCGATTTTTGCAATGCCCGACTCAAAGTCCACGAGCACTCCGTCCATGTCAAAGTATATTCTCTTTTTGTTCATAGCAATATGTATTTGTCTTTACTTTCTACGCAAATATACATGTTTTTCGCAGAGTTTATATACTTTTTAAAAAGTAATTTGTGAATTTCTTTAATTGAACTTTACCGGGCCTATGTTTTTCATGTTTTTGAGGATGGCCTTTCTGCGTTGCAGCATATATTTCGACGGCTTTGCCGAACTGTATTTTCTAGGGTTGGGCAGGGTGGCTGCTATAAGTGCGCACTGCTCTTTGGTGAGTTTGTCGGGTGTGGTGTTGAAGTTTATTTTTGCCACTGCGCTTGCACCATATATTCCGTCGCCCATCTCTATGCAGTTGAGGTAGGCCTCCATTATTTTTTTCTTGTCCCACATGTTCTCCATGAGTACTGTGAAGTATGCTTCAAAGCCTTTGCGCAGCCACGAGCGCTCTTGCCACAAGAATAGGTTCTTTGCCGTCTGCTGGGTGATGGTGCTTGCTCCGCGCAGTCGCTTACCTTCCTCGGCTTCGCGTCGGGCTATCTCTATCTGCTTAAAGTCGAAACCCTTGTGCTCCATGAAAAGATTGTCTTCGGATGCAACAACTGCTTGGACTAGGTGTGGCGATATTTTATCTATCGGTGTCCATGTGTAGTTGATAGGTGTATTTTCTTTGATGTTTCTCGTCAGCATCAGCGGGGTGATGGGTACGGGTACGAAACGGTATATCGCCACCAGTATAATGGGTAGCAATATTATTATCAGAAGAATATATCCTGTTATTTGAAGAATCTTTTTCACGCTAGGCGGCTTTTATGACGATGGCTACCCGCATGCGGGTAGCCATCGTGTGTGTTATTATTTCATTTTCGATGTGTGCGACAGATAGCGACTAACGTCGAAATACATTGTTCGTGCGGGGAATTTCTTGCTCGGAGTAACAGTTACAATGTTGCAAAGTGTTCTTGTGTCGAGGTTACGCGACAATACCGATTCAATGTCAAGCATTCCGTACATTACGTGGTCTTGGTCGTCGGGGTTGATTACGCGGAAGGGGCTTCTTGTGCTCTTGCCGTCGCCCATAGTTGTTATCATTTCGAGTATTTTCAGATATTTATTCACGTATGAGCTTACCTCCGATTCGGGCTTTGCGAGTTTCTGCGACGAAAGCCATGCGTAGAAGAGTGCGTTCAGGTTTACAGGGTTGTATGCGAGAATCTTTTTGGATGTTTCGTATATCTTTGCTGTGTTGTTTTCGGCAACATAGGCTTTAAGTGCTTTCTCGTTTACGTCGTTGCCGCCTTTGTATTCAGGGAGGTAGGAGTGTCCGTAGTATACGAGTGCCACGTCGTCGGTGCGCAACAGTTTGTCATCTGCAAGGTAGAGCTTGAGAATGTCGTTAAAGTAGGGTCTTTCGTTATCGACAATCTCTTTTACGAGCTTATAGTCAAATTTGTCCTGTGCTTGTGCTGTGCCTAACATCAGTATCAGGCTGACTGCCATCAAAAATAACTTTTTCATATAATTATAGTTTGAATTTTAATATTATTCCACCGAGTGCGGGTATGTCGACAGGTATTGTGGTGTCGGGGTTGAGCTTGCACTTGATGCTTTTTCCGCTGAGCAGTTCGGTTGCTTTCACGCTCTTTTCCTGAGGCTCTATCTTGTGGTATGCAAATGCCTCGGCGGGGATTCTTATCTCCTGACGATGTGTCTCTTTGCTGAAGTTTACTGCAATCAGCAGCAGCTCTTTCTCGGTACCACGCAGGTAGCTGTATACGTTGCATGCGTCGTAAACAGATGAGTTGGGGTTGGCATATTGCAGGTCGTAGAATGTACCGTCGCTTATTGCCTCTTCGCTGTTGCACAGGTTGAGAAGCTGTGAGTATATGCCTTGCAGTTTCTTTTCATCTTTTGTGAGCTTTGCTGTGTCGTACTTGCCGTTGTTGCACCAGCGACGCAGGGTGTCTACGCTCCAATAGTCGAAGATGGTTGTTCGGCCGTCGATGCCGCTGTATCCCTCTTTATCCATTCCTTTCTCGCCCAGCTCCTGTCCGGCGTATAGCATGAAAGGCTGCACTCCCACTGTTGCCGAGACGATGAACGCGGGGATGGCATTGAAGCCGTCGCCCACAAAGAAGTCCGACGCGATGCGTTGCTCGTCGTGGTTCTCGAGGAATGTAAGCATGTGTTTGCTGATGTCAGCTGTCTGTTGCAAGGTAGAGGTGATGTTGTACACGTTGCCTCGGTTCTCGCTGATGGCACGTAAGGTGTCATAGAGTCCCACCTTGTCGTAGAGGTAGTCGAAACCTCCCTGATAGATGAAACTGCGGTACAGGTGGGGCTGGTATATCTCTCCAATGAAGATAATTCCGGGGTATTGTGCCTTTACCTGGGGTACTGCCCACTGCCAGAATGCTACGGGGGTGAGCTCTACCATGTCGCAACGGAAACCGTCAACTTTTTGCGATGCCCAATAAAGAAGAATCTTCAGCATTTTTACCCATGTATCGGGTATGGGGGTGAACTGGTGGATTCCTGTACTGTAGTCTACTCCATAGTTTAGTTTTACAGTGTCGAACCAGTCGTTGCGATGTGGAACACCGAAACAGTCGTTGCCTGTTGCTCGCAATGGGCTTTCTGTGTAGGGGGTGTCGGCGTTTCCTTTGGTGTCGATGTCGTCACCGAAGGGTTGCTCACCCAGGTAATAGAAGTTGTTGTGACCCATGAAGAACTTGTCTTTCTCGTCGTTGGCTCCAAAGTCGAATGTGCGTTTGGGGCGGTTGTCACTCTCGTAATGGCGTGCCACATGGTTGGGGATGAAGTCCATAATTACCTTCATGCCTGCCTTGTGGGTGCGCTCTACCAGGGCGCGGAACTCATCTCTTCTCTTGTCGATGTCCTCGGCAAGGTCAGGGTCTACATCGTAGTAGTCCTTGATGGCATAAGGTGAGCCCGCCACTCCTTTAATCATTGCGGGGTGGTCGGGGGTGATGCCATGTGTGCTGTAATCGGTACATGTGGCATGCTCTATGATGCCTGTGTACCATATATGTGTGACGCCTAGGTTGCGTATTGCTTCGAGGGCTTCGGGTGTAATCTTGTTGAATTTGCCACAGCCGTTGGTGGCAATGTCTCCTCCGGGAACGCAGTTTTCGGTGCAGTTGCCGAAGAGACGTGTAAACATCTGATATATTACTGTCTTTGACATAAAGTCTCTCTGTTTTTATGCTTTGATTTTCTTAATAAGGCCCTGAAGTACATTTCCGGGGCCGCACTCTGTGAATTCTGTAACGCCGTCGTTAATCATATTTTTTACCGATGCTGTCCACTGTACGGGGGCAGTGAGCTGAGCGATGAGGTTGGCTTTTATCTCCTCGGGGTCGGTGTGGGGCATTGCGTCTACATTCTGATATACTTGACAGCGGGGTGTGCTGAATGTTGCTGCCTGAATTGCGGCCTCAAGTTCCTCTTTTGCGGGCTGCATCAGGGGTGAGTGGAACGCTCCGCTTACGCTCAGAGGAAGTGCGCGTTTTGCGCCTGCTGCTTTAAGGGCCTCGCATGCGAGGTTTACTCCCTCTACTGTGCCCGAAATTACTACCTGTCCGGGGCAGTTGTAGTTGGCTGCAATCACAAGGTTGCCACCGGCTGTTACATCGGCGCATATGTTTTCAACTGTTTCGTCGGGAAGGGCGATGATTGCTGCCATTGTCGATGACTGCATCTCGCAGGCCTTCTGCATGGCAAAGGCGCGTGCCGAAACAATTTTCAATCCATCCTCGAATGTGAGTGCTCCGGCTGCTGTCAGTGCCGAAAGCTCACCAAGCGAATGGCCTGCAACAACCTGCGGATTGAACTCTTCGCCCATTGCGATGGCCGAAATTACCGAGTGCAGGAACACTGCGGGCTGTGTTACTTTTGTCTGCTTGAGCTCCTCGGCTGTGCCGTTGAACATTATGTCTGTAATGCGGAATCCTAATATTTCGTTTGCTTTTTCAAAAAGTTCTTTTGCTGTTGCGTTGTTGTCGTACAGGTCTTTGCCCATGCCTGTGAATTGTGAGCCTTGACCGGGAAAAACAAATGCTTTCATGCTTCTATATTCAAATTATATATATGTGTCTTGTAATATTCGTCTATTTTTCTCGTTTAAAAAATAACCGCCTTTTTTGCTGCTTTTGCTGGGCTATTATTATTTATATTGTGCAAAGATAGGCTTTTTTTACTATAAAATGTCAATTTAAGGCCTCAAAGTGCCTATTTTAGAAAAAATAGCATTACCTTTACAATATTTTACGGGAATGTAGGTTGTTTAACGGTTAATTTAAGAAATTTTTATCAAAAAATATAATATGCGTAAGTTTAACATATTGTTTATATTGTCACTTTTTGCGCAGTTTGCTTTTGCGCAAAATAATTCGGTAAGCGTGCGTAATAACAACGAGATGATGCAGAATAGCTATAATTCTGCTACGACTCAGATAGGCTCCACATCTCTTGTGATGACGGATAAAGAGATTGTTGAATATATAAAGAAGGAACAAAAAAAGGGTACCGCGAACCAGATAATCGTAAAGAATCTTATGCAGCGCGGTGTTACAACGGAACAGCTCAATAAAATACGAAACAATTATATTGTAAAGCAGGAAAAGTTGTCTGTTCCCGAAGATGAAGCGGATTTTGTGCGAGTGCGTGATAAAAATTCAGCAAACAAGGAACTTGGATATTTGCGTGATTCGCTTGATGTGGTTTTGCCCGATTCAATCGGTTTGTTGAGACTTAAACAGCAGCTCGACGAGAAAATCAAAATCTTCGGTCATAATATATTTAAGGATAAAGAGCTTAACTTTGAGCCCAATTTGAATATTTCTACTCCCGTAAACTATAAACTCGGCCCCGGTGACGAGGTTATTGTGGATATTTGGGGTTCTGCTCAATCTTCGGCAAAGGGTATTATCTCTCCCGACGGTTATATCAATGTAGAGACTCTTGGTCTTGTATATCTCAATGGAATGACTGTAAAAGAGGCAGATGCTTATATCAAAGAACAGTTCAGTCAGATTCATTCAGGTATCAGTGGCGATAATCCCAATGCTAATATCAAGCTTACACTCGGTCAGATACGTACCATTCAAGTGCGCGTGATGGGTGAGGTGGAGAACCCCGGTACATACTCTCTGTCGGCATTCGCTTCGGTGTTTCATGCTCTCTATCAAGCAGGTGGAGTGAATGAAATAGGTACCATGCGTGCCATAAAGGTGTTCCGTGGCAACAATAAGATTGTGACGCTCGACGTCTACGACTATCTGCTTAATGGAAAGACAGGCGACGATGTGCGTCTCGAAGATGGCGATGTTATTACTGTTGATACATACAACTGTTTGGTGAGCGTTGAGGGTAAGGTTAAACGCCCCATGTTCTACGAAATGAAACCCACAGAGACTGTTGCCGACCTCTTGCGTTACTCGGGTGGTTTTACACGAGACGCTTATCGTGGCGATGTGCGCATTGAGCGTATGGGGGCTCTCGAACGTCAGATTTTTACTCTCGAGGATAGTGAACAAAAGAATTTTGCTCTTCGCGACGGTGACGTAATGAGCGTAGACTCCATAAGTAATACATACGAGAATCTAGTTGAGGCAAAAGGTGCGTTTTACCGCCCCGGAAAGTTCCAGTGCGGTGGCGGCATCACCACAGTTCGCCAATTGGTCGAGAAAGCCGGAGGTCTGCGTTCCGATGCTTTTACCAACAGAGCGTTGCTCAATCGTCGCCTGCCCGACATGACAATGGAAAACCATTCACTTGATATTAAAGGTATTATTGATGGAACTGTTGCCGATGTTAAGTTGCGCCCCAATGATGTACTTTATGTGCAAAGCCTCAACGATGTAGAGGAAACCAAGACATTAATGATTTATGGTGAGGTTGCTTTCCCTGGTAAATATCGCTATGCTGAAAATACAAAAATTGAGGATCTCATATTGCTTGCAGGTGGCCTGAATGACAAGGCATCTACTGTCAAGGTAGAGGTTGCGCGTCGTTTACGTGACTCCGAGGCGTTGGTGTCGGGCGATACAATAGCGCAGATATTCAACTTCTCTATAAACAAAGGACTTGTGGTGTCGGGCGACAAAGAGTTTGTGCTCGAACCTTATGATGCTGTGTATGTGCGTCGTTCACCTATGTATTACGAGCAGAACAATGTGGTTGTCTCTGGTGAAGTGGAGTTCGCAGGAACATATATTCTCGATCGTAAAGGACTTCGCTTGAGTGATGTTATTAAAAAGTCGGGCGGCCTCACAAGTAAGGCTTATCCCAAGGGTGCGCGTCTCGAAAGAAAAATGACTCCCGAGCAGCGTGCGAGAATGCTCGATGCCCTCAAAACCGTACAAAAGCAGATGGATTCTTTGGATATTGCCGACTTGGATATCAAACCTGTGATGCAGGTTGGTATTGAGCTTGACAAGGCTATTGCCAAACCCGGTAGCGATGCCGATATCCTGCTCGAGGATGGCGATCGTCTGATAGTTCCGCAGATAAACAACACTGTAAAGGTTGATGGTAATGTTATGTTCCCCAACGCTGTTGCATACAAGGAGGGTGCAAAACTGAAACATTACATCGAACAAGCCGGAGGTTACGGCATGAATGCCAAAAAATCAAAAGCCATTGTGGTTTATATGAACGGAACGGTTGCTAAGGCTACCAGCAAGAAAGGTGTTATTCAGCCCGGATGTCAGGTAATCGTGCCCACGAAAATCGATCGCAAGGGTATGAGTACTGCCGAAATATTATCTCTTTCATCGACATCGGCATCGTTGGCGACAGTGGTGTTGGCACTAATCAATTTGTTCAAATAACAACCTGACCAATTTTTAAAAAGGGAAATTTTATGGAATTGCATATTAATAAAAAGATTGACGATGTAATACCTTTGTTGCGCCGTGTGTGGGGCGACCGAAGCCGTATATTGCGTAATTGTGGCATTGCAATTGTAGTGGGTATAATTGTTGCTTTTTGCATTCCCAAAGAGTACGAGAGCGCAGTGGTGCTTGCACCCGAGAGTGCGTCGGGTAATTCTTTGACCGGTTTAAGTTCATTGGCTTCATTTGCAGGTATCAATCTGCACGATATTCAAAGTAATGATGCCCTTTATCCCGAACTCTATCCACAGATAATTGAATCTACGGTCTTTCTTTCCGACCTCTACAACATGCAGGTTAGTTCGGCTGATGGTGAGATAAACACCACGCTCTACGAATATATTGCAAAGAAGCAGAAAATGCCTTGGTGGGAGCATATAATTCTTGTCCCCTTGAAACTAAAGGCAATGCTCACACCTAAGAAAAAGGTTGTTGCCGGTGATGATAGCGAAGAGGTTACATATTACTACTACTCGGAGCAACAGTTCAGTGTGATAAATAAATTGCGCAAGATGGTGTGGACATCGGTTGATGTCGGCAATAATGTCATCACTATAAACGTGGTGATGCAAGATGCGAAAATTGCAGCTCAGGTTGCCGACAAGGTTGCTTTCCTGTTACAGGAGTATGTGACAAACTACCGCACCAAAAAGGCTCAGCAGGACTATGTATACAGTGAGAAACTGTTGGCTGATGCCGAGAAAAATTATAAAGAAAAGCAGGCTGAATATGCAAAATACATGGATAGCCACATGCTTGGTACTCTTAAAATGAAGTACAAAGCCGAGGAGGAGCGTCTGATGAACGAGGCTCAGCTTGCATTCAATATCTACAACCAGCTCGCTCAACAAAAGGAGATTTCTAAGGCTAAGGTGCAGGAGAATACTCCCGTATACACTGTTATGCAGCCTGCTGTTGTGCCTCAGTTGCCGGTGGCTCCGCGTAAAATGTTCATCGTTGTAGGTTTCATATTCATTACATTCTTCGGGCATATTGCTTGGGTGGTGTTGGCTTCCAAACTTAAAAGCACACTAAGAAAGATTGCCAAAGGTTAAGGAAACGGCCTCATAAGCTACGATGGATATACGCGCTTTTATAAAGAAATACAAAAGGATAATAGAGAATTTCTTCTCTATATCTTTGCTCAATTCAATCAGCCAGCTAATCAGCTTTTTTATAGTTCCTTATCTGGTTGCTGTGTTGGGTTTCGATACATACGGAGCATACTATTTCATGTATAATCTTGCTCTGTATATTGTGTTGGTAGGCACATACGGTTTTCGTTTTTCTGTTACTCGACAGATTTCAATTCATCGCGAGGATAGAGAAACAGTAAACACCATTTTCAATGCGGCTATTGCTGCTCGTCTTTTGCTGACTACGATAGCAACTGTATTGACGGGTGTTGCTGTTTATTTTCTAATGGAGAGCGATGATATGCTCATGTTTCTGTTTGCTTTGGGTATCGTATATGGCGATGTTTTTATTCCTACGTGGCTTTTTCAGGGAATGGAGGAGATGCGCTATGTGACAATAGTGAATGTGGTTTCCAAGATACTTTTTGCCGTACTCATATTTGCCTTTGTACGTGAGCAGAGCGATTATATTTATATACTCATACTCAATTCGTGCGGTTATGTTGCTGCTGGAATACTAAGCGTGTACATTGCTTTCAAATGTTACGGCCTCTCTTTTGCCATGCCTCGTTTCGCCGATGTGAAGGAGTTACTGAAGGATGGATGGCACATTTTTGTTTCCAATATCGGAATGGAACTTTACCGTAATTCAAACACTTTTTTACTTAAGGTTCTTGTAGGAGATGCTGCTGTGGGTATTTATGGTGCTGTTGAGAAGATTGTAAAAGTGGGGCAGTCTGTGATTAACGCGCTTCCTATGGCTATATTCCCTCATGCAGGACGTATGTTCCATAACAAAAGTACACAAGAGAGTGTTGCGACACTCAACAAAATGTTGCGTATCTCTTTTATCCTGCTTTTTGTAGTAGCGGTGTTGTTTGCCTGCTCGCCGAGGTTGGTTGTTTTCTTTCTGCCCAGACTCGAATACGATGTTGCAAAATATCTTGTGTGGTTGATGTCGCCTGTGTTGCTTTTTGGTTGTCTCAACTATATTATAGGCGTTGTTGGACTGATAAACCTCAAGGCTTCCGATCTCTTCCAACGAAACATCTGGTTAGCAGGTTTCGTCTCGGTGGTGTTGGTGTTGCTGTTCTATAAGGAGTTTTCCTATTATGCGGCGGCCGCCGCATGGAGCGTTGCCGAGACTTTGCTTTTTGTGCTCTGCCTGTGGTCGCTCAGGGTTGTTAAACGAAAAAGGGAGATTGTATAATGGGTATTACGGATATTGTATTGTTCCTCGGAATATGTATCGAAATGGCGGTGTTGGCCTATTTCGACTATAAACTGTGGGGCACTCTCTACACACCGCTCAACTTCCTTATGTTGCCCTATGCCATAGTGCTCCTTTTCTGTGTGGCTGTATGTGGAAATTTCGGTGTTGCAGAGTTCTATTATCCGAGTCTTGCCTTGTGGATGTGGGGATTACTGTTGTTTGCAGTGCCCAGCTATGTGATTGCTTTTGCCTGTCGCAAGGATATTATTGCTGACGAGGCACGCAAGATAGATGAGCATCTGCCCATGAAATGGATTAATGTTCTTTCGGTGACACTTCTCTTCCTATTTTACATTAGGTTGTGGCGCATGATGCACTCGAGTCCACACCTGCCGGGTACGTCCGATTTTGGTCAGGCATTTTGTGGCTTTGGCGTGTGGGGACACCTGCATCGTCTGTTGCATGCTCTCGTAATGCTTTATATCTATAAATACGACAAACAGCATTGGTACTATGCTATTATAGTGATTGCGATGTTCATTATTACATTTTTGTATGGAGTGAACTCGTGGATACTTATTCCAGCTATGGGTGGTCTTGCCATGCGTCTGTTTACGGGTAAGATGAAACTGAAAATCTCTCTCTTTCTGAAGATTTTCCTTTTTGCATTTGGTGTATTTATAATAAGCTACTCTTTGGCACTTGTATTGGGTAAGGGCGACCAAGCTGCCGATTACAGTGTGGTTTTTGAGTTTATATGTGACATATTCATCCACTATTTTATAAGTGGAATTGTTGGATGGAGTCAGGACTTGCAGATGGGTATCCTTGAGCGTCCTGCACCATATTCGGTTCTTGCCTGCGTTGTGAACCTCTTTAAAGCATTTACAGGAGGTGGTGATTTTGTTGAGGTGATAAACCCCCATTTTATATATAATGGTGTCAATGGTTCCAACGTGCGTGCCTTTTTCGGTACTTTGTACATTAATACTTCGACCTTTGAATATATCTCGCTTGTACTGCTTTTCTCGTCGATGATGTATTTGCTGAAGATATGGCTCATGCGTTGCAAGAGTATATTTGTGGCTCTTGTATATTTCTTCTATGTGGGAATGCTCATTATGGGGTGGTTCGAATACTATTTCTACCATTTGCCGTTCCTGGAGGTGCCTGCATGGGTGCTTGTGCTTTATATGCTTTTCAGAAAACGCGGCGAGGAGAATAAGGAGATACCTGCAACCAATGGCGAGGTTTCAGATAAATGATTTCTATGATGAAGACAGCAATAATAATATTAAACTGGAAAGGTGCGGACGTCACGATAGATTGTTTGCGTTCGCTTGCCGATGCCGACGGAGATTTTTTCGTGGTTGTAGCCGATAATGGTTCGTGTGACGGCTCGGTAGAGAAAATTGAGGCTTGGCTCGGTGAAGCAGACTTTCGCTACAAAAAGGTTGTCGAGGGTGGCGAGCAGAGTGTTACCTGTGAATGCGGTCAGGTGTTGCTCTATGCTCTCGGGCGTAACTATGGCTTTGCAAAGGGAAACAATATGGCTGCGAAACTCGCAATGCAGTCGGTACCCGATAATATTTTGTTGCTCAACAACGATACGGTAGTTTGCAAGGATTTTCTTGTCAAACTGTGCGACTTCCGCTCGGCATGCCCCGAGTATGAGGTGCTGACGCCTCTTATCAATTTCTATTCCGACAAGCAGCGTATCTGGAATGCAGGAGGCCGTCTGCGTTACGGTTTTCGCAAGTACAATTATGCAGGTTGTACCCCCGAGAGCATCGTGGAGAAAGATTATATAGATATATCGTTTGTCACAGGTTGTGCTCTGTTTGTTCCTGCCTCTTTGCTCGATGCCGAGCAGCGTCTGCTCACCGAGCGCTTTTTCTTTGGAGAAGAGGATTTTGAATTTTCTATCAGAATGGCGAAGGGTGGGGTAAAGATGGCCTGTGTGCTCAATTCGCTTATATACCACAAGGTGGGTACTTCGTTGAACAAGAAGCATAACGTTCCCGGAAAGGTGTATATCCATTATCTGAACCGATTCATCGATGTGCGTCAGTGTTATTCGCCGCTTTTTGTTGTATTGTGGCGTGCATTCTATTTGCCATATATCGCTTTGCTGTTGCGCAAGAAGGGATGCTCTTTCGGTGAGATATTCTCGTTCCTGAAACGATTGTACCGCGAGTCGCGTGTGAAAGAAGAGGTAACATATGATGATTTTATAAAGGCACTGTCGCAGGACTGGTGCGGAAAGGAGTTGAAAAAATGAAACTTTTTATAATGTCAGATGCGGGTAACGTGCACACTCAGCGATGGGTGACGTCGCTTGCTGCACGCGGTGCCGAGATTATGCTTTTCAGTCTCAGCGATGCGGGAATGAATTTCTACGAGGGTATTCCCAATGTGAAGTGCCTCTCTTTCTCATATAATACGCTCACTAAGCAACAGTGTGGCGGAAACTCTTTCAGTAAATTGAAATATCTGAATACTGTATCTTTTATCAAGAAGGCTATTAAGAGTTTCGCTCCCGATATTATTCACGCTCATTTTGCATCGAGCTACGGCCTCTTGGGCGCATTGGCTGGTAAGCATCCTTATGTTGTATCGGTGTGGGGCAGTGATGTATATTACTTCCCTCGCATTTCGCCTATACACAAGATGATTCTTAAATATAATCTTGCTAAGGCCGATGTTGTGCTTTCCACAAGCAATGTGATGGCTGCCGAGACTAAGCTATACACTAGCAAAGAGCCTGAAATTACTCCTTTCGGTGTGGATGTTGAGAAGTTCTGCCCGATAGGTGCCGGTAAGTCCGATAGCGACGAACTTGTCATTGGTACTGTAAAGGCTCTTCGTGAGGTTTATGGCATTGATGTTCTCATCAGGGCGTTTTCAAGGGTGAAAAGCGCATTGCAGGGCAGACGTGTGAAGTTGATAATTGCAGGTGAGGGGTCGGAACTTAAAAACCTTGAGGCGTTGTGTGAAGAGCTTGATGTACGCCAGGAAGTTGAATTTGTCGGCCGCATTCCCAATGCCTCGGTTCCCGAATTTATTTCGCGCATGAATGTATTTGTAGCTCTCTCGCAAAGTGAGAGTTTCGGCGTGGCGGCCATTGAGGCAATGGCTTGCGAGGTTCCTGTGGTGGTGTCTGACGCCGATGGCTTTTGTGAGGTTGTGCCCGACGGTGTTACAGGATATGTTGTTCCGCGTGGTGATGATGCTGCAGCAGCCGAAAAGATTCTTCACCTGTTGCTGAATCCTCAGTTTGCTGCTGAGATGGGACGCAGTGCGCGTAAGCATGTTGTTGAAAATTATAGCTGGGGTGCCTCGGTGGACAAGATGATGAGTGTATATGATAATATTTTGTCGAAGAAAAGTAAATAGACGGTAATCGATAATAAATGTAGGCAGCCGATAGGAACTATCGGCTGCTGTTTTTTTTAGTTGATGGTGATGTCTCGGCTGATGCTCTTCTCTTCGGGCTTGTTCTTTTTGGGAATTTTTATGCAAAGAACACCGTCGGTAACCTTTGCCTCTATTTTTGAAGGTTCAATGTCATCGGGCAGTACAAGTGTCTGCTGGAATTTGGTATATGAAAATTCGCGTCGCAGGTATCGGCCTTTCGACTCTTCGCTGTTTACAGGTTTTGCTGCGTCGTGGCTTTCTACTTTCTTTTCCTCTTTGTTGCAGCAACAGTTGCAGTTCTTCTCCATGGTAATGGTAAGGTCGTTGTCCTCGTCCATCTGAATCTTGAAATCCGATTTTGTCATTCCGGGTGCTGCCACCTCGATGGTGTACTCTTTGTCGTTTGCGAGTACGTTGATTGCGGGTGCTGTACTGTTGCTTCTCACCATCCAGTTGTTGTCAAAAAAGTCGTTGAAAATGCTGGGAATCCAATGTTGTGTGGTTCCACGTCTCATGGGCATGCTCATTTTTTTTAGTGTATTTAATGGTTAAACAAATGAACGGTGGCAGCAGCTAATGATACAGTTACATCTTGCTATTCTGCAAAACTCATCTTTCAAATGCAGATTTTTGCGGAGCGATTGCTCCGACTTCTGTATCGCTTCGTCGTTGCTGCTGTCCGCCGTTCGTATGTATTAATGTTTTTTTGTGGCATATTGTTCGTTTGAGATTACTTTTTATGTTTTTTTCAGAATGCTATATAAAAACAGCGGGGCACTTGAAAAGTGCCCCGCTGTGATGTTGTGATAGGTTTTATTTCTTTTTGCCGATAACTTCGAGCAGATGTCTAACGCCTGTTTCGAGCTGTGTATCTTTTCCATTGATGTTGTCCTCGGGAGAATTGTACACCAGAATGTCGGGCTGCAGCTCTTGGTTCTCGAGATATTTACCATTATTGTCCTGCACACCTACTTGTGGAATACCAAAGACAACCTCGCCATTTATCTGACGCTCCCACCACACGGCTGTCATTGTTCCCGGTACGGGGGCACCAATGAGCTTGCCGATGCCCAGAGCTTTGTAGACTGTTGGGAAGCCATGTGCGTTGGAGTAGTTGTCCTCGCAGATAAGTACTGCCGAGGGTTTGTTCCATTTGTTGAAGGGGTCGCTACCAATGTAACGTCCGCGTGGTGTGAAACGCTGGTACTCCTTGCCGCTTAGCAGGGTTGCAAGGTCGTCGTGCAGCCAGCCGCCACCATTGTGGCGTGTATCAACAAGCACTGCCTCTTTGTTGCGGTCGCGACCTAGAATATCGGAGTAGACCTGACGGAAACTCTCGCTGTCCATGTCTCTTACATGTACATATCCTATGCGGCCACCCGAGAGTGAATCGACTATTTCGCGACGACGCTCTACCCAACGTTTGTAGCGCAGTTCGTTTTGTGCGCCTTGAGTGATGGGTTTTACCCACTCCTCGAAACGCTCTTTGGTCTCGGGGTTGTAGAGCGAAAGAAGCACTCTCTTACCGGCAAGATTCTCGAAAAGCGGATAGTAGTCCTCGCCTTTCTTTATCTCTTTGCCGTTTACTTTCTCGATGATGGTTCCCGCTTTTATTTTGGTGTTTGCGCGTGTGAGGGGGCCGTTCTTGAGTATCTCTTTTATCTTAAGGCCGTCTTTGTCGTATGTCTCGTCGTAGAATGCGCCGAGTGCTGCTGTCTGGTAGTTGTTGCTGAAACTTGCTCGTGCACCGGTGTGCGATCCGTTAAGCTCGCCTAAAAGTTCGGAGAGCATGTCGGCAAAGTCTACGTTGTTGCTTATGTGGGGAAGGAATTTCTTGTACTCCTTCTTGTAGAATTCCCAATCGACATTGTGAATGTCGGGGTCGTAGAACTTGTCTTTTACCTGCTGCCATATGTGGTTGAAGATATATTCACGCTCTTCGGCGGGGCGGTAGTTGAACTCTGCGTTGTATGAGATGTTGTGAACACCGTTGTTGTTCAGGTCAATGCGTTTCATTGAGCCTGTTGCAATGTAGGCGTATCTCATATCTTTGTCCGTGATAAGTCGGCCCCAACCGAGTCCGCGGACAACAATTTTGTCGCTGCCTTCGCGGAAGTTGCGCTCCCAAAGGTCTACGCCACCTTCGAAACTTGTGAGGTAGAGTAGCTTGTCGCCTTTTTTTGTGAGCACTGCATCGCCAAGTGACGAGGAGTGTGTGGTGAGGCGTATGATGCGGTCTTTTCTATTTTCAAGGTCGAATTTTAGTTCATTCTCTTTTTTCTCGTCTGCCTCTTTCTTCTTGTCGTCTTTGTTTTTCTTTTTGTCCTTTTCTTTCTCCTCTTTCTCTTTGCGAGCCTTCTCCTCGGCCTCTTTCTGCATTTTCTCCATCTCTTCGGTTATGGCAAGTTCCTCTTTGCTCATGCGGAACTTGTCGTATGCGTCGGCGTCGAAGAACATGATGTATTCGTCGCGGTGTGCACCCCAGCTTCCGTGACTGCGGAAACCTGCTCTGTCCGAACTCCATATCATTGCTTTTCCGTCGAGTGCCCAACGGGGATTCTCGTCGCAGTATCCGCTTTCGGTGAGGTTGTACATCTCGCCCTTGCCGTCGGCTTTCACAAGCACGATATCTGTGTTGTTCCATCCGCCTACTGAGATGTATTTAGCAAGGAACCATTTGCTGTCGGGTGACCATGTGTATGTTTGGTCGCCGTCGCTATAAGAGTAGTTGTATTTTCCGTCGAGTACTGTACGTACTTTTTTCGACTCGATGTTATAGACGCATAGGGTGGTGCGGTCCTGAAGGAATGCAATCTCTTTGCCGTCGGGTGAGAATGTGGGCTGGAAGGATGCCTTTTCGCCTACCACTAGCGGCTCTTCTTTTATCTCTGTTGCGTAGGTGAAGTATTTATCCTCTTTGCGTACAATTTCGCTCTTGTATATTCCCCACTGTCCGTTGCGCTCGGCCGAATAGATGATTGTGCGACCATCGGCACTGATGTCTACGTTGCGCTCCTGTTCGGGAGTGTCGGTGATGCGACGTGTGCCGTTGTGGTCCATTGTTGTCACAAAGATATCACCACGCTGCACGAATGCCACTTCGTTTGTCTCTTTGCTTACAGCCATTGCCGATGCACCACCATTAAAGCTCATGCGTGATGTTGATGGTTGGCGCAGGTCGGCTGTGAGTGATATGTTTACCTTCTTGGGTGAACCACCATCTTTCACTGTGTAAATTTCGCCGTCAAAGGTGTAGCAGAGTGTGCCGTTGTTTGCTGCCGAGAGGAAACGTACAGGGTGTTTGCTATGCTTTGTTATCTGCTTCTGCTTGCTTGGCTCCGAGATTGATGAACGGTAGATGTTGAATGTACCATCTTGCTCGCTCAGGTAATAGAAACTGTCGCCGTCATTGCTCCAAACGGGGTTTCTGTCCTCGCCGTTGAATGATGTTATTTTGGTAAATTTGCGTGTGCCGTCAGCATTGGCTGTCCAGATGTCGCGTGTGATTGACGAGCGGTGGTGCTTGCGCCACTTGTCCTCGTAGCCCTTTTTGTCGTTGTAAAGGATTTTCTTTCCGCTTTTGTCTATGCTGATTGCTTCCATGTACTCTGACGAGAAGAGAGTGGGGCGGCCGCCGTTTACTGATACTTTATATACCTGTTGGAAATTACCGCTGGGAAACTGACCATAATTTGCATCGGGCATTATCTGTGTAGTGTAGAGCACCTCTTCGTTGTTTAGGAACGCTTCGGGGTACTCTGCTGCTGAGTTTGTGGTGAGGCGTTTGGGTGTGCCTCCCTTTTTAGAAACGATATAAAGGTCGAAACTGCCTTCGCGGTTCGACGAGAATACGATATTCTCTCCGTCGGGCGACCATACGGGGGTGGTGTCATAGGAGTTGAGCGATGTTATCTGTCGTGTCTCGCCACCTGTGGCAGGCACTGTGAAGATGTCACCTTTGTAGGTGAAAGCAATGGTGCTGCCATCGGGTGAAATTTTACAGTTACGGAGCCACATAGGTGTCTCGCTCGCAAATGTTAATCCTGTTATTGCACACAAGATTGTCAGTAGCAATTTTCTTTTCATCTGTTTATTTATTATTGATTTATGTTTCTGTTGTATTTATGTTTAACAAAGGTACTATAAAGGTCGCTATGTGCAAAATTGCTGTGCGGAAATTATTTCTATTTTATATTTTTGCTACAATATTATAGTAAAAGTGGCTCTGCAAAATTTGCAGAGCCACTTTTACTGTACGGTTGTTTTTATACAAGATGTGCAATGAGTTCTTCGCGGTCGCCATGCAACAGGTCTATTACCGGAATCTCAATCATTGTGTAGCATCCGGGCTGCTGTTTCATAGTGGCGCGTGCGGCGCATACAAGAACCTGACCGGTGAGGGCGGGGTTGTTTATGCGCATGTTGAACTCGAAAAGCTGGTTCTGGGTGGTTCCCGACACACCTTTGCGTGTGAGGTTTACGCCATGCCCCATGTCGAGAAGCTCGTTCACGCAAGGCACCTGTATCACGTGTGTCTCGTCGTTTACAAAGTATGCGTCGGCCTTGATTGCTGCTGCCACTTTATCGAACTCGTAACCCTCTTTCACTTCGATATATACCATACGACGGTGAATACCTGTACCTGTGGGGATGGTCATAGACAATGCTGCCTGAACACCCTCGATTGCTTTTACTGCAACGGTGTGTCCCATGCTCATACCGGGGCCGAAGTTGGTGTATGTGATACCGTTGGGGGCTATTGCCTGCAACAATGTTCTTACTACCGAGTCGCTTCCGGGGTCCCAGCCTGCCGAAATAATCGAAACGGCATTTCCTTTCTTCGCGCTCTCGTTCAACGAACGGCGCAAGGGTACAATCTGTGAGTGGATGTCGAAGCTATCCACTGTGTTTATTCCTGCTTCGAGTATCTGCTTTGCATACTCCTCGACGCTTCTTGTTGGGGTAGACAATATTGCAACATCTACATCCTTAAGTTCGCTTATCTCTTTTACTACGGGGTAGTTGCTCAGTTCGGCGGGTTTGTTCTCTGCTCCCGAACGACGTACAACTCCTGCAACCTCAAAATCGGGTGCGCTCTCCAATGCCTGCAAGGCGTATTTGCCTATGTTGCCGTAACCGACAATAGCGGCTCTTATTTTCTTCATAATCTTAGTGTGTTTAAAGTCGCTGCAAAATTAGTGTATTATATTGAAAAACTCTCGTTCATATGCGAATTTTTGAGTATCTTCGCGAAATAATATTTAGAAACATTTATAAATATGATTTCAGTTGATGGTCTTGCCGTCGAGTTTGGCGGAACGACACTTTTTAAAGATATTTCTTTCCAAATTAATGAGAAAGACCGTATAGCCCTTATGGGTAAGAACGGTGCTGGAAAAAGTACACTGCTAAAGATACTTGCGGGTGTCAGACAGGCTACACGTGGTACAGTCTCTGTGCCTAAGGATTGCGTGGTGGCTTATTTGCCGCAGCATCTTATGACCGAGGATGGTCGCACTGTTTTTGAGGAAACAGCACAGGCTTTTGCCCACTTGAAGGAGATTGAGCAGGAAATAGAACGTCTGAACACAGAAATGATGGAGCGCACCGACTACGAGAGCGATTCTTATATGGCTCTCATAGAAAAGGTTACTGCCCTTAGCGAGAAGTTCTACGCGATTGATATGACACACTTCGAAGAGGATGTTGAAAAGACTCTTCTCGGTCTTGGCTTCGAGCGTAGCGACTTCAACCGCCCCACAAGCGATTTTTCCGGCGGATGGCGCATGAGAATAGAACTTGCAAAATTGTTGCTGAAAGACCCCGATGTGCTGTTGCTCGACGAGCCCACTAACCACCTTGACATTGAGAGTATTCAATGGCTCGAGGAGTTTATAAAGACATCTTCAAAGGCTGTGGTGCTTATCAGTCACGATAGAAAGTTTGTCGATTCAATCACCACTCGTACCATCGAGGTTACTATGGGTCGCATATATGACTATAAGGCTTCGTACAGCCACTATCTGGAATTGCGCAAAGAGCGTCGCGAACAGCAGCAGAAACAGTACGAGGAGCAGCAGAAGATGATACGCGAGACAAAGGAATTCATCGAGCGCTTCAAAGGTACATACTCAAAGACTCTTCAGGTGCAGAGCCGCGTGAAGATGCTCGAGAAACTTGAGCTTATCGAGGTTGACGAGGAAGATACATCACAGTTGAGACTTAAATTCCCTCCTTCGCCACGCAGTGGAAGCTACCCTGTGCAGTGTGACGGAGTGGGTAAGAGCTACGGCGACAAGCTCATTTACGAAAATGCCAATTTCACAATCGAACGTGGCGACAAGGTTGCCTTTGTCGGTCGTAACGGTGAGGGTAAATCTACAATGGTCAAGTCTATCATGAGTGAGATTGAGCATGATGGAACAATCACTCTCGGTCATAATGTGCAGATTGGTTACTTTGCACAGAATCAGGCGTCGTTGCTCGATGATGAACTTACTGTTTTCCAGACTATCGATGATGTTGCGAAAGGCGAAGTGCGCAACAAGATTCGCGACCTTTTGGGTGCATTTATGTTCGGAGGTGAGGAGAGCAGCCGCAAGGTAAAAGTTCTTTCGGGTGGAGAGCGCACCAGACTCGCTATCCTTAAACTGTTGCTCGAACCTGTGAACCTGCTCATTCTCGACGAGCCTACCAACCACCTTGACCTCAAAACCAAAGATGTTCTCAAGCAGGCTTTGCAGGATTACGACGGCACACTCATCGTTGTCAGCCACGACCGTGATTTTCTCGATGGTCTCGTGACAAAGGTCTACGAGTTTGGTGGCAAGCGTGTACGTGAGCATCTGAGCGGTATCTACGAATTCCTTGAAACAAAGAAGATGGAGAGTCTGCAAGAGCTTGAAAGAAAAAAATAATTCATCGGAAAAGGAATTCTAAATTTTGAATAATTAAAAATCAATTAAATACAACTATTATGCTTAAACGTTATTTTTCAGTGTTGTTACTTGTTCTCTTTGCTCTCACTATTGGCGCAAAGAGCAATGACGTGACAAAGATGCTTAAAAAAATTGATGCAGTGAGCAGCTTCGAGAAGATTGAAAAACTCGACACTCTCCGCACTTATTACTCTTTGAAGTTTACCCAGCAACTCGACAAGGACAACCCCAAGGCTGGTACATTCGAGCAGCGTGTACTTTTGGGTCACCGTGGATGGGATCGTCCTATGGTTATCATCACTCAGGGTTACGGTGGTGGTGGTAATTTCTCTTCAAACCGTTTTTACGAAGAGCTTACAACCCTCATAGATGCCAATGTACTTTTTGTTGAGCACAGATATTTTGAGGAGTCTACTCCCACACCCTGTAATTGGGACTATCTTACAATTCCCAATTCAATGGAGGACTATCATGCAATTACCACTGCCTTCAAGGAGTTCTACAAGAACAAATGGCTCTCTACCGGTATCAGCAAGGGTGGTTCGACATCTATGTTCTATCGTGCATACTACCCCGAGGATGTAGATGTTTCTGTTCCCTATGTGGCTCCTTTGTGTGTGGCTCTCGAAGATGGTCGTCACGAGTCGTTCCTCGAGCAGGCTTCGACAAAAGCCAAACGCGACGCTGTGCGTAATTTCCAGCTTCTGATGCTCGAGCGCAAAGAGGTGTACATGCCCCTTTTCGAGCACTATTGCAAAACTAAGAAGTATTCTTTCCGTCAGCCTTTGTCGGTAATTTATGACTATTGCGTGCTTGAGTATGCATTCTCTTTCTGGCAGTGGGGCAATCCCGTAGAGAAGATTCCCACACTCGAGGCTGGTGACGAGGCTGTTTTCAAATATTTCATTGCAAGCTGCGACCCCGATTACTTTTCACGTGGCAACGGTTTCGATTCATTCTCGGTTCAGGCTGTAAAAGACTTCGGTTATTATGGATATAACATTGAGCCTTTCAAGAAATACATCAAGGAGCCTTTGACCGATTACTACAAAAAGATTATGCTCGGCGAGGATTGGTACGACGTGGAATTTGATGGCAGCGTTCACCGTAAGGTTGTCGATTACCTCACAGAGAACGACCCCAAGATGATATACATCTACGGCGAGTGGGACCCCTGGACTGCAAATGGTGTTACATGGTTGCGCGACCGTAACAAGAAGAATATTCGCATCTTCATTGAGCCTGACGGCAGCCACAAGGCACGCATCGGTACTATGCCCGAGGATATGAAGAAAGAGATTCTTGACCTGTTGCAGGAGTGGGTTGGTTATCGTAAGTAATTAATATTATGAATGCTCCGGCTCTGATATTGTCGAATCTTGCCATCGGTTACACCGGTGGCGGTTCGCGACATCAGATTGTCGATGCAATAAATGCCCGACTTTACAGCGGAGAGCTTGTATCGTTGGTTGGTCTGAATGGTGCGGGGAAGTCTACTCTTCTCCGTACCATTTCTGCTTTTCAGCCTCGCTTGTCGGGCGAAATAGAGTATTGTGGTCGCGAGGGTGGTGTGAACGATGCTTCGCAATTATCGCGCCATCTGGCGATAGTGCTTACCGGGCGCGAGCCGATATATAATTTATCTGTGCACGAGGTTGTAGCAATGGGACGCATGCCATATACCGGCTTTTTCGGCCTCAACTCTTCGCGCGATAAAAGGGTGGTAGACGAGGCTATGGAGATGCTTGGTATTTCTTCGCTTGCCAATCGCATGATAGAGACGCTGAGCGACGGTGAACGACAAAAAGTGATGATTGCAAAGGCTGTGGCACAGGAGACACCTATCATCTTGCTCGACGAGCCTACCGCTTTTCTCGACTTTGCGAGTCGTGTTGCTCTCATGCAATCGCTTCGCACTCTTGCTCATGAGCGTGGCAAGGCCATTCTGCTCTCTACACACGACCTTGAACTTGCTTTGCGCCTCTCGGACAGGCTGTGGCTTATGGATAAAAAACAGTTACATGCCGGCAATGTAGAGGAATTGTCGAGTAGTGGTGCGCTCTCTTCGTTCATCGACAACGATGGCATAAGATACGATGCAGATGAACATAAAATTGTGATATTTTGAAAACTTCTATATTATTATGAAATACAACTTTGACGAAATTGTACCTCGCGAAAATACCGACTGTCTGAAGTATGATATCAGAAAAGAGGTGTATGGTCGCGAAGATATTATTCCCATGTGGATTGCCGACATGGACTTCAAGACTCCTCCTTTCATCATGGAGGCAATGCGCAAACGCATGGAGCACGAGATTCTGGGCTACACACAAAAGTGTGGCAGTTGGTTGCCTGCGATACAGCGCTGGGCGTCGTCGCAATATGGTTGGGAGGTTGCGCCCGAGTGGGTAGAGCATGTTTCGGGTATTGTACCTGCAATATCTTTTGCAGTGCAGTGCCTGACAGAAAAGGGCGACAAGGTGCTCATTCAGCCCCCTGTCTATCACCCCTATTTCCATGTTCCACAGTGGAATGAACGTACAGTTGTTACCAACCCTCTGAAATTGGTGAATGGTCAGTACGAGATTGATTTTGACGATTTTGAGCAGAAGGTAAAGGAGTGTAAGCTATTCCTTTTGTGTCATCCGCATAATCCCGGTGGTCGTGTGTGGCTGCGCGAGGAGCTTATGCGCATGGCCGAAATTTGTGCTGACAATAATGTAATTGTCATTTCCGACGAGATACATGCCGACCTCACCTTCAAAGGTTACAAGCATATTCCCTTTGCAACTGTCAGCGAGAAGGCTGCGATGAACTCTATAACCATGATGGCAGCGAGCAAGTCCTTCAATATTGCCGGTCTGATGTCCTCTTTCACCATTATTCCCAATAAAGAACTGCGCGATAGATATAATGGCTATCTGATGAAGAGCGAGCTTAACCACGCTCATATTTTTGCGACCATAGCTACTGCTGCTGCCTTCAGCGATGAGGGTGCCGAATGGCTCGGCGAGATTGTGGACTATATTACTGCAAATGTCGATTATATGGAGAAATTCATTGCTGAGAAGATGCCTTTGCTTGGCATTGTGCGTCCTCAGGCATCATATCTTGTCTTCCTCGATTGCAGAAAACTCAACCTCGAAAAAGAGTTGCTTGTGGACTTCTGCGTAAACAAGGCTCGTATCGCGATGAACGAAGGCTCTACCTTTGGTGTAGAGGGTGCCGGCTTTATGCGTATGAATGTAGGCTGTCCGCTCTCCACGCTCAAGCAGGCTCTTGAGCAGTTGCTTGAGGCTTACAACGAATTGCTGAAGAATAAATAATACTATCTTTGAATAAGCATAATAAAAAACGTTCGGAATTTTCCGAACGTTTTTTATTATGCTTTTATCAGATGTTCTTTCCTGCGCATGCAAGTGTGAAGATGCTTATCTTTGCGTCGGGCACTGCGGTGAGAATTGCGCTGCCACAGCTGGTGAGTGTGGCTCCGGTGGTGAGGACATCATCCACAAGCAGTATGTGCTTGCCTTTGAGGGTTTCACTGTCGGTGACGCTGAAAATGTTCTCTACGTTCTTCCATCGTTCATCGCGTTGTTTGTGAGTCTGCGTGTCGTTGGCTATGTGGCGGATGACACTGTTGCTGTCTATCGCAATACCTGTCACTTTTGATATTCCGCGGGCAATGTAGTCGCATTGATTATATCCGCGTTGTCTTTTTTTCTTTTTCGAGAGTGGCAGAGGTACAATAATATCAACCCCCTCGAAGAAATTGTGTTTCATAAGTTCGCTTGCCGCAGTTGTTGCCATGCGCTCTCCAATTTCGGGTCGGTCGCTATACTTCATGCGATGTATCAGATTGTTGTATGGCGACTCCTTTGCGTAGAGCATATATGAGGCGACACGCTCCACTGGTAATATTCCCCAAAAGAGCTTTTCAATTGTGTTGTCTCTCTTGTATTCGTCGATGCGTGGCAGTTCTATCAGGCAGTTTATGCAAATGTCTTGTTCGCTGCTGCTGAGTGATTTTCCGCATACTGCGCAACTTCGCGGAAAGATAATATCTATAAGGTCAGAAATCCACTTCATCGGGGTAAAAGTTCATCTGTTTCATTATGATTGACGGCTCAAAGCCTCTACTTGCGGCGAATCGTAGCAGTTTTTCTCTTTTCTTGCGTTCTTCGTCGCCATTTACCTCTCTCGATTTGTTCGCAAGCAGTGTGCGCAGAATGTTGCAGTACTCCTCTTCGTCGATATTTTCGAGTGCCGATGCTATAAGTTCTCGTGGAAGTCTCTTCTCTCTGAGCTTTGCCTGAATCTTTATTCTTCCCCAATGGTTGAAACGCAGTTTGTCGTTTACGAATGCCGAGCAGTAACGGCTTTCGTCAATGAATTTTTCATCGATGAGTCTGTCGATGATTTTTGTCTGTGAGCTGTACTCGATGCCCCATGCGTCGAGTTTGGCTTTCACTTCGCTTATACATCTTTCGCACAAAGTGCAATAAGCAGCTGCCTTGTTCAGCGCTTCAGCGTCACTTATTTTTTTCATGCTTGCGGTGTGTGGGTGGTTGGCGATTCAAGGATGGCTCTTATCATACGGTCGTTGTCGGCAAAGTCTTTGTGAAGTTCTATTGCCTTATAACCATATTGGGCAAGCATGGCACATGTCTCTTGCCCATGCTCTCTGTTTATCTCGAAGTAGAGCTTTCCACCGGGCTTGAGCAGTTGCAATCCCTTACGAGCTATATGGCGGTAGAAAACAAGCGGATCGTTGTCGGGTACAAACAGTGCTATTTGTGGCTCCCAATCGAGCACGTTGCGTTGCATGTTCTCTCTTTCAATCTCCTTTATGTATGGAGGGTTACTCACGATAATGTCATATTTTCCGTTATCTTCGTTTGCCGTAAAAATATCCTGCTCTACAAAGGTTACCTTTGTTCCGTTTACAACATTGTTGCTACGTGCCGTCTCAATGGCTTGCGGTGATATATCCCAGGCTGTGACTGTTGCCTGAGGCATCATTTTTGCAAGGGATATAGCTATACATCCGCTACCTGTGCCAATGTCGAGAATAGTGTTCTCTTTATTTTTGTTCTCTTCGACAATCCATCTTACAAGTTCGCCTGTTTCGGGACGCGGAATGAGCACTGAGGGGTTTACTTTGAATGTGAGGTCGCAAAATTCTGTCTCGCCGATGATGTATTGTATAGGTTCGGCTCTTTTCAGTCGCTCTGTTGCATCGGTAAGCATTTGCTGCTGTTGTGCATCGAGGTTTATATCGTCGCGCAGATAGAATGCTGTGTTTTCTATCTTCAGCAAGTCGAGGGCAATAATGCGTATAATGGCATCTCTCTCGCCTTGCGTGTAGAGGTCTGCAAGTTCGTCGCGAAGCTGTTTGATGAGCCGTTTCATTTGTCGGAAAAGATTATCTTTCGGTAAGTGCTTTATACAGGTTCTCCCATTCGGCGGCAAGCGTGGGCATTGCGGGGAATATTATTGATGCTCCTGCGTCGGCGAGTACCTTCTCTTCAAGGGGGCCTGTGTTTACGGCAATGGTGAAGAGTTTTGCTGCTACGCCTGCTTGTACGCCTAATGGTGCATTTTCCACCACAATCACTTCGTTGGCACTGAATCCACCCTTTTCGAGTGCAAGCAGATAGGGGTCGGGGTGGGGTTTTCCGCGTTTGACATTGAAACTTGTTACAATGTGTGCGGGGTCGAATAGCCCGGGAAAGTTTACTGCAATGCGTTCAAGCAGAGTAGGGGTGCCCGAGCCTGTCACTATCATGGGGGTTAGTCCACAGGCTTTTACTTTGTTTACAAGCTCTATTGCTCCCTGCATGGGAAGTGTTTCGGGATATGTGGCGAAGAGGTCGCATTTGGCTTTGCACAATCTGTCAATCTCCTCTTGTATGGGCACAGTGCCGCGCTGTGCGAGGCTGGCTGTTGTGATGGTGTCGCTACCTGTGCGGCCTTCGTTCATGTAGACATCGGTGGGCGAAAAGTCATAACCAGCCTCCTGCATCACCTGTGACCATGCACGTGCATGGTGGGGCATGGAGTCGAACAACACTCCGTCCATGTCGAACAATACAGCACGCAACTGCAAGGCCTTGAGGCCTTGCAGTTGCAGGTAGCTGTTTATTGCGTTTTTATAATTTGTCATAAATTACAATCTTGCGCGGATGGCTTTGCTCTCCTCCTCGTAACCGGGTTTGTCGAGCAATGCGAACATGTTTTTCTTGTATGCCTCAACACCGGGTTGGTTGAAGGGGTTCACACCAAGAACGTAGCCGCTGATACCGCAACCAATCTCGAAGAAGTAAATGAGCTGACCCAAATAGTACTCATTGAGTTTGGGGATAGAGATGCGCATGTTGGGAACACCGCCGTCTACGTGAGCAAGCTGTGTACCAAGCTCGGCCATCTTGTTCACCTCATCAACGTGTTTGCCGGCGAGGAAGTTCAAGCCGTCGAGGTTCTCCTCGTCAGAGGGAACTGTGAGTGAGCTGTTGGGCTC